>DATCLG010000026.1:0-4666 GCA_036564015.1 Longimicrobiales bacterium
GTAGCGGTCCTTGTAGATGAAGTCGTCGCTCCCGGTGTTGTACGGCGGATCGATGTAGATGCACTTGACCGCGCCGGCGTACTTCCGCTCGAGCAGGCGCAGCGCCTGGTAGTTCTCGCCGTGGATGAGGATCCCGCCGACAGCGTCGTCTAGGTCACCGTCGAAGCCCTCGAGGAGGCGGTCGACGAAGTCCTGGTCGAAGTGCCGGGTGTCGACGACCAGCGTCGGATGCGCCTCCAGGAACGCCTCGTTCACCTCGCCCTCGGGGTTGAACAGGTCGTTCCCCGGATCGATGTGGAAGAGCGCGCGCCACGCCTCGAGCTGCGCCTCGTTCGCCAGGACCTCGGGCCACAGCTCGCGGGGCACGTCCTTGATCAGGACGAGCCAGTCGGTGCGGAGGACGAACTTGCGCTTCTCGAAGAGGCGACGCTGGACCTCCTCGAGCTGCGCCAGGAACTCGATGATCTCGCCCGCGACGCGCCGAACGGCGCGCAGCGTACGCAGCTTGGCCGGCAGGTCGGCGTCGAGGTCGCCGATGTGCAGGACCTGGTCCTTCAGGTAGAACTCGAGCTCGCGCTGCAGGAACCCGCGCAGGTCGCGGTGGACGAAGAAGTCGCTCGTGTTGCGGCGGGCGAAGTGCCGGAGCCGCCGGAGCAGGAGCGACGGCGGCGCTTCGTCGTCCGCGGCCTCACCGCTCGGCGCGGCGAGGGCGGTGGCGAGGGCTTTGCTCCGGATCGCGTCGAGGATCGCCGGCGCCGCGTCGACGAGGATCGCGTCCTGGACCCGACCGTTCTCGCCGTAGCGGGCCCGCTCCTCCTCGGTGAGCGGGCGGTAGTGGAACGGCACGGTGAGCGTGCGGGCGTCGGCGTCCTCGGCGACGCCGTCCGGGAGCGGGACGAAGAAACGCGTGTCGCCCTTGTTGTCGCCCGTCGGGAGCTTCGCGTCGGTCAGGACGAAGCGCACGCGAAACGTCCCGTCGAACCCCGCGTCGACGGTGAAGGCGTAGTCGCGGAACACCTCGCCCGTCTTGACGTAGTGCTGCCCGCGGTTGGCCCAGTGGAAGAACGTCTCCTCGCCGTTGTACGGCACGGCGAAGCGTTCCCGGGCGGCGCCGTACCACCGGCGGGGGATGAAGTCGCCGTCCTCGTAGTAGCGCGAGAAGAAGTTGTAGAGGTGGTTGAAGACCTCGCCTTGGAGCGCGTCGCTAGTTCGGGCCTGGACGGCGCGGGCGCGCGCCGCGTCGTAGGCCTCGATCAGCTCCCGGATGGCGCGAGCGGGGTTGTCGCGGTGCCGGGGGTCGACGTCGCCGTTCGGGAGGATCGCGTCGTCGGCGACCTCGCGGCGGATCCGGTCGGCCAGCTCGGCGAGCTCGCGCTCGGCTGCGGCCCGGTCCTCGGCGGCCACGTCCTCAAACGCCTCCCGCACGCGCCGCGGGAGCTGTTCGTCGAGGAACGCCTCGACCTCGTCGCGCTTGATGCGGAGCAGGCGGTAGAGGCCGAAATCGAGGTCGGACAGGTCGAGCTGGAACAGCTCCCGGAGGAGCGTCCTCAGCCGATCGATGGGTTCGAGCTGCATCGCGATTGTGGATAACGGGGTTACCATGCGCAGGTGGCTGGTTCAGAACGTATCATCGGCCGCGGATTTCGCAAGGAACACCGCAGCGCCTCGGCAGCAGCCATGGGGATGTCCCGGGTGTCGGTTGTCGTACGTGGGCGGCTGGGCGCCCGTTCACTTTGAGCGAGGGGGCAGGCTGGGGGCAGGGGGCAGGCTGCGGACCAGGCACCATTATCCAAAGTTGACCCATCTGGCCATGTTCGCGGCCCATCGCGTGGCCCATCGTTCCTTACGATCGCGCTCCTTCCCGGGGCAGGGGCTCGGCCGGTGGATGGAGCGAAGCTCGTTGTCGTCACACGATTTCTCTTCCTGATTTCCCCGCCGCCCACAGCCGCGATCTCGTCGTCGCCTCCCCCTATCTTGCATGTCTGGATGTAGCAACTTTGGAAAGTGGTGCCTGGTCCGCCGGGCTGGCCATCTCCTCGCCGGGCAGCGGCCGTCCCGGCGCCGGCCGCGCCGGTATGGCGCCGAGCGGGCGAAATGGAAACGACGTGCGCGCTTCAGTAAGTAACCCGGAGGACGTCCGTCTGCGTGAAATCGTCGCCCTTGAACAGAAGCGGCTCGCCCGTCGCCATGGCCACGCCATAGGAGAGGCAATCGCCGTAATTGAGCACGCCCGGCGACCCGACCCCCTTGCCGTAGCGGGTGTACGCGGAACGGGCGAGGGAGGCCGCCTCCGCCGACATGGCGACGACCTCGATGTCGAGCCGCTCGAGCAAGGCATCGAGCGCGATGGCGCCCTGGGGGCCCTTGCGGGCCACCATGATCGCCGAGGCCTCGACCAGGGTGGGAGCTCCCACCAGGCGGGTCTCGTCGGCCGCAATCGCGTCGACGAGCGCCGCCGCTTCCGGTTCCCCCAACAGGATCGCGATCAGCGCAGAGGTGTCGATGACCAAGTCGGATCCGTCGGTCAGGCCGGAAGGCCGAACTCGTCGTAGCCCAGAATCGCCTCGGGGTGCCGACGGTCGCGATCCGGAAGGGAAGCGACGAAGGCCTGGATCTCCGCAACCGCCGCCCGAAGGTTCGTGCGGTCCCCCTTGCGGCGCACGGCCGCCAGACGATCGCGGAGCGCCGCGGTCACGGCTGCCGTGATCGTCTCCCCGGTTTCCCTCGCCAGCTCGTGGGCGAGCCGATCGGCTTCGGCGTTCTTGATGTTGAGGGCCACGGCGTACCTCCTTCGAACCCTATGGTGGAAAGATAGCAAGGATTCCACCATGGAACAAGGCCCGCCAGCCGGGGGGGCACGCCGCCGATCTCGGGGGGATCCCCTCGCCGGCATGCCTCGCAGCTTCCGGCCGTCGTGTCGGCCGCCGTCGTCGGGCGTGTCGAGGAGGTGGCGGACGATCCGAATCTACCGGCTCCCGCCGCCGGCCGGCACCTGTCTTCCTGCGCTCCGGCCCCGGGCCTTTGGCGCGGCGGCGGTGCCGCGCCCGCGCCCACGCCGGATCCGCTCCAGGAGCACGCTCGCCGGCTCGTCGCTCGGGTCCTGGGGGACGAGGCGGCCTTGAAAAGCGCGAGTAAGGACAGCTTGCCGGACTTTGGCTGCCCGCAGGAACTGGCGATTTATGTTCTCGTCGACGGCCTGCAGGATTGATAAGCGCCGGTCCACTTCTGCGACAATCCTCTGGCGCTCGCCTTCGGGCGGTAGAGGAACTGGCAATGCGGCCACCTTCGACACACTCAGCGTATACAGGCCAGAAGTTGAGCTGGCGACACGTTCGATACAGGTCCGTCCTCCTGCCGACAGGAACCAGACCAGCACGTAGGGACCGACCGCCGGCCCACGCCCCCGGCTCGGCCGCGAGCGCCACGCCCGGCGCGCCCGCGGCCCACAGCGCGAGCGTCTCCGGGCGATGGAAGGTGAACACCCGGCGCGACCGCGGCTCGGGGTCGAGCAGGTTGGTGAACCGCGTCTCGACGCCGGTGCTCTGGTAGGAACGGCAGCGGGCGGAGGTGGGCGGGGACGGTGTCCGGGAGGCCTTCGGCGTACTTGCGCGTCTGCACCTCGACGCCCGTCAGCGTCGTGCCCTCCGGCTTCGCCTCGACGACCCCGACCGCCTTCCGGTTCACGTAGAGCAGGTAGTCGGCGGTCCCGTGCCCCGGCGCGAGCGGGAACTCGCGCACGGCCACACCGGGACCGGCGTAGAGGTTCATCGCGTCCCGGTCCTGCACGACCCAGCCCGCCTGCTCGAGCTGGCGGTCGATGTTCGCGCGCGCCACGGCTTCGGGTGCGGTCATGGTTCGATGCCGGAACCGACGAGGATCGGCGATTGTCCGTCGGGTGACAGTGCGGCCGATCGGCCGTCTGGCAAAGGCCGTCCACCAAGGATTCCGAACGGGTTGGCCCGCGATGGACCCGGTCGAGGCGGCGAGTTGGCCAATGATTCCATCGAACCGGCCCACGGCCGGAATTCAATATATTACGTCATGCCAACCGCGCCATTTCGCTGTCCCCGGGGCAAACTCAACGCCCGCCACTGCCGCCCGCGAACTCGCCCGCCCTCGCCGGGTGCGCTCCCGTCGCCGCCGACGACCGGGACCGCTTCGCTTCCTTTCGTCCCCGCCCGCTATGGCGCCAGCGGCCCTGCCCGTTTACCTTCGGTCGACGGGCCCCGACCAGGGTCGCCGGCCGCGGCGCCCGGGCGAGACCAGGGCCGGCCCGAGGCTGCGGGTCTCGCCGGGCGGCTGGACCGGAACCTGGCGCCCGCCGCAGCGGGTACTCGCGAGTGAGGGGTCTACGGTGCCAGATCCTGCCCGCGCGGACTCGCCCCGGCGCGACGCGGGGGCGGCGGTCGGATTCGCCGTGATGGAACGCCCTCTCCCTCCCGGAGGCGGCTATGGAAAAGGTTCAGGCAAGGCCCAACATCACGCTCTCCAAGTCCGGGCTCTTCCAGGTCTCGCCCGCGGAGATCTTCAAGAGCCAGATCGGGCGATCGGCGATCCGCAAGACCGCGGCGCTCCCCGCAACCCGCCCGCCCCGGGAGCAGCAGGCCGGGCAAGGGGACGGGAAGCGAAACGGGCATTGATCCGCTCGGGCGATGCCGTTCAATCT
>DATCLG010000027.1:0-39633 GCA_036564015.1 Longimicrobiales bacterium
GGCAGTCCGGGGATGGACACGGGCTTCCGGCTCCGGATCAGGGCATCGAACTCACGGAGCGGGTCGGAGGAGACCCGCGGCTCGCCCCAGCCGTGCTCCGGCGTCCAGCGGCGGATCCGGCCGTCGCTCTCCAGCCGCCACGCTTCGCGCGGCGCGGTGCCCAGGAAGGTGTAGCGCGCCCACTTCTCGCCGCCGACCACCGATTCCAGCAGGAACCCGAACGGGGGCCGCCGGAGCTTGGCGTAGGCCGTCACCGCGGTGTCGGCGTCGAAAAGGAACTCGCGCGAAACAGGAACCAGGTCCCCGGAACGGGCGAGGCGGGCAAACTCTGCGAAGGTCGGACGATACATACGCAACAAATGTCGAGGACGAAAACGGAAGTGTCAATGTCGCCCGCGTCGTCGCCCGGCTCCGATCCCCCTCCGCGCCAGGGGATCGTCCGCGCAGTGCGGCCACGGGCCGCGTCTTACGCGCTCCGCCGGCCTGGATCGCAGACAATGGCACCAAATCTGCTCCGATATTAGAATTCTCGACCCCAGATCACAGCGCCGGCCGGGCCATCGGCGGTCCGCCCCGGCGCCGGACACTCCAACGTTGGAGGCAGAGCCATGCACAGGAAAATGGTGTTAGCCGTGGCCCTCCTGGCGCTCGCCGCCGGGGCCAGGGACCTCAACGCCCAGGTGCCCGGTCCCAATCTCCAGCTCACGCCCAAGATCGGGGCCTACGTGCCGGTCAACGAGCTGGCCGTGGTGAGCAATGCCGTAGCCGGGAACAATCCGGCCGAGCTGGGCGGAAGCCTGGCGATCGGGCTCGCCCTCGAGCTGGACCTCCCGCTCTTCCCGATCGACCTGCGCGCCAACCTGGACTACGCCACGGACACGCGGCTGTCCGTCGGAGATGACGCCGGCGACCCGCAGGAGGCGGCGGCGACCCTGCTCGCCCTGTCCGGCGACCTGGTCTTCCGTCCGGTCCCGGCGATCGCCCCGCTGCAGCCCTACCTCCTGGCGGGCGCAGGCATCAAGCGCTACGACTTCGACGAGGAGGACCTGGAGCAGGAGCAGATCGAGGACATCTTCGCCGACAAGAGCAACTTCGCCTTCCACGTGGGCGCGGGGCTCAACGTCCGGCTCCTGCCCAGCGTCTCGCTCCTGGTCGAGGTGACCGACTACATCAGCCGGTACAAGCCGGAGAGCGCGGCGGCGGGCAACGACAGCAAGCTCCAGAACGACATCTTCGGCATGGTCGGCCTGCGGGTCGGCCTGTTCTGACCCGCGGCGGCCTCTCCGCCCTGACGACCGCTCCCGTTCCGACGTGCCGGGACGGGAGCGGTCCCGTCTATGGAGGGGGCGTGCTCCGCCCGCTCCGCTCCGCCTCGTTCAGCGTGGCATCCCCGTACGTCCGCTGCATCCCCTCTCCCACCAGCCGCCGGACCATCTGCTCGTCCAGGTCGGGGTACCTGGCCTGGAGGCCCCGGACGATCGCGGCGACGTGCTCCCCGCGGTCGTGCTCGTCCATGTCGAAGAGACCTCCGCGCAGCATCTCGTGCAACAGGTCGCTCCGCGCGAGGGCGTACGCCGCCTCGCGCCTGTCGTTCCTCGCGGGCATCCTGCCTCCTTCCGACCCTGGCTCCAGCCTACGCGAAGGGCAAATTCTGCACCCGCGCACCCGGCACCCGGGCTTGAGAGGCGGCCCCGGAATGGCTTATTTTGGAAGGATTGTGGACAGGAACAGCGGGCGGCCCGCGCGGGTACAGCCGCCCGACCGACAGTTCGGAGGAAGTCGCTTCCCAACGACGACGGCATGAAGTCGACCACCGAGGCAACCCGAGCTCCGCGCGCGCGGTGGGCCCCGATCGAGACGGAATCGTACCGGCCGCCCTACCTGGCGGCGGGGCTCGCGGCGCTCGCCGTCTGGTCGCTCTACGTCCTCACCCTGGCGCCGACCACCGCCTTTTGGGACACGAGCGAGTACATCGCCACGGCCCACATCCTGGGGATCCCGCACCCCCCGGGCAACCCGCTCTTCGTGATCCTCGCCCGGTCGTGGGACATCCTGCTCTCCCCCACGGGCCTGCCGGTGGCCGTGCGGATCAATCTGTTCAGCGCCACGATGAGCGCGCTGGCGCACGGCTTCTGGTTCCTCCTCGCGCACCGGATCCTGGCGTACTACTCGCCGAGCCGCGTCTTCCGCCTGACGGGCGCCGCGCTGGCCGTGCTGCTCAGCGCCACCGCGTTCACGGTCTGGAACCAGTCCAACGTGAACGAAAAGGTCTACACGGTCAGCCTCCTCACGATCGCCCTGCTCTCCTGGCTCGCCTTCCGGTGGCGGGACAACCTCGGGCGCGGGAAGGATGACAACCTCCTGATCCTGATGGTCTTCATCCTGGCGCTCTCGGTGGGCAACCACCTGATGGCGTTCCTCGCGGCGCCCGCGCTCTTCGTGTTCGTCCTGCTGGTGTCGCCCCGGACGCTCGCCAACTGGCGCATCTACGCCCTGGCGGCGGCGGCGGCGGTGGTGGGGCTCTCGGTGCAGTTCTTCCTGCCGATCCGCGCGGCGCTGGACCCGGTCATCAACGAGGCGGCGCCGACCTGCCCCTCGCTCACCTCGGCGCTAGGGAGCATCCTGACCTTCGGCCGGGCCGGGTGCGAGGCGCTCTCTGACGCGCTCGCGCGGCGGCAGTACCTCAAGCCGTCGGTGTTCGCGAACCCGATCGACCCGCAGCTGCCGCGCGACTTCTCGCTGTTCGTCGCCCAGCTCGGGAACTACCTCCAGTACTTCGACTGGCAGTGGGCCCGGTCGATCGCGGGGAACGACTCGCTCTTCGGCGGGGTGCGGCCGCTGGTCACGCTGGTCTTCGCCGGGCTCGGCATCTACGGTGCCATCACGCACTACCGGCACGACCGGCGGAGCTGGGCCTACGTGGCCGTGCTCTACGCCACGCTCTCCGTCGCGCTCGTCTTCTACCTCAACTTCCGCTACGGGTACTCGTACGCCCGCGACCGCTTCCCGGGCATGGAGATGCACGAGGTCCGCGAGCGCGACTACTTCTTCATCGCGAGCTTCTCCGTCTGGGGCGTGTGGGCGGGGATCGGCCTCGCGGCGCTCTGGCGTCGGCTCGCCGAACGGGTGGCGCGATCGTCCGCGCCGGGCAGGCGGCCCTACGCGGTCACCGCGCCGGTGCTGGTCCTCGGACTCATCCCACTCGTGGCCAACTGGAGCTGGGCCTCCCGGGCCCACGACTACGCCGCCCGCGACTGGGCCTACAACCTCCTCATGAGCGTCGAGCCGTATGGCGTGCTCTTCACGAACGGCGACAACGACACCTTCCCGCTCTGGTATCTCCAGGAGGTGGAGGGGATCCGGAGGGACGTGACGGTCATCGTCATGTCCTACCTCAACACGCCGTGGTACGTGAAGCAGATCCAGAAGCTCACCACGCCGTGCGCGCCCGGGCAGGACCCGAACGCGGACCCGACGCGGATCATCTGCCAGCGCCCCTACGAGGCGGACCACGGGCCGGCGTTCTACCGTCCGCTGAACCGGCCGCCGACCCGGTCGATCATCCAGCTCACCGAGGAGCAGATCGACCAGATCGCGAACACCCCGCCGTTCGCCACGCGGGACACGCTGGTCTTCCGCGCCTCGAACATCGAGACGACGCTCCCGCCGAACACGGTGATGATCCCGGCGGACATCTTCCTGACGGGGATCGTCGCCACGGCGATCGGGGATCGGCCGATCTACTTCGCGTCGACCACGGACGCGTACAACCAGATCAACCTGGGCCGTTTCCTGATCCGGCAGGGCGTGGCGTACAAGCTGCACGACGGTCCGGTCCCGGCCGACTCGGCCAGCGGGATCGTCGCGCTGGGTGAAGGCCCGCTCGCCCGGGTCCTCGGCCCGCACGTCGACCTGCCCCGCACCGACTCGCTGCTCTGGAACGTGTTCGTGCACCGGCCCGGGTTCCCGGACTCGTGGGAGCACTGGGTCGATGAGCCGACGCAGGGGATCCCCTACTACTACGCCTACGCCCACTACGCGGCGGCGGAGGGGCACGCCCGGCAGGGGGCGGAGGAGGAGGCGCAGCGCCACATCGAGCGCGCCAGGGCGTGGGAGAGGCTGGGCCAGAGGTAACTCCGGGCAACCCTTCGGGAAGCGGGAGGAGACGGCCCAGGTCGGGGCGGGTGGCGGCCGCGCCGGGCAAGGCGGCGCGGCCGCCCGCTAGGGCACCAGCTCCTCCGCCTCGACCGCGGCCCGGCCGGGCCGCTCCTCCCGCACCACGCTCGCGCCCGTCCGTTCGTCGTACTCCACGCGGATGATCTGGTCGAGCCCCTCCCGCACCGTCTCGATGTGCGTGATGAGGATGACCTGCTCGAAGCGGTCCTCCAGGCGGTGGAGGAGCTCGAGCACGGCGTCCCGGCGCTCCAGGTCGAGGGAGCCGAAGACCTCGTCCAGGATCAGGAGGGAGAGCGGGTGGCCGGCGCGCTCCGCGATCATCTGGCTGATCGCGAGCCGGAGCACCAGGTTGACGATGTCCTCCTCCCCGCCGCTGATCACCGGCTTCTCCTCGCCCTCGTCCAGCACGAGCACGTTGTAGTTCTCGTCGATCTCGAGGGCGGTGTACCGGGCATCGGTGACCTCGGCGAGGAAGCGGCTGGCCAGCTCGCTCAGCTCGGGGCGGACCCGGCTGTTCAGCTCGGCCCGGAGCTGCGTGAAGGCGGCGTCGAGCTCGTTGTGGTGACGGAGCTCGAGCTCGAGCGCGTCCAGCGCGGCCTTCCGCTCCCGGTACGCCGCTTCGTCCCGCACCGCCTTCTCGAGCGCCTCCTCGGCCGCGTGCAGGAGGCCGCGGACCTCGGTGAGCCGGAGCTCGGCCCGCCTCACCGCCTCGGCGGCGGCCTCGTGCTCCGCGCGGATCGCCGCGAACTCCTCCTCGCGGAACGCCACGGCGGCGCTGTCGCGCTCGAGCTCGGCCAGCCGCGCCTCGGCGGCGGCTGCGCGCTCGCCCGCCTCTCGCTTCTCGCGCTCCCGCGCCGGCCGCGCCTCGACGAGCTGCTCGAGGGCGGCGGCCCGGCGCTCCAGCCCCCGGAGCTCCGCGAGCCGCGCCTCGGCCTGACGATGCCGCTCGGCGTCGTAATCACGCGGCAGCCCGGCCAGCTCGGCGCGCAGCCGCTCCAGCCGCTCCTCCTTCCGCTTCCGCTCCTCGCGGAGCGTCTGGAGCTCCTGCATCGCCCGCTCGCAGCGCGCCCGGCGCTCGGCCTTCTCTTCGGCCGCCCGCTGCAGCTCCGTGCGACGCGCCTCCGCGGCCGTCAGCTCGGCGGGCTTCGCCCTGAGCTGCTCGAGCCGCTGCCGGAGCCACTTCCCGTCCTGGACCACCTCCTCCCACTCCTCCTCCAGCCGCCCGACGACCTTCCCGAACTCCTCCCGGAGCGGCCGTTCGCACGTGGGGCAGACGCCCTCCGGCCCCGCCTGCCTGAGCTGCTGGATGTGATCCTTGAGCTCCTGTGCCCGCTTCCGGTAATCTTGGAGTCGGGTCTCGACCTCCTGGCGGCGCTGGACCCACTCCTCGTGGAGCGACTCGACCTGCCGGTTCGCCTCGTCGAGGGCGCGCTTCACCTCCTCGAGCTCGCGGCTGAACTGCTCGAAGAGGCCGGGCGCCTGCTCGAGCCGCGCCGCGCGCTCCGCCATCCCGGCCAGCTCGGCCTCGAGCGCCTTCGCGCTCTCCTCGAGCCCGTGCCGCCGCTCGGCGAGCCGCGCCAGCTCGGCCAGGTGCCGGCACTCCTCGACGACATCGGGCAGGGCGGCCAGATCCACCCGCAGCGCGGCGAGCTCGGCCTCCGCCGCCGCGATCCGGGCCAGCTCGGCCTCGGCGCGCGCCTCCTCCCGCCGCGCGGCCTCGATCTCGCGGCGAGCGACGTCGGCCTGATGCGCCAGCTCGCGCGCCCGCTCCCGCGCCCGCTGCGCCTCCTCCCACCGCGGCGCGAGCGCGGACAGGCGGGCCGCGGCCTCCTCTCGGGCCCGCTCGGCCTCCCGCAGCGCCTTCAGCGCCTCCCGCCGCCTCTGCTCCGCCACCTCCCGCTCGACGCGCAGCGACTCGGGGTCCGGCAGCCCGGCCCGCAAGCCCTCGATCTCGTGCCGCACCTCGTTGCGCCGGGCCCGCGCCAGGTCCTGCGCCACCCGCAGCCGCTCGTACCCCAGCACCTGGCTCAGGAAGCGCCCACGCTGGGCCGGGCCCATCTGCGCCAGGAAGACCAGCTCCTTCTGGCCCGTGAAGTAGGTGTTGTAGAACTCCTCCCGCGTCATCCCGATCCGCTCCTCGAGGTACTCCGTCACCCCGGTGAGCGTCGTCGCCACGGGCGTCGATCCCCCGTCCAGGTAGACCTCAGCGCCGTGCAGCGTGCGGACGACGCGGTACTCGTGGCCCGCCAGCTCGAAGACCAGCTCGACTTCGACGCGGCTCCGGCCCGGCGCCCGCGAGAAACGGATCGTGTCCGCCGTCCCCCGCGCCGCGCCCGAGCCGTAGAGCGCCCAGCCGATCGCCTCCAGGATCGTGCTCTTCCCCGCGCCGTTCGGGCCGATGATCCCCGTCAGCCCGGGCCGGAACTCGATCTCCGTGTCGGCGTGCTGCCGGAAGTTCAGGAGCCGGAGTCGACGCAGCCGCATCGTCCCCCACCCTCAGGGCCCCGACTCCGCCTGCACCAGCGCGTCCTCGGGCTCGCCGTCCCCCGCCTCCGCCAGGTACCGGCGCGCCAGCGCGACCAGCCGCTGCGGGTCGATCTCGGGCGAGGACCGCTGCCAGTGGCGGGTCAGGAAACCCTCCACCTCTTCTTCGAGCGTAAGGCGCCGCATCGGCGCGCCGTACCCGACGATGCGCCGCACCTCCGGGCGCCGCGCGTCCAGATGGAAGTGCAGCGCCTCGGCCTTGTACGCCCGGATCTGGCGATGGTCCAGCTCGCGGAAGAGCTCCCGCGGCACGTCCTGGATCACCAGCCGCACGATCTTCCCCGCGATCCCCCCCGGCACCGACGCCACGAGCTCGCGGATCCGCGCGTCGATCTCCTCCGCCGACAGGTAATGCGGCGCTCCCACCCCCGCCCGCTCCGCCGGAGGCACCCGCGCCGAGAAGCGCGGCAGGTCGATCACCGGCCGCGTCGGCAGAGGATGGAACGTGGCCATCCGGCTCGCGGTGTCGTACGTGAGGAACCCCTTCTCCCCCTCCGCCTCCGCCCAGATGTTCGTCGAGGTGCGCTCGATCCCCCCGGCGTACCACATGTTGGGCGCCAGCTCGGTGACAATGTGATAATGCCCGAGCGCCACGTAGTCCCACTGCTCCGGCCGGATCTCCGACGCCTCCACCCGCGCCCCGCCGTACTCGCTCACGTAGCGCAGCTTCTCCTCCGCGCCCCCGCCGGTCACCGTGCCATGGAGCATGAGGATGTTCGTCCCCGCGTCCGGGTCCGGCTCGATCGCGACCCGTTCGCCGGTCGCCAGCGCGTTGTGCGGCAGGCAGAGAACCGAGGTGTCGATCTCTTCCAGGTAGACGGCGCGGGGCTCATCGTCCACCACGACCACGCCGGGGATCTCCCGGAAGAGCCGCAGGATGCTCCCCGTCTCGACCGAGCGGGGCGAGTCGTGGTTGCCCGCGATGATCACCACCGGCGCCTTCGGCAGCCCGGCCCGCAGGCGCGCGAACTGGCGGAAGGCATCGGCGATCGCGGAGTTCGACGGGCGGACGGTGTGGAAGACGTCGCCCGCCACCAGCACCAGGTCCACGCCCAGCTCGATCATGCGGTCCACGGCCGCACGGAACGCCAGCGCCACGTCCCGCTCCCGCGCATTGATCCCCCCGGGAGCCAGGCGATGGTAGGCGCGGTAGCCCAGGTGCAGATCGGCGAGGTGCGCGAGGATCAAGGCTCCCCCCACGAGCTCTGGCCACGCCCGCGAGCGACGGGCGGCGGGACCGGCCGCACACGGCCCGCTCCAGGCCCGTGCGGCCAGACCGCCCGGTCCCCGGCGTGGTCACGCATACGGATCCTCGGGCAGCTTCACCCCACCCGCCGACGGCTCGATCCCCCCCGCCGGCACCACCTCCCGCACGACCCGCTTCCGCAGGCACCCCTGGAAGTACTTCAGCGGGTCCGCCGGCCGGGCCTGCTGCGTGCGGTGCAGCGCCGAGATCACCTCGGCCTCGTCCCGCCCCGCGATCAGGTCCTTCACCGCGTTCGTCGAGATCGACGGGTCGAGCCGGCGCAGGTGACGCGCCACCGCGTCCCCGAGCGGCAGGTCCTCCGCCGGCGGGAACCGCTCGATCCCCTGCCGGCCCGACAGCACCGCCGGACGCGGGAACCGCAGGAAGATCGGCTGCGTGAAATGCGGATGCCGGACCATCAGCTCGCCCTTCGCCAGCGTCGCCAGCTTCGCCTTCGTCGCCGGCGAGAGCACCGCGTAGCCCGGCGTCGCGAGCTCGTCCATGTCCATCCGCCCGTAGATCGATGTCCCCGCGTTCCCCACCACCCGCTTGTGCACCTGGCTGCGGAACTGCTGCGCGCTGAAGAGCACCAGCCCCAGGTAACGCCCCCGCTCGCTGATGTCCAGCAGCATCTTGCGCACGTAGGTCTCGTACCCGTCCGCCGGCGCGTACTTGTTCAGCTCATCCACGAAGACCACCAGGTGCTTCACCCCCAGCGCGTTCCGCTCCAGCCGCTCCCGCGCCTCCGTGATCACCCGCGCGAAGATCAGGTCCTGCGCCTCCGGCTCCACGTTCGCCACGTCGATCACGTACACCGCCCGGTCCTCGAACGCCCCCCACGGCAGGTCGTTCACCGTCGCATCGTTCGAGACCAGCCCCTTCGCCCGCGTCGACAGGTTCAGCAGCCGGTTGCGCACCTTCCGGATCGTCGCCACGTGGTGCGTCCGCCACACCGTCTGGTCGTTCTGCTCGCAGACCGCGAGCACGTCCTCGAACCACGCCTCCAGGTCCTGGAACGTCCGCACACAGTGGCGCCGGATCGTCCCGCTGTCGAACTCCCGACCCACCACCCGCTCCCGGATGAACTCCAGCAGCGCGTCCGCCTTGGCGTCCACGTCCTCCCGCGTCAGCAGCACCTCGGCGAACTTCAGGATCTGCTCGAGCCCCCAGACCAGCGGCTCGACGTTGTGCGACAGCGCCTCGTGCGTGCGGTGCGTGTTGAGGTTGTACCCGTCCGGCTTGTACGGCGCGTAGTAGCGCACCTTCTCGAACGGCCGCGGCCTCACCCCCAGCCGCTCGTACTGCGCGCGGTCCTCCTCCGTCAGCTCCGCCGGCTGGTCGAGGAACAGCAGGTCCGGACCCTTCACATTGAAGCAGAGCGCCGCGACGCCATCCGGCCCGCGCTTCGGGAAGTGCTCGAAGATGCTCGAGAGGAGGAAGAGCACGGCCGAGGTCTTGGTGGCCAGGCCGCTCACCCCGGTGATGTTCAGGTGCGCGGCCTCCGGGCCCAGGAGGAAGTCCGCATCCAGGTAGACCGGCGCCTCGAGCCCGCCCGTCGTGTACAGCCCCACCGGGATCCCGGTCCCGCCCGGCCGCGCGTAGGCGTCCATGCGCAGCGCCACCCGGACGTCCTCATCCGACGCCAGGTAGACCGGCCCGCCGGGCACGGGCTGCAGCGGCTCCGGCGGCTCGTGCCGCAGCACCGCGGCCGTGTAGACGCGGATCTCCGGCCGCTCCGTCGGCGCGGGGATCTCCGGCGCCGGCTCGCCCTCCAGCGCGATGTAGTCGTGGAGCGGCGTCTGCAGGTCGGTGTAGCTCGCCCCGTCCACCACGATCCCGTAGACCGTGACGCGACGCGGCTCCGTCGCCTCCAGCCGCACCAGCGTGCCGATCCCCACGGGCGAGTCCGGCGGCGTCCAGAAATGGAACTCGTGCGGCGTGTTCGGCTTCCGCTCCGTCCCTACCACACGGCCGATCGGGGCGCCCGTCCTGCGCATCGCTCTCCCGCTCGATGTGGATCCTTGCCTGGCGAGTCCTCGAAAAATCTAAGCGTGCCCCCGCGGTCGTGCCAGAAACCGCCGCGCCGTGCGGCCCGCCACTCCGCCCCGCCGCGACCTACTACAATCACCGTTGACAGGCGGGAGCAGCGGAATTACTATAGGCATCGTAGATCGACGACCCGGACCGGAGGTGCCGCCGTGCGTGCTCGGGTTGCGCTCTGGCCTCTGACGTGTGCGCTCGTCGTCGCCTGCGCGAAGCGGCCGCAGGCCGTGGCCCCGCCGGTCCGGGAGCCCAGTCCCTGCCCGCCCGGCGTGCTCTGGCTCGCCGGGATCCCCGACCCGCCGGAGATCCGCATCGAGAACCAGCGCGAGGAGCCGGTGACGGTCTTCATCGACGAGTGCACGGCGCACCGGCGGGTCGGCGATGTGCCTGCGCAGTCCGCCCTGGTTTTCACGCTCCCCCAGAACCTCGCGGTTTACTCCGCCGGGCTGCGGTTCCATCCGTATCGCGCGGAGGGCCCGGAAGACGCTCGGGAGCTCCCGGTGACCCACGTCCCGCTGGACACGGCCCGGGTACTGCGGCTGGTGGTTCCGGCCGGCGAGGTGGAACTGTGCCCGCGCCTGGTGTACGTGAACGGCGAACGCTATTCTGGGTCGCTCGGACAAATCCCTGTAAACAGGATCGTCTCGATCGCGTATCATTTCCCGGACGGGAGTGGTACAGGGCCGGAGGCGCGTTGTCCTTCGATCCACGTACGGACCAGGGAGCAGGAGGAGTGAGCGTGGAAGTCACCTTCACTGACCGCGAGCTGGACGTGATGGGCGTGCTCTGGGAGTACGGTCCGTCGACGGTCGCGGAGGTCCGGGAGCGGCTTCCGGATCGCCTGGCCTACACCACGGTGCTGACGGTGCTGCGGACGCTGGAGGAGAAGGGGCGGGTCGCGCACAAGGAGGAGGGGAAGGCGTACCGGTACTATCCGCTGGTGGAGCGGGAGCAGGCGGGGAAGAGTGCTTTGCGGCGGCTTTTGCGGAAGGTGTTCCGGGGCTCGCCGGAGCTCCTGCTCACGCACCTCGTGTCGGAGAAGGACCTGACGGCGGACGAGATCCGGCGGATGCGGAAGCTGCTGGATGAGCGTCTCAAGGAGGCGGACCCGTGATCGCGGCGTGGATGCTGTATGCCGTGCTGGTGTCGGCGCTGCTGGCGCTGGTGGGGCTTGCGGTAGAGCGTCTCTTACGGCTGTACGGCTGGCCGACGCGGTGGGTGTGGGTGGGCGCGGTGGTGGGTTCGCTGGTGTTGCCGGTGGTGGCGCGGTACGTTCCGGACCCGGAGCCGGTGGGGTCGGTAGGGGCGGGGAGGCTGGGGGCGGTGCCGCTCCTGGCGGAGCCGATCGTGCTGCTGGCGGAGGTTCCGCGGGCGGAGCCGGCGCTGGACCGGGTGCTCGGGGGGCTCTGGCTCCTCGGCTCGGCGGCGCTCCTGTTCGCGGTGGCGCGGTCGGTGGTCGCGCTCCGTCGGGGGTGGCGGGAGTGGCGGCCGAAGTTGGTCGGCGAGAGGCTCGTGCTGGTGTCCCGCGACGTCGGCCCTGCGGTGGTGGGGTGGTCGAGCGGGGTGGTCGTCGTTCCCGGGTGGGTCCTGGCGCTCGACGCGGCGCTCCGCGACTACCTCCTCGCCCATGAGGAGGAGCACCTGCGCGCGGGGGATCACCGGCTCCTCCCGCTCGGGCTCCTGGCGCTGGTGGCGATGCCGTGGAACCCGGTGCTCTGGTGGAAGGTCCGGAGGCTGCGGCTGGCGGTGGAGGTGGACTGCGATGCGCGCGTGCTGCGCGGGCGGCCGGATGTGGGGACCTACGCCGGGCTCCTGCTCGAGGTGGCGGAGCGGCGGTCGGGGCTGCGTCCTCTGCCGCTCGCGGCGTTCTCGGAGCCCGCTTCGTTCCTCGAGCGGAGGATCCTGGCGATGACGGCGCGGAAGCCGGCGCACCGGCGCCTTCGGGCGCTGGCCTACGGGGCCGCGGCCGCTGCCGGGCTCGTGGCCGCGTGCGAGCTCCCGTTCGAGTACGAGCCTTCCGGGGTACTGGCTCGCTCCGACGCTCGCCTCGGGGGGACGTTCCCCGCGCTCCTCGACACGCTCGTGGCCCGTCGCCTGCCGTCCGCCGAGACGCTCCAGGCCGATCGGGGCGAGCCAGAGCAGGGCGCGCGCGGGGAAGGTGGTGGGCCGGCTTTCACTCCGTACACCATGGAGCCGGTGCTGCAGAATCGGGAGGAGGTCGCGACGGCCCTCGCGCGAGCCTACCCCCGGCGACTCAGGGAGGCGGGGATCGGCGGGAGCGTGGTCATCTGGTTCAACATCGACGAGCGAGGCGAGGTCCGGCAGGTACAGATCAAGCACGGCTCGGGCATCGCCGAGCTGGACGCCGCGGCGCTCGAGGTCGCCCGGGTGATGCGCTTCTCGCCGGCCCTGTACTACGACACGCCTGTGCCCGTGTGGATCCAGATCCCGATCGTCTTCCGCACGCAGTCGAGCCCCTGAGAGCGCGCCGCCCATCCGGTGGGTTGCTGGCGATCGACATCCCGCCCTCGCGCCAGTCCCGAAAGGTGAACCCGCCCTCGCTCAGGCTCCGCATGCCACCGGGTCGGACCGCCGGGAGTGAACGGAGGCCGGGTCCTCCGGCACGCCTGCCAACCGCCATCGAGGTAGCCAGATCCCCAAAGCGTGAGGCCGGCGTCCTGGCCCGCAGCTTGGTCAGGGTCCGCCGGGATCGGGATCGATCGCAGCGTGGGTCGATTTCGCGGGGGAATGATCAGCGGGCCTGTGTATCCCCCCTCTCTCGCGGCTGGCCCGTGTCGAGACCCCGGGCGCCGGGAGCCCGATACTGACTCGGCAGTCGGGTCCGCGGTGCCGGACCTGTGATCCCGCCGTTACTCGAGCCCCTCTCCCAGCACGTGGATCGTCTCGCCCGAGATCCCCGACGCGGTATCACTGGCGAGGAAGAGGACGACCCGGGCGATCTCCTCGCGGGTGACCCACTTCACGCTCGTGGGGTCCTCCACCGTCTGCCGGTTCTGCTCGGTGTCGATCATCCCGGGCGCGATGGCGTTGACCCGGATGCCGTAGGGCCGTTCCTCGAGGGCCAGGGCGCGGGTGAGGGCAACGACGCTGGCCTTGGCGGCGCTGTACGCTCCCAGCCCGGCGCGGGCGCGGAGCCCGGCGGGCGATGCGAAGTTGATGATCGCGCCGCCGCGCTCGCGCAGCAGCGGGATCGCCGCACAGCTCATGACGAAAGCGGTGGTGGCGTTCCGGTCGAGCTCCCGGCTCCACTCTTCCGGCGTGGTCTCGGCGAGCGGCTTCACGACGGACAACCCGCCCGCCACGTTGACCAGCACGTCCAGCCGGCCGAAGCGTTCGCGGGCGGCCGCGACCGTGCGTTCGGCCTCTTCCGGGCGGGTCAGGTCCGCGGTCACCCCCACCACCTCCCCACCCCGCCCGAGCTCGCGGGCCAGCGCTTCGACCTCGGGCGAGAGGTCGGCGACGACCAGCCGCGCGCCCTCTGCCAGGAACGCCTCAGCCACGGCGTACCCCACCTGCCCCCGGGAGCCCACGCCGGTAATGACCGCCACCTTGCCTTGCATCGCTCCATCCTGTCGCCGAAGGCCCGGCACTCCGGGCCGCCCTTCCCACGCGCTCAGCACCGCCAGGAGCACCGCGCTGCCCAGGAAGAGCCGCGCCGGCTCGAGGTGCGGGATCAGCACGACCCCCGCGGCGAGCGCCCCGGCCGCCGCGCCCCAGAGCGCCGCCAGCCCGACCGGGCTGCCGTCCCGCGCCCCTCCGGCCAGCGCCCGGCTGCGCCCGTCCAGCGCGGCCAGGAGCGCCCCGACCACGTACGCCGGGGCCACCACGAAGAGCAGCACGCCCAGCGCCCGCCCGAACGCCGCTTCCTGGACGCCGGGCCTCTCCATCCACAGATGGGAGAAGCCCCCGGCCGCCGCGAAGCTGACCACCGCGCTGACCCACTGCGCCCGCGTCGACTCGCCGGCGGATCCGCCCGCCCACAGCCCCGCGCCGAGAGCGACCAGCGCCAGCGCCAGCAGGACCCCGACCGCGGCCAGGATGCGCGGGCCTTCATAGAGCAGCAGCGCGCCCCCCGCCACCAGCCCCACCCCCAGCGCCGCGCCGGCCACTCCTCCGCCCAGCACGACCAGCCACCGCCGCCCCCTGCTGCCCGGCAAGCCCTTCCCCGCCGCCATCGGCCCGCCTCAGGGTACGAACCGCCCGTACCCGCCCCGGTAGTACAGGAGCGGCCCGTCGTCCCTCGCGTCCCCCGCCAGCACCTCTCCCACGAAGATCGTGTGGTCGCCGCCCGGGTACGTCGCCCACACGCGGCAATCCACCCAGGCCAGCACGCCGTCCAGCACCGGCGCGCCCGTGACCTCCGTGCGGTACGACACGCCCTCGAACTTCTCCTCGATGTCCCAGCTCGCGAACCGCCGCGAGAGCCGCTCCTGCTCCGCCGCCAGGATGTTCACCGAGAAGAAGCCCGACGCCCGGATACAGTCGTGCGTGTCCGCACCCTGCTCCACGCACACCAGCACCAGCGGCGGCCGCAGCGAGACCGACGTGACCGCGTTCGCCGTCAACCCGCACGGCCGCCCGCTCCCCGCCTGGCGCGTCGCCACCACCGTGACACCCGTCAGGAAATGCCCCATCACCCGCCGGAACTCCGAGGGGTCGATGCTCATACCCGGTCAGACTCCGTTCCAGTTGGGCGCACGCGCCCGCAGGTACGTCTCGCAATCATAGATCGGGTAGATCAGCCGATCCCAGCGCGCATCCGGCAACGCCAGCGGCGCGGTCTCGGCCAGCAACCAGCGGCTGATCTCGTCCACCCGCTCGAGCGTCGACTCCGTCGCCGCCGCCTCCACCCGCACCAGCCCCCAGAAGACGTCCCGGCCCGCCGGCGACCGGAGCCGGAGATACCACGAGTACACCGGCGTGACCTGCCGCGTCTGCGGTCGGAAGACGCTGGTGCGCTCCCCCGCCCGCAGCCCGAGCAGCACCCGGGCATCGTCGCCATCGAAGAAGCGGGTCCGATGGCTCTTCACCAGCCCGATCGCGCGCGGCGACGCCGCGAGCTTCGGCGAGAGCGTCAGGCTCCCGTCCACCAGCAACCACCCCGGGTCGTCCCCCGAGTCGCACCACTGCTCCGCCAGCCGCCGCTCCAGCGCCTCCCGGCAGCGGTCCACGGCCTCCGCGGCCCGGGCATGGAGCGCCGGTGGGAAGAGCGGGAGCGGCGCCTCCTCCGGCGGATTCGTGTCCTGCATCTCCTCGTACGCGATCCCTGCGGCCGCCACCGCCTCCGGATCCACGTAACGGAACGGGAAGAGTACCAGCTCCCGCTCCTCGTGGTACCGACCCCGCACCGCCCCCCGCAGCGTCTCCATCCGCCGACCCCGCCGCACCCGCACCACCGCCGCCGCGTACGCGTGGACGATCGGGACCGGGCCGTGGTACAGCCGCACGCACGCCCGCTGGATCCCGTCCAGGAACGACGTCAGCTCGCTCCCCGAGCCGCGGCCGACCGCGATCGCGCGAAGCTTCCCGTCCCCCTCCACCACCTCCGCGCCCGCCTCCGTCACCGCGCCGGCCTCCAGATCGAACGCCCCGCCCTCCACTACCCCGTCCACCCCCCGGAACCCGCCTCGCGCGTCCTGCGCCAGCCGGCGCAGCCGCGTCAGCAGCAACGGGCGCACCCCATCCCCCGCCGCGCCTGGCCTCGTGGTTGCATGCCCGTACGGATGAGCATAACTTGCCGGTTCGAAGCTAACCAATCTGTCTCCTCAGTTGTACGCCGATAGGATGATGGACCCGATTCAGCAGCTTCCCCGGCGATGCCTCGGGAGGCGCTTCGCTGTCCTCCCACGCCTGCTCCTCCCGGCCGTCGTCGCGTTCGCCGGCCTCGCTCGCCCCGCGCCCGCCCGGGCGCAGGCCCAACCCCAGGTCGACCGGTGGCAGGGCACCGCCGAGTTCACGCTCACCGACGCCTCCGGCAACCAGGACCTCCGCGTCCTGACCACCGCCTTCATGCTGCGCCACCGCGTCCCCGACCTCCTCGGCCTCGAGCTCCGCCTCCAGGCCCGGTACGGCTCGAGCGAGGGCGAACGGGTCGCCGAAAGCTACCGCGGCTCCCTCAACCTCGACCTCCTGCCCGCCGGCCGCTGGTCGCCCTTCCTGCACAGCACGGCCGAGCACGACCCGTTCCGCCGGCTCGACGTCCGGATCAACAGCGGCGCCGGCGCCAGGTACCGGCTCTACCGCGCCGAAAACCGCGGCGAGGCCGCCGTCAGCGTCGCCATGCTCCACTCCTACGAATCGCTCATGGCCACCAGCAGCTCGCCCGGCGGCCAGACCGAGTTCGCGCGCTGGAGCTTCCAGCTCACCGGGCGCCAGCAGTTCGGCAGCGGGATCACCGTGACCCACAGCACCCACTACCAGCCGGTCTACGACGAGCTGGGCGACTACCTCCTCAACATCGACACCGGGCTCAAGGTCCTGCTCACGCGCCGCGTCGCCCTCTCGATCAGCCACGAGTTCGACCGGGACTCCACCCCGGCGGCCGGTGTCCAGCGGGATGACCGACTCTTCAAGACCGGAGTTCTCTTCGAGCTATGAAGCCCCTGCGCGCTCCCGCATCCTGGCTCACCCTGCTGATTCTAACGTGCCTCCCCGCCTGCGACAACGTCGAATGGGGCGGGGCAGACGTGGCCATCGTGCCCCCTCCGCCCAAGGCGAGCGGAGGGGAGGCGGAGGCGGCGAGGCCGGGCGAGGAGCGGCCGCCTGAGGGGCCGATCCTCTACTACGTCACCCCCAGAGGGAACGAGGGGATCCTCATTCCCGTGGGCGAGATCGCAGGCGACACGCTCCGCCCGATCCAGGCGGCCTCCGACTGGGAACTGTTCGGTCGCCGCTTCATCGCCGAACACCTGCGCCAGGGCACCGAGTTCGCGCTCTTCCGCAACGGCGCCCGCGTCGGGACCTTCGTCGTCCAGTCCGCCGCCGTTCCGGACAGCACCGTCTGCCCCCGGCTCCCCCGCGCGATCGGCACGCTGGAGCTGATCGCGGGGGCCGAGAACGCGCCCGAGTTCCTGGCGCTGGCCAAGCCGCACGCACCCGCGGGGCGCCGGCAGGCGTCCGTCCCGACCGAGCCGGACCGGACGATGCGACTCCTCGCCCCTTACCTGGCCGAAGGGTTGCTGCGCGCCCGCGGCGCCTCGCTGCCCGGCAACTGGCAGCGCGCCATGGCGCAGCTCAAGCCGTTCCCCATCGCCGGCGCCGCGGACCCGGCCTTCGCCGCCACCCTTCTGGTCGATGACACCCTCGGCCCGGGGTTCGACGACGTCGGCTACTCGCTCTTCTTCGTCGCCCGGCCGCAGCAGCGCGTCGGCTACGACACCATCTACGCGAGCTTCATCGATTATCCGTCGGAGGGGAAGGCGGCGCCCCGGGTGGTGGATTACCTGGACTGGGATCGGGACGACCAGGCCGAGCTCCTGCTCCAGGTGTACGGCACGCGCGACGCCTGGTTCGAGGCGGTCGGGAACGTGGGCAGCACCTGGCGCCGCATCTTCCGCCAGCGGTGCGCTCCGCCCCCGCGGGCGGTCCCCCGGGACACCGTGCGGACTGCGACCGCATCCCCGCGGCCCCGGCCCCCCGTCGCCGCCACCGCGGCGTCCGGCACGCAAACCTTGACCCAGCAACGGCCCACTATCCCACAGCAGCCCGCCACCGAGCGGGATACCACAACGCAACAGCAACAGCAGCCCGCCGACCAGCAGAACACCGGCCCGCAGAACACCGGCCCGCGCATCCTCGGACGGCCGGTGACCGGCGCGCCGGACTCCCCGCCGGACTCCCCGCCGGACACGGCTCAGCCAGATTGACCGACGGCCCCCTCCGCCCCGCTTGACTTGGGGTGGGGCCCGTCTAGATTGGCCTCCACACGGTCCATCCCCGCAAGGAGGACGCCCCATGCCGGTCTATCAGTACCACTGCATGGAGTGCGACGAGGACTTCGACGCCGTCCACAGCATGCGTGAGCACGAGGACGCACGACCCCGTTGCCCGAAATGCGGCGGAGACCGCGTCGAACAGCGCTTCAGCGCTTTCTACGCGAAGACGTCCAGGAAGAGCTGAGCAGCCGGCGCTGGCGACCTTCTGACGACGCAGTCACACGAATGCGCGCGCAGGCAACCGCCCACGCGCGCATTCTCTTTTCCAGCCCCTACCCTCGAAGCCCGGCCCCGCCTCACGCCCAGCGGAACCCCTCCTTCGAGAGCGGAAGCCTCCGGACCCGCTTGCCCGTCGCCGCAAAGATCGCGTTGCACAGCGCCGGGACCACGGGTGGCAGCGCCGGCTCCCCCAGCCCGGTCGGCGGGTGCTCCGTCCTCCGGAAATGCACCTCCACCGGCGGCGCCTGCCCGATCCGCAGCAGCGGGAAATCGTGGAAGTTGCTCTGCACCACCCGTCCACGCTCGATCGTGATCTCCTGCCCCATCGCCTCCGCCAGCCCGTCCAGCACCGAGCCCTGGACCTGCTGCTCCGCGCCGCTCGGGTTGATGATCTGGCTCCCCACGTCGCCCGCCACCCACACCTTGTGCACCCGCACCCCACCATTCGAGTCGACGCTGGCCTCCACCACCTCGGCGAAGTAGCCCCGGTGGCTGTAGTGGAACGCCACCCCCATCCCATGCCCTGGCGGCAGCCGGCGCTTCCCCCACCCCGACTTCTCCGCCACCAGCTCCAGCACCCCGCGCATGCGCCCGGCATCGTAGCCGTCCCGGCCGTCCGGGTTGGTCACCAGCCGCGGCTCGCCGAGCAGCTCGAGCCGGAACTGCACCGGGTCCTTCCCCGCCGCGTGCGCCAGCTCGTCGATGAACGACTGGAACACCCACGCCAGCGCGTTGCTCCCCGGCGCACGCAACGGGCCCGTCGGCACGCCCAGCGGCATGACCGACGTCTCCAGCGCGAAGTTCGGGATGAAACGCGCCGGGAACTCGCTCGGCGAGATCCCCGCGCTGTTCGCGAACCGGTCGCCCTCCCCGAACGTCACGAAATGATCCCGCCACGCGATCAACCGCCCCGAGGCGTCCACGCCGCCTTTCAGGAAGTGGTAGCCCGCCGGCCGGTAGAAGTCGTGCCGGATGTCGTCCTCGCGCGACCAGAGCAGCTTCACCGGCACCCCCACCTCCTTCGCGATCCACGCGGCCTCCACCATGAAGTCGTTGGTCAGCCGCCGGCCGAATCCCCCACCCGCCCGCGTCAGGTGCACGGTGATCTCGCTCGGGTCCATGCCCAGCGTCCGCGCCACCAGGTCCCGACCCGGCTCCGGATTCTGCGTCGGCGCCCAGATCTCGAGCTTCCCGTCCCGGTAGTGAGCCGTGCAGTTCATCGGCTCCATCGTCGCGTGCGCGAGGAACGGGTAGACGTACGACGCCTCGACCACCTTCGCCGCGCGCCGCAACGCCGCCTCGACGTCCCCGTCGCGCCGCAGCGTCCGCGCCGGCGGCTGCTTCGCCAGCTCCTGCGCCCGCCGCTCGAACTCCTCGCTCCCCTGCGCCGCCGTCGGCCCCTCGTCCCACTCGACCCGCAGCCGCTGCCGCGCCCGCTGCGCGTGCCACCACGTGTCCGCCACGATCGCCACCCCGCTCAGCAGACCGCTCAGGTCCGTCCCGCCCTGCACCACGAACGCGTGACGCACCCCCGGCTGCGCCCGCACCTCGTCCAGGTTCGCGCGCACCACCTTCCCGCCGAAGACCGGGCACTTCTCGAACACCGCATACAGCATCCCGGGGAGCTTCACGTCGATCCCGAACAACGGCTTGCCCGTCACGATCGCCGCGTTGTCCACCCCCGGGATCGGCTTGCCGACGATCCGGTAATCCTTCGGGTCCTTGAGCGGCACCTTCGCGAGATCCGGCGCCGGCAAGGTCGCCGCCTTGGCCACCAGCTCACCGTAGCCCAGCGACCGCCCCGTCGGCCGGTGATACACGCGCCCCGACCTCGCGTAGCACTCCGCCTCCGGCACCCCCCACGTCAGCGCCGCCGCCGCGATCAGCATCTGCCGGCCCGCCGCGCCCACGCGCCGCAGATCGTCCCAGTTGGTCGGCGTCGCCAGGCTCCCACCCGCGAACTGGCGGCCATACCGCTGCGGGTCGAGCGAGCCCTGCTCGATCCGGACGTCTTTCCAGTCGACCTCCAGTTCTTCCGCGATCAGCATCGGCAGCGAGGTCTTCACGCCCTGCCCGATCTCCGGGTTCTTGCTCACGATCGTAACGACCCCGTCCGTCCCGATCCGGATGAACGGGTTGGGCGTGAACACGTCGGGCGGCGCGGCCGGGGCCAGCCCGCTCGCCGCGGCCACAGCCGGCTCCGGCTCCCACGAGACGCCGAGCAACAGCCCCCCGCCCGCCAGGGCGGTCACCCGAAGGAAGGTGCGACGGCTAACGGTTTCCACGGTGCCTCCTTGTCCGTTGGGCTCGTCCGGGAGGAGAGACGTGAGGCCGTCCGGCGACCGGATCAGGCCCGTTGGCTCCGGGCCAGCTCGGCGGCCCGATGAATGGCCGCGCGAATCCGCAAGTACGTGCCGCAGCGGCACAGGTTGCCCGCCAGCACCTGGTTGATCTCCTCATCCGTCGGATCCGGGTTCCTCGCCAGCAGCGCCGCCGCGGTCATGATCTGACCCGCCTGGCAGTAGCCGCACTGCGGCACGTCCAGCTCCTGCCACGCCTGCTGCAGCGGGTGCGTGCCGTCCTGCGACAACCCTTCGATCGTCGTCACCTCCCCGCCCTGCGCCGCCGAGACCGGCATCAGGCATGAGCGCACCGCCCGGCCGTTGAAATGCACGGTGCAGGCGCCGCAGTGGCCCCCGCCGCACCCGTACTTCGTGCCGCGCAGATCGAGCACGTCGCGCAGCACCCACAGCAGGGGCATGTCGCCAGGAACGTCCACGCGGACGAGCTTCCCGTTCACCTTCAGTTCGATGGCCATAGAGCGAGTCCCCGGGTGAGTCGACGACGGGCGCCGCGTGGCCCGGCGGGCACCGGTCCGGCGAGCAGCGCCCGGATGGCGAAGCCCTGAATCCGCCGCGACGCGCAGCGGCCAGCGCGTCGCGCAGCCTTATTCCTGCAATTTTCCCGTCCCGCCCGCCGGCCGTCAAGGATCCTGATGTCACCGGCGCGCCGGCGCGGCCGACCCGGCTCCGTGCGGCCGGTAAACGACGCGCGCCGCCAGCGCAACCGACGATGTCGCTTCATTTTGCGACTCCGGCCCGGGCCGAGGCCTTGCGGCCCCGGGGGCCGACGCTTTAACTTTGGTCCGCGACATACGCGAATGGGGCCTACCGGAAGTCCGGTGCGAATCCGGCGCGGCCCCGCCACTGTGAGAGGCCCGGGCGAAGCGACCGCCCGGTGTGGCCCGCTCGATACGCCACTGGGACGCGACCACGCGTCCTGGGAAGGTGAGCGGCGCTGCCTCGAGCCAGGAGACCGGCCCCGTTCGTGCCCGAGGAGAACCCCTTCGAGGGAAGGGTTCGGGGTACGAATCCGGCGCCTGGTCCAGCCAGTGGCTGTGCCTTTCGCCCGTCCCTTCCCTCCATCCGGGAAGGACGGGATTTTTGTTGCGCCTGCGCAAGCCTTTCTCCTGTCTTGCCATCGCCCTTGCCCTGCTGGCGTGCGGCTGCGCCGATGCGCCGGCCGGGGGTGCGGGTTCGAGCGCCGCGATCGTCGTGGTGGACGATGCGGGGCGGGAGGTTCGCCTCCCGCATCCGGCGCGGCGGGTCATCTCGTTGATTCCGGCCACGACGGAGCTGGTCGTCGAGCTGGGCGCGGCCGACCGGCTGGTGGCCCGGACGGATTACGATGAGGACCCCGCGCTGGCGCACCTCCCGTCGGTCGGCCAGGGGCTGACGCCGAATCTGGAGTGGCTGGCGGCGCGGCGTCCGGAGCTGGTGATCGCGTGGCGGGACGGCGAGTCGCGCGCGGTGGTGGCGCGGCTGGGCGAGCTGGGGATCCCGGTGTACGCGACCCGGCTGGAAGGCCTCGAGGACGTGGTGCGCACCGCGCGCCACCTGGGGCGGCTGCTGGGCCTCGAGGCCAGAGCGGACTCGCTCGCGGCCGCGGCCGCGGCGGAGTTCGAGGCGGTGCGGCGCGCGGTCGCCGGGCGACGCCGGCCGCGGGTCTTCTACGTCGTCTGGGCGGATCCGCCCGTCACCGCGGGGCCGGGCACCTTCGTCCACGAGATCCTCGAGGCGGCCGGCGCCGAGAACATCTTCGCCGACGGGCCTGCCGGCTGGCCTCAGGTCAGCGTCGAGGCGGTGCTGGAGCGCCAGCCCGAGGTGCTGGTGATCCCCCGGGGCGAGGCGTGGGAGAGGCCGCCGGAGGCAGTGCTCGGCTCGCCGGGCTGGCGCGACCTGGAGGCGGTGCGGCGGGGGCGGATCGTCGAGGTCGACGCGGAGGTCTTCCACCGGCCCACCCGCATGGTCGAGGCCGCCCGTCACCTGGCGGCGCGGCTCCATCCCTCCGCCTTCCCGGCGGGGAGGACGCCATGAGGGACGGCGCCCCCTTCGCCGTGGCCGGGCGGCCCGCCGCGACGAGGGTCCGGGGCTCGGTCTCCGCGCTCCGGGCGCTCGCGCCGGCGCTCCGGCTCGTGCTGCTGGCGCTCCTCGTGGCCGTGGCCCTGGTCGCGAGCGTCGGGCTCGGGGCGGCGGGCATTCCGCTCGGGAGCGTCGTGGAGGCTCTGGCCGGCGGCGGAGACGCCACGACGCGGGTCATCGTCCTCGAGCTGCGACTGCCCCGGGCCATCCTCGCCGCGCTGGTCGGCGGGACCCTCGCCCTGACCGGCGCCATCTTCCAGGTCCTCCTCCGCAACCCGCTCGCCGAGCCCTACATCCTGGGCGTCTCGAGCGGCGCGGCCGTCGGCACGGTCAGCGCCATCGCGCTCGGGTGGACCGCTCTCGGCCCCTGGGCGCTTCCGCTCGCCGCCTTCGCCGGCGCCGTCCTCTCGATCGCGCTGGTCTTCCGCCTCGGCTACGCCGTCGGCCGATCGCTCGACACCCGCGTCCTGCTCCTGGCCGGCGTGGTGCTCGGCGCGTTCTTCAACGCGATCATCGTGCTCCTGCTCACCTCGATCGATGCCGAGACGTTCCGCTCCGCCCTGCTCTGGATGATGGGCAGCCTGGCCCGGGCGAGCTGGGCTTCGGTCGCCGTGCTCGCGGCCTACCTCCTCCCCGCCACCCTCCTCCTCCTCGCCCTCGCCCGCCCCCTCGACCTCCTGGCCGCCGGCGAGGAGACGGCGGCGTACCTCGGCGTGCAGGTCGACCGGCTCAAGTGGGCCGCCTACCTGCTGGCCTCGCTCGCCGTCGCCGCGAGCGTCGCCGTGTGCGGCGCGATCGGGTTCATCGGGTTGATCATCCCCCACGCGCTCCGGCTCCTCTGGGGCAGCGACCACCGGTTCCTGCTCCCCGCCTCCACCCTCGCCGGCGCCGCCTTCCTCCTCGTGGCCGACACCGTCGCCCGCACCATCGTCGCGCCGGCCGAGCTGCCCGTCGGCGCGGTCACCGCGCTCGTCGGCGTGCCCGTCTTCGTCCTGCTCCTCACCCGGAGGGCCCAATGACGAGCCCCCGCCCCGTCTTCGAGGCGCTCGACCTCCGCTTCGCCTACCCCGGCGCGCCCCGGCCTGCCGTCGAAAACGTGAGCCTCCGGGTCCCGCCCGGCTCGCTCTTCGCCATCGTGGGGCCGAACGGGTCCGGAAAGTCCACCCTCCTCAAACTCCTCCTCGGGCTGCTCGCCCCCGCCGCCGGCCAGGTGCGCTTCGAGGGCCGGCCGCTGGCCGAATGGGGGCGCCGCGAGCTCGCGCGCCGCATCGGCGTCGTCCCCCAGGCCGAAGAGCTCGTCTTCCCGGTCTCCGTCCGCGAGCTCGTCGCCATGGGACGCTACCCCCACCTGGGGCCCTGGCGGCCGGAAGGCCCGGCCGACCGCCACGCCATCGAGCAGGCCATGCTCCGCTGCGGCATCCTCGACCTCGCCGCCCGGCCCCTCTCCACCCTCTCCGGCGGCGAGCGCCAGCGCGCCCGCATCGCCCGCGCCCTCGCCCAGGAGCCCGGAACCCTCGTCCTCGACGAGCCCACGGCCTCGCTCGACGTGCGCCACGAAATGGCCATCTTCGAGCTCCTCCGCGAGCTGACCACGCAGGGCGGCGCCACCGTCGTCCTCGTCACCCACAACCTCAACCTCGCCGCCCGCTACGCCACCGAGATCCTCCTCCTGGACCGCGGAAGACCGGCCGCCCACGGCCCGCCGGACCACGTCCTCTCCCGCGCCTCGATCGAGGCCGTCTACCGCTGGCCCGTCGCGGTCACCAGGCACCCGGGGCCCGGCCCCGATGCCGGCGCGCCCCAGATCGTCCCCCTGGCGGCCGGACACGGCCGGCCAGTCCGTGACCCTCAACCGGAGCACGATCGATGAGATTGCGTCTTCAGATCTTAGCCGCGGCTTTTGCCCTGCTGGCCGCGATCCCCACGAGCCTCGAGGCCCAGGAGCCGGGTGACACCCTGTTCCGCCTCGAGGAGCTGGTGGTCACCGCCACCCGCCTGCCCGTCCGCCGCGACGCTTCTCCCGCCGCCGTCACCGTGATCGACGGCGACCAGCTCCGCGCCCGCGGCGCCCGCACCGTCGCCGAGGCGCTCCGGAGCGTGCCCGGCGCCGCGATCGTCCAGACCGGCTCCTTCGGCGGCACGACGTCGCTCTTCCTGCGCGGCGGCGAAAGCGACTACGTCAAGGTCCTCATCGACGGCGTGCCGATCAACGACGCCGGCGGCGCCATCGACTTCGCCAACCTCACCGCCGACAACATCGAGCGGATCGAGATCGTGCGCGGCCCGGCCAGCGTCCTCTACGGCTCCGATGCCGTGACCGGCGTCGTCCAGATCTTCACCCGACAGGGAACCAGCACGACCCGGGCGAACGCCAGCGTGCGCACCGGGACCTACGGGTCCCTCGCGTACGGCGCCGAAGCGTCCGGCGGGAACGGCACCGCCCGGTACTCCGTCTCCGCCCACCGCTTCACCACCGACGGGATCTACGACTTCAACAACGAGTACCGGAACACCACCCTGAGCGGCCTCTTCCGCTTCACCCCCGGCGCTCGCTCCGACGCGAGCCTCTCCGTGCGCTACACCGACGGCGAATTCCATTACCCGACCGACGGCGCCGGCCGCCTCGTCGACCGCAACCAGTTCCAGCGGGAGAAGCGGCTCGCCCTCGCTCTCGACGCCGGCCACGCCTTCACCAGCCGCCTCGAGGGGCGCCTCCTCCTGACCACCCATCGCCTCGACCGCACCATCGACGACCGGCCGGACGATGATACGGACCCCGAGTCCTCCCTCACCCGGACGAACGGCACCCGCGCCGCCGCCGACGCTCGCCTGAACCTCCGCCTCTCGCCCACGACCACCATCAGCGCCGGCGCCGAGCTCGCGGTGCAGCAGGAGGACCAGTGGAGCGAGTTCGCCGGTCCGTGGGGCTCCTCCCGCGACTCCAGCGACGTCCGGCGCACCAACCGCGCGTACTACGCCCAGGCGCTCGCCGACCTCGGCGGCCGGCTCGCCCTCCACCTCGGCACCCGGCTCGAGGACAACGAGCTCTTCGGCACCTTCCTGACCTACCGGGCGGGCGCGACCTACCGCCTCGCGAGCGGCACCCGCCTCCGGGCCGCGGCGGGCACCGCCTTCAAGGAGCCCACCTTCTTCGAGAACTTCGCCCAGGGCTTCGCCAAGGGGAACCCGAACCTCGAGCCGGAACGCTCCCGGAGCTGGGAGTTGGGCGTCGAGCAGGCGCTCTTCGACGGGCGACTCTCCCTCGCCGCCACCTACTTCGACCAGCGCTTCCGGGACCTCATCCAGTACACCGCCACACCTCCGCAGCCCGATGCCCCCAACTACTTCAACATCGCCGGCGCCGATGCGGCCGGCGTCGAGGCGGAAGCCCGCCTCCTCCTCACACCTGGCCTGACGGTGGCCGCCAGCTACACGCGCCTCTCGACCGAGATCACGGACGCCGGCTACGACGCCTCGCTCCAGCCCGGCGACCGCCTCCTCCGCCGCCCGACCCACACCGCCAACCTCAGCCTCGGCTACCGCCTCGCCGATCGCGGCAGCCTGGACCTGGCGCTCCACTATACGGGCGAGCGCGATGACCTGGATTTCTCCGAGTTCCCGTCGCGCCGTGTGACCCTCGACGCCTACACTCGCCTCGACCTCGCCTTCGCCTACGACATCCTCCCCGCCCGCGCCTCCAGGCCGGGCTTGACCGCGACCCTCCAGGTCGAGAACGCCTTCGACGCCAGCTACCAGGAGGTCGCCAACTTCCCGGCGCGCGGCCGGACCATCTTCGTCGGCGCGAGGGTCGGGCTCGGGTCCGGACCCGACCGCTGACCGCCGCCTTGTGGACGGGACGCCCCCACCCCACATTCGTGGCCCGGGCCACTCCGGCGTGGAGGGCCCGGGCACGACTTGGTTTCCTTATGTGAGGTAGTTCGATTCCATGCGTCAATCCTGGATCGTTCCGCTGTTCACGGTCCTGATCGCCCCCGCGGCGGCTGCACAGGTCCCGCGCTACACGCTCGACACGCTCCACGTGAGCGTCGGATCCCGGGCATCGGCGGCGCTCCCCGTGGCCACCCGTAGCGTCGAGGTGATCGACGCCGATGAGCTCGCCCGCGCGCCCGGCGCCACGATCGCCGACGCCCTCGTCTGGGCGCAGGGCGTCGACCTCCTCGCCCGCTCTCCGGCCCAGGCCGATCTGACGCTCCGCGGCGGCACCTTCGAGCAGGTCCTGGTCCTGGTCGACGGCGTCCGCATGAGCGACGTCCAGACCGGCCACTTCGACCTCGATCTCGCCGTGCCCCTGGACGAGGTCGAGCGCATCGAGATCCTGCGCGGGCCCGCTTCGGCGCTCTACGGCGCCGATGCCGTGGGCGGCGTCATCAACGTGGTCACCCGGCGCGGGCGCAGCGGGGTCACCGGCCGGATCGAGGGCGGCTCGTTCGGCACCGCCGGGCTCTCGCTATCGGGCGGCTTCGGCGACGACGCGTTTCAGGGCCGGATCGCAGGCGACTTCCGCCGCTCCGACGGCCACCGCCCCGGCACCGATTACCGGACCTACCAGGCCCGCGCGGCCGTCGACGCGCGCCTCGGCGAACGCACGCTCCGGGTCGACGCGGCACACGCCGCGCGCGACTTCGGCGCCCGGGACTTCTACGCCCCCTACCCATCCTACGAGGAGACGCGCACGACCACCGCGTCCCTGGCCTGGCTGGCGCCGCAGGACGCTCGCTTCTCCGTCGAGCCGCGCCTCAGCGTTCGTCGCCACGACGACGACTTCATCCTGGTGCGCGACGATCCGGACCTGTACCGGAACGTGCACACCTCCTGGCAGCTCGGCGGCGAGGTGGTGGCGCGGCTGACGGCGGCGCCGGGCCTCCGGCTCGCGGCGGGCGCCGAGGCCTACCGCGACCTGCTCGAGAGTACCAACCTGGGCGACCGGCGAGAATCCCGCGCCGCGCTCTTCGCCGAGGGCGTCGCCGGCGGCGTCGGCCGCGCCGTCCTGAACGCGGGGATCCGCGCGGACTGGCATTCCGAGTACGGGAGCTTCCTCGCCCCCTCGCTCTCGGCCGCGCTCTGGCCCGCCGCCCCCCTCCGCCTCCGCGCCTCCGCCGGCCGCGCGTTCCGCGCGCCCACCTGGACCGAGCGCTACTACCGCGACCCCGCCAACATCGGCGACCCGGAGCTCCAGCCCGAGCGCTCCTGGAGCGCCGAGCTGGGCGCCGACTTCGCCCCCACACCCGGCCTGCGGCTCGGGCTCACCGGATTCATCCACGCGGCCGACCACCTCATCGACTGGGTACGGCCGGAAGGCTCGCCGGCCAGTACCCCCTCGCGGGCGATGAACGTCGAGGAAGCCACCTTCCGCGGCATCGAGTTCGAGGCCGTGGCCGCCGACTTCCTCGGCGCACGCTGGACCGTCCGCGCCAGCGCACTCGCCCTCGACGCCCCGGAAGCCGCCGGCTACACCTCCAAGTACGCCCTGAAGCCGCTCACCCGCACCGCGTCGCTGGCCGTCGACCGGCCGCTCCCCGGCGGATTCCTCCTCTCCGCCCGCGCCCTCCACGCGCGCCGCCGCGGCGAGTCGGCCTACTTCCGCTCCGACGTGCGGCTGGCCTACTCCCACCGCCAGATGCGCCTCTACGTCGACGTGCTCAACGCCACCGACGCGAAGTACCTCGACGTCGTCGGCGCCCCCGCGCCCGGCCGCGCCGCGTACATCGGCCTCGCCTGGCAACACGGCCGCTGATGACGACAGAGGGGCGAGGCGCCCCTGCGCCTCGCCCCTCCGGCTTCCCCCGCCCCACCCGTCCTCAGAGCCGGCGGTCTCCGAGCAGCACGTCGCCCAGACCGCCGAGGACGCTCCCTTCCTCCTTCCGCTTCCCCATTGGCCCGGCGGCCGCAATGATCCGGTCCGCCAGCCGCGAGAACGGCAGCGTCTGCAGCACCACCCGCCCCGGCCCCGTCAGCCGCACGAAGAACAGCCCCTCGCCCCCGAAGAGCGCCGTCTTGATCCCCGGCACGAGCTCGACGTCGTACTGCACAGACGGCTGGAAACAGACCAGGCAGCCCGTGTCCACCCGCAACACCTCGCCCGCCCCCAGCTCCAGCTCCTGCAGCGTCCCCGACGCGTGCAGGAACGCCAGACCATCCCCCGTCAGCCGCTGCAGGATGAACCCCTCCCCGCCGAAGAACCCCGCCCCCAGCTTGCGGTTGAACGCGATCGACAGGTCCACGCCCCGCGCCGCACACAGGAACGAGTCCTTCTGCGCGATCAGCGTCCCGCCCCAGTCCTTCAGGTCCACCGCCTGGATCTTCCCCGGATACGGCGCGGCAAACGCAACGTCCCGACGCTGACTCGCCTCGTTCACGAAGAGCGTGATGAAGAACGACTCCCCCGCCAGAATCCGCTTTCCCGCCCCGAGCAGCTTCTCCAGCACCCCGCTCGCCCTCCCCGACGGGTCCAGCGTCCTCTGGATGGAGATCCCATCCTCCATGTACATCATCGCACCTGCTTCGGCCACGACCGCTTCACCGGGATCCAGGGTCACGATCACCGCTTGCATGTCGTCGCCGATGATCCGGTAGTCGATCACGTCTGCGGGCATGGGTCGGCTCCAGATAGAGGAGAACGAAGAGAAATGCGCTCCGGCCTGCCGGAACGCGCTCACTCGACGTATCGCGATCCCGGCAGCAGGTCCAGCAGGCGATGCCCTTCCCGCTCGTACACTGCTCCCGGCTCCACCTCCACCGCCTCCCGGAAAAGGGGCCCGTCGAAGACGAAACTGTGGTACTCCCCCCGCTCCCCCGCCGGATCGGCCCCTTCGAAGGCCAGAATCTCGTCCGCCAGCTCGTGGTCCAGCTCCCGCCCCAGCCACCCCTCCCGCCCCAGCTCGAGGTTCACGCTGACGATCCGCGCCCGGTAACCCCGGTCCACGAACTCCCGCACGAGCGCCGCCGGGGCTTCCCCCCACAGCGGCTCGCGGTGCTCGAAGCCGCGGGCCACCGTCCGCGCCTCGTACCACCCCCGCACATCGGCCAGGTGAATGTTCCCGAAGATGATCCCCCCGACCCCCAGCTCGCTCAGCCGCTCCAGCACCCGGCCGAACGCCGCCTCGAAATCCTCCGGATGCGTCTGCTCCTGGATCAGCTCCCGACCCAGCGCCGCCGCCTGCGCCGCGATCAGCTCCCGCCTCACGCCATGGAAACGCACCCGCCCGCTGACCCCCTCGAAGATGTTGAAGAGGTAGCGCACGTCCAGCCCCTGCCGCACCGCGCGGTCCAGCGCGAGCGTGCAGTCCTTCCCCCCGCTCCAGGCCAGCGCGTAGATCATGGCCCGTCCACCGCCGACCTCAGTACGGCGGCGGCTCCTCCTCCGTGCGAAGCATTCGGTAGCTCTCGTACCGCTCCGCCGGGATCTCACCCGCCTCCACCGCCTCCTTCACCGCACACCCCGGCTCGTGCACGTGCGTGCACGAATGCCCGAAACGGCACGATCCCAGGTAAGGCTCAAACTCCGGAAAGTAGAGGTCCAGCTCTTCGACGGGTACCCCCCACAACCCCACCTCCCGCAGCCCCGGCGTGTCCGCCACGTATCCGCCGCAACTGAGAGGAATCAGCTCGGCCGTCACCGTGGTGTGCCGCCCCTTCCCCACGGCCTCGCTCACCTCCCCCGTCCGCAGCCGCAGCCCGGGCTCGATCGCGTTGAGCAGGCTCGACTTCCCCACACCCGACGGCCCGGTCAGCACGCTCGTCCGCCCGCACAACCGGTCCCGCAACGCATCGAGCCCCAGCCCCTCCACCACGCTCGTCCACAGCACCGTGTAGCCCGCCCGCTCATACAGACCGAATCGCACCCGCGCCGCCTCCAGACCCACCAGGTCCACCTTGTTCACCACCACCACCGGCTCCAGCCGGTTCGCCTCCGCCAGCACCAGGAACCGGTCCAGCATCCGCAGCCGCGGCTCCGGATGCGCGGCGGCGAACACGATCACCACCTGGTCGACATTCGCTACAATGACTTTCGCCCGCCGAGCCCCGTGACCCGGGGCCCGACGGGCGAGCTCGCTCCGCCGCGGCGCAACCGCCTCGATCGTGGCGCTCCCATCACCATGCCGCGCCACCTCGACCCGATCCCCCGCAACCACCCGGTCGCCGGTCCGCTCCTCCAGCTTCAGGCGCCCGCGGAGAACCGCCTCCACGACCTCGCCCGTTTCGAGCTCGACCTCGTAGACCCCGCCTGCCGCCTTGCGGACCGTACCCCAGTAGCGATCGGAACTCACCTACGCCGCAAAACTCTCCAGCGCAACACCCATCTCGCCTTCCCGCAGCCGCTTCAGGGCGCGGTCCCGGAGCTGCCGAACCCGCTCACGCGTCACACCGAGCAGGTTCCCGATCTCCTCCAGGGTGTGCTCCCGACCCCCCTCCAGGCCGAAATACAGGCGCAGCACCCGAGCATCCCGCGGAGACAGCGTCTCCAGCGCCCGCTCGATCTGCTCCGCCATCAGCCGCTCCTCCACCACCTCCGCCGGCTCGTACGCTTCCTCCGTGATGAACCGCTCCACCAGCTGACTGTCGTCGCTGTCCCCGATCGGCGCGTCCAGACGGATCTCCGCCGCGTTCAGCGTCTGCAGCGACTCCACCACCTCCGGCGTCAGGTTCGTCGCCGCCGCTACCTCCTCCGTCGTCGGGTCACGCCCCAGCTCCTGCTTCAGCCGCTCCCGCTCCCGGAAAATCCGCGCGAGATCGCTCGCCCGGTTCAGCGGCACACGCACCGCCCGGCCCTGATTCGCCAGCGACGACAGAATCGCCTGCCGGATCCACCACACCGCGTACGAAATGAACTTCACCCCCTGCGACGGGTCGAACTTCCGCGCCGCAGTCACCAGCCCCACGTTCCCTTCCTGGATCAGATCGATCAGCGAGACCCCACGGTTCTGGTACTTCTTGGCCACGCTGATCACGAACCGGAGGTTGGCACGCACCAGCTTCTGCACCGCCTCCTCATCCCCCTCCCGCGCACGACGACCCAGCTCGATCTCCTCCTCCGGCGTGATCAGCTCGTGTCGGCTCACGTCCCGGAGGTACTGATCGAGGGCGCTCGCTTCGTCCACGGCCGCACCCCGCACGAAGTCAGGGTCCAGCCGCATGTCCGCTGTACGGCGGCGCCGCCGCTTCCGTGTCTCCGTCGCGCCTGCCTTTACCTTCCGCTTGCGTTCCAGGTTCTCCATAGCTCTACGTCAGCTCGACGGCTCCAAATCCGGGGAATGCCGGATGCAAGGAGTCTGCCGAGGATAGGCTCCCCGGCCCCGCTCCCGCGGGAACCGGCTTTGCCCTGTCGGTCGATGAAACACCACCCCCCCGTCCCGGGTTCCGCGGCGCACCACACCCACGCGGTCCAACCCCGCCCACCCCGACCGCCGCACCCCGGGGACGGAAATTCGAGGCCCGTCAGAATTGCGGTTTCCGGTCCGGTTGGCAAGACCTCCCCCCGGCCACACCCGCCCCCGGCCCCCCACGCCCGACCGCCCCGAAAGGTCCGAAGCGCCGTGGCGGGTCCGCACGCAACTCCGGACTGCCCGGACGGCCCGCCCCGCCAGCGACTCACCGCCGAAGCGCATGGAGGGATCGACAGCCCTCGCGCAGCCACGCACGCGGCCACGCCCGGACGCAAGACCCGAACCGGACTGCAGGATGATCAGGGAACCCGCTTCCGCGGGACCGGCGCCCCCGCCCCGACCGCGACGGCCCCGCACGGCCGGGCGCCGCGCACGCCTCCGACTCGACCCCGCGGCCCGCCAGCCGGCGGCACGGACACCCTGCCCGTGGTCGATCGGACTGGGTTCACCAGCAACCGCCCGGCGCCGCCGCACCCCTCGAGCCGCGACCTCGCTGACCCCGCGCCCGCCGGCGCCACCGCCCCCTCAGCACCACAACCCTCACTCCCCCTGCGCGCCCTCCTCCACTCCCAGCGCCATGGAGTCGACGCCCACCCCGGCGAACAGCGAGTCCAGCGGGACCGGCGGGTCCATCCCGCCCTGGGCCAGCTCCGTCTGGAGCTCGACCACCTGCTTGTGCAGCGCCACCAAATCCCGCAGCACCCGCTCACGCGGCGCGTCCCGCCTCAACTGCGCCACCACCCGGTCCGCCAGCGCCTGGAGCTGCCGCAGCCGGGTGTCCACGCTGTAGTTCGTCGCCAGCCACGGGAACGGCGGCGCCGACTCGAGCAGCCGGTCCGTGATCGCCTCCGCCCGCAGCATCCGCGTCAGCGCCCGCCCCTCCAGCTCCCCCTGCAGCGCCGCCGAAAGCTCCCGCTCCAGCAGCGCCAGCTTCTCCTCCAGCGTCATCGACTCCCGGTCCGGCGCGATCATCGCCGCCGGGGGCGGCGCCGGGTCCGACATCCGCTCCTCCTCCGGGTTCCGCCCCTGACACCCCACCCCGCCCGCCAGCAGCGCCAGACCGACAACCACGTACCCACGCCTCATGCCCCCGCGACCGGGCAAACCCCATGCCTCCCTTGCCACCGCCCCGACCGCCCGCTACCCTTCCCGCCGTGCACTGGGAAGCCACCGCTCTGACCGACCGCGGCCGCGTGCGCCGCACCAACGAGGACGCTTTCCTCCTGCTGCCCGATCGCGGCCTCTTCGCCGTCGCCGACGGCATGGGCGGCCATGCATCCGGCGAGGTCGCCAGCGAGATGGCCGTCCAGGTCCTCGAACAGGAAACCGCCGGCCTCACCCCCAACGCCGCACCCGCTGACGTCGAACGCGCCCTCGCCAACGCCGTCCACGCCGCCAACCGCGCCATCTACGAGCGCGCCGCCAAGGAGCCCCAGCACGCCGGCATGGGCACCACCCTCACCGCCCTCGCCCTCCTCCCCGACGCCTCCTACCGCATCGCACACGTCGGCGACTCACGCGCCTACCGCATCGACACGTCCGGCATCCACCGCCTCACCACCGATCACACCTGGGTCCAGGAGCAGATCGAGCTCGGACGCCTCACCGAGGCCGACGCCCGACGCCACCCCCTCTCCAGCGTCCTGACCCGCGCCTTGGGCATCCACCACACCGTCGACGTCGACCTCCTCCGCGGCACCACCGCACCCGGCGACCTCCTCCTCCTCGCCTCCGACGGCCTCACCAGCCCCCTGACCGACGACGACATCCGCGCCATCCTCGAACCCGAACTCCCCCTCGACGAACTGGCAAGCCGCCTCGTCCAGGCCGCCAACCTCCGCGGCGGACCCGACAACATCACCGTCGTCCTCATTCGAGTAACGGCCTAGCCTCCTCCAGGCGCCGCGTCACCTCCTCCTCCCCCAGCGTCGCCAGCCGCGCCAGCTTCCGCCCATCCACCTCCCGCCGACCCCCCAGCGTGAACAGCCTCAGCACACGGGCCGTCTGATAGAGCTCGTCCGCCACCCGCGGCAGCCCGATCAGCCCCGCCCGCCCCCCGGGCCCCAGCCGCAGCAGCTCCCCCGACCGCCGCACCACCAGCAGGTTCAGCGCAAACATCGCCGACTTCTGGGGATAGTCCAGAAACGCGCCCCCCGGCTCCAGCCCCAGCTCCTCCGCCAGCCGGTCCTCGACCCGCCGCTTGAGCGCCGTGTCCGTCGTCAGCCAGTCCCCCACCCGCTCCCCATCCAGCTCCGCCGCCACCACCTCCGCCGCCCGCTTCGGCAGCCGCCGGGCCCGGAGATCCGCCACCCACCGCCTCACCCGCCCCGCCACCACCGCCCGGTCCTCCCCCCGACCAGCCCCGCCCCCCTCCCGCTCGACCTTCGCCGCCCGCTCCTCCAGCAGGAAGAGCAACGCCTCGTCCGTCTGCCCCACCAGCTCCTCGCCCTCCAGGATCCCCGCCGCCAGCGCATCCCCCACGATCCGCTTGTACATCACCGTCGCCGCCCGCACCGCGTGATGCCAGTAGACGTTCCGGAACATCTGGTACTTCGCGAAGAGCAGCGACTCCAGCGCCGCCACCCCCTTCTCGTGGACCCCCACCTCCCACCGCCCCGTCTCCGGGTCCGCCACCAGCACCAGCGCGTACAGCAGCCGGTCCACGTCCACTTCCCCGTACGGCACCCCGCAGAAACGCGCGTCCCGCTTCAGGTACTCGATCTTGTCCAGGTCCAGGCTCCCGCTCACCAGCCCCTGCAGCGGGCTCGACGAACGCCCCCGGATCAACGCCTCCACCCGCTCCACCCCATCCGGCGCCACCGACTCCAGCGCCCCCCGCACCTCCGGGTCGCTCAGGAACCGACCCACCAGCGCCTCGTGATGCCCCGGGATCCGATCCGCCTCCAGCTCCTCCAGCGCGTGCGAGTACGGATAATGCCCGATGTCGTGCAGCAACCCCGCCAGCGGGATCAGCCGCCGCTCCACCTCCCCCACCCCCTCCAGCCGGCCCTGCTCCTCCATCACCGCCAGCGCCCGCTGCGCCAGGTGGTACACTCCCACCGCATGGTCGAACCGCGTGTGCGTCGCCCCCGGATAGACCAGATGCGCCAGACCCAGCTGCCGGATGTAGCGCAGACGCTGGAACGCAGCCGAATCCAGGATCCGCACCGCCACTGGATCTAGACGTATCGTGTCCCACAACGGGTCACGCAGCGTCACGGCGCTCGCCACCGCCCGCGACTCCGCCTTCCGGCCCTCACGCTCCGCCGGCTCCATCCCGCATTCCTTTCCCAGGGAACTGGTTCGAACTCCGTCCGCTCCCGGCCCCAGGACCCGCACGGTCACGGCCCCGCCCGCCTCACCGCCTCCGCCACCTCCCCCTCGAACGCCCGGAAATTCTCCCGGAACATCGCCACCAGCCGCGCCGCCTGCCGGTCGTACAGCTCCGGCTCCCGCCAGCTCTGCCTCGGGTCCAGCACCCGATCCGGCACGCCCGGCACCCGCGTCGGGATCTCCAGCCCGAACACCGGCTCCCGCCGCGTCGGCACCCCCCGCAGCTTCCCCGACAGCGCCGCATGCACCATCGCACGGGTGTACTCCAGCCGGATCCGCTCCCCCTCCCGCACCGGACCCCCCGTCCACCCCGTGTTCACCAGCCAGCACTCCACCCGGTGCCGCGCCAGCTTCTCCCCCAGCATCCGCGCGTAAACCGAAGGCGACAGCGGCAGGAACGGCCCCGCAAAACAAGGACTGAACGTCGCCTCCGGCCCCTCCAGACCCCGCTCCGTCCCCGCTACCTTCGCCGTGTACCCCGAGAGGAAATGGTACATCGCCTGCTCGGGCGTCAGCCGCGCGATCGGCGGCATCACCCCGAACGCGTCCGCCGTCAGGAACACCACGTGGCTCGGGTGCCCGCCCCGCCCCTCCGGCACCGACCCCTCCACGAACGTGATCGGGTACGACGCCCGCGTGTTCTCCGTCACCGCATCGTCATAGAAATCCACTTCCCGCGTCGCCTCCAACACCACCACGTTCTCCAGAATGGCGCCGAACCGCCGGGTTGCCCCGTAAATGAGCGGCTCCCCGAGCGGCGACAGACGAATCACCTTCGCGTAGTTCCCACCCTCGAAGTTGAACACCCCATCCTCCGACCACCCGTGCTCGTCGTCCCCGATCAGGTGCCGCTCCGGATCCGCCGACAGCGTCGTCTTCCCCGTCCCCGACAACCCGAAGAAGAGCGCCACGTCCCCCGCCCGCCCCACGTTCGCCGAACAGTGCATCGGCAGCACGCCCCGCTCCGGGAGCAGATAGTTCAGCGCCGTGAAGATCGACTTCTTGATCTCCCCCGCGTACCGCGTCCCGCCGATCAGCACCTCCCGCGCAGCGAAGTTCAGGATGATGAACGTCCCCGTGCGCGTGCCATGACGTTTCGGGTCAGCCTCGAACTCCGGCGCGTGCAGAACCAGGAACGCCGACGCCTCCACCTCCGGCCGCCCGAACGCCTCCCGCTCCTCCGCCGCAGGCTCGATGAACATGTGCCGCACGAAGAGCGAATGCCACGCACTCGTCGTGACCACCCGCACCGCGATCCGGTACGCCGGGTCCGCGCCGGCCCACACATCCCGCACGAAGAGCTCCCGCCCCTCCATGTGCCGCGCGAGATCCCACCTCAGCCGCTCGAACTGCTCCTCCTCCAGCGGCTGGTTCACCGCCCCCCACCAGATCCGCGCCTCGCTCGACCGCTCCCGGACCACGAACTTGTCCCTGGCCGATCGCCCCGTGTGCGGCGTCGTGAGCACCGCCAGGGCGCCATCCGCGGTCAGGATCCCCTCCCCCCGCCGGATCGCCTGCTCCACCAGCGCCGCGAACGGCAGATTCCAGTGAACGGGTTCTCGCGGGTGAAGCCCGTGTCGCGTGAGACCCTCGATCGGCATCCAGCTGGCCACGTGCGCCTCAGCCTCCGCGTGGTGCCGCCCCCAAGGGCGGCTTCCTTCACGACGGACGCCGTCCGGCGCTCTGCGCATCCACCACCGCGAGCGCCGTCAGGTTCACGATGTCCGCCGCTTCGCTCCCACGCTGGAGCACATGCACCGGCCGCGCCATCCCCAGCAGGATCGGCCCGATCGCCTCCGCGCCCCCCACCCGCGCCAGCAGCTTGTACGCGATGTTCGCCGCGTCCAGGTCCGGGAAGATCAACACGTTCGCCCGCTCCTGCAGCCGGCTGAACGGGTACACCTCCCGCAGGATCTCCGGCACCACCGCCGTGTCCGCCTGCATCTCCCCATCCACCACCAGCTCCGGCGCCGCCGCCTTCACCCGCTCCACCGCCCGCCTCACCTTCTCCGACTCCGGGTGCCGCGCCGACCCGAAGTTCGAGAACGACAGCATCGCGATCCGCGGCTCGATCCCCAGCCGCTCCACGAACCGCGCCGCCAGCAGCGCGATCTCCGCCAGCACCTCCTCGTCCGGATCGATGTTCACCGTCGTGTCCGCGAAGAACATCAGATCGCGCTGCAGCACCATCATGTACAGCCCCGCGACGTGCTTCACCCCCGGCGCCGTCCCGATCACCTCCAGCGCCGGGCGGATCGTCTCCGGGTAGTGCGCGTCTTCCCCCGCGATCAGCCCCGCCGCGTCCCCCTCCGCCAGCATCATGCACCCGTAGTAGATCGGCAGCCGCATCCGCCGCCGCGCCTCCGCCAGCGTCACCCCCTTCCGGTTCCGCCGACGCCAGAACTCCTGCGCGTACCGCTCCAGCCGCGCCTCGTCCGCCCACGGGTCCAGCACCTCGATCCCCTCCAGGTCCACGCCGAGCTCCGCCGCCGTCGCCGTGATCCGCTCCGGCTTGCCCAGCAGCACCGGCCACGCGATCCCCTCGTCCACGACCTGCGCCGCCGCCCGGATCACCCGCTCGTGCTCCCCCTCCGGAAACACGATCCGCTTCGGGTCCCGCCGCGCCTTCAGCTTGATCTCCCGCATCACCCGCCGCGCCGGCCCCAGCCGCGCCTCGAGCTGGTGCCGGTAACTCTCCGGCTCCACCGGCAGCCGCGCCATCCCCGTCTCCACCGCCGCCTGCGCCACCGCCGGCGCCACCCACAGCAGCACCCGCGGGTCGAACGGTTTCGGGATCAGGTAGTCCCGCCCGAACCGGAACCGCATCCGCCCGTACGCCGCCGCCACCGCCTCCGGCACGTCCTGCTTCGCCAGCTCCGCCAGCGCCCGCGTCGCCGCCAGCATCATCGCCTCGTTGATCCCCCGCGCCCGCACGTCCAGCGCGCCACGGAAGATGAACGGGAAGCCCAGGACGTTGTTCACCTGGTTCGGGTAATCGCTCCGCCCCGTCGCGATGATCGCGTCATCCCGCACCGCCTCCACATCCTCCGGCCAGATCTCCGGGTCCGGGTTCGCCAGCGCAAAGATGATCGGCCGCGCCGACATCCGCGCCACCATCTCCTTCGTCAACACCCCCCCGACCGACAGACCCACGAAGACGTCCGCCCCCTCCAGCACCTGCGACAACGTCTGCGGCTCACTGTCCTGCGCGAACCGCGCCTTGTACCGGTCCAGATCCTTCCGGTCCACCGTGATCAGACCGTCACGGTCCACCATGAACACGTGCTCCCGCCGCACCCCCAGCCGGACGTAGTGCTCCGCCGTCGCGATCGCCGCCGCGCCCGCACCGCTGAACACCACCTTCACCTCGTCGATCCGCTTCCCCGCCAGCTCCAGCGCGTTCAGCAGCGCCGCCCCGCTGATGATCGCCGTCCCGTGCTGATCATCGTGGAAAACCGGAATCTGCAGCCGCTCCCGCAGCGTCTCCTCGATGTAGAAGCACTCCGGCGCGGCGATGTCCTCCAGGTTGATCCCCCCGACCGTCGGCTCCAGCAGCTCGCAGAACCGGATGATCTCGTCCGGGTCCGTCGTGTTCAGCTCCAGGTCGAAGACGTCGATGTCCGCGAACCGCTTGAACAGCACCCCCTTCCCCTCCATCACCGGCTTCGCCGCCAGCGGCCCCAGGTTCCCCAGCCCCAGCACCGACGTCCCGTTCGACACCACCGCCACCAGGTTCCCCCGCGAGGTGTACCGGAAGACCTCCTCCGGCGACGCCGCGATCACCCGGCAGGGCTCCGCCACCCCGGGCGTGTAGGCCAGCGACAGATCCTCCTGTGTCCCGACCGGCTTCGTCGGCACGACCGCGATCTTGCCCGGCCGGCCCTCCGCATGGTACGCCAGCGCCGCCTCCCGGCGCGGCCCCCTTCCTACTCCTTCGTTGTCCGTCACAGGACCTCCCGTAACAGCTTCCGAACATCGTGGAAAAGTCTACCTTATCCGACCGTTTTGCCGGGTGTCAAGCGATTTCGCCGCCGCGACCCCCGCGCTGCATCGACGCGTTCGCTCCGCCCCCTCCGCCGGCGACTCGCTCCCGGACCCGCCTCGAGCGGAGGGGCGTTTTTGCTTGCATCCAGAAACACGAAACGGCGCCGCGGCGCCCGGGCGTCCTGGCCGGGCGCCACGGCGCCGCAACAGCGGCACCGAACCCCTTACTCACCGCGGAAACCCGTGATGAGCCACGCGGCGTCCGGCTCGAACGAGCACGGCTCCTGGGCGAACCTCGGTCACGGCCC
>DATCLG010000028.1:0-17728 GCA_036564015.1 Longimicrobiales bacterium
CGGACCTGTACGACGTCTACGTAGCGAACAACTACAAGCTCCCGCTCGAGCTCGACCCGCGCGTGACGAGGGTCGGGCGGTTCCTGCGCAAGACCAGCCTGGACGAACTGCCGCAGTTCTTCAACGTGCTGGTCGGCGACATGTCGCTGGTCGGCCCGCGGCCGGTCATACCCGAGGAGCTCGAGTGGTATGGCGAGAAAGCGGGCGAGTTCCTCTCGGTTCGACCCGGGATCACCGGCCGCTGGCAGGTGATGGGGCGGAGCCGGATCGGGTACCCGGAGCGGGTCGAAGTGGAGCTCGACGGGATCCGGCGTGGCTCGTTCTGGTCGGACCTCGTGGTGCTGCTCCAGACCGTACGCGCCGTCTGGACGGCGCGCGGCTCGCTTTGACCAGCCTCGCGATCTGCCCTGTCGGCCGCCAGGCTCGAACCAACCAGGCCGATGGCATGGCCGGGTGGTGCGGCCTGGCGTCGTCCTGACCGGCGCGTAGTCCGCAGCTACCGATGACTCCCCGCAGGACGGATTCCATCGCAAGGTGGCTCCTGGGGATCGCAGCGGCCGCCATCCCCTTCGAGACGTACGTCTACCTGGACGTTGGCTTCACTCTGAAGATTCCCCAGGTGTGCGCCCTCGTCCTGGTGGTGATCGGAACCCAGTCGCAGCGGCACAAGGCGCGCCACCTCGAGTTCGCCCTCGTCCTGACTGCGTTCCTCACGGCCGCGGCTCTCTCCCTCCTGCCACTGGCCTGGAGCCCGGGGACCGGGGAATCCCTCTGGGGCGGGCGCCAGACCGGGCTCATGTCGTTCTATAACCTGGCGTTCCTCGTCCTCATCGCCTTCGCCACCGCGCTGAACGCGAAAGATTTCCGCGCCTGGCGGGCGTTGATCCTCGGGCTCCTCGTCGGCGCCAGCCTCGCGGTGTTCGTCGAGTTCTACCGGTACTATCTGTTCATCCAGGGGAAGATACCGGCCTCGGATCTGTGGTGGCTCCCTTCCGGCATCCCGCGGCTCACGCCGCGGGGCATGGCCGCGAACCAGTTCGCCGCCACGCTCCTCGCCGCCGCCGGCTTCGGGGTCTTCTTCCTGGCCGCCTTCCGGGATCGACTCTCCCGGGCCGAGCGACTGCTCTTTTCCGGCTGCATTCCGGTCGTGCTGATCGGGCTCCTCGCCACCTTCTCCCGCGGCCCGACCCTGGGATTCGTGCTGGCCTGCACGCTCGGCATCGCGTACTTCGCGCTCTGGCAACCGCGGGCGGTGTTCCGCATCCTCTCGGTCACCACACTGGTCCTCGGCCTGCTCCTGGTGGCCGGGGAGCTGGCGCCCCTCCCGTTCGATCCGGCCGAGGCAGTGGCCAGGCGCATCGGGAGCGCCCTGCAGCTCTCCCGGACCCGGGATGCTTCCTGGGCCGAACGGCTCGGGTTCTGGGAGAACTCCCTCGAGGCCTTCGCGAGCAGCCCGATCCTGGGCCGGGGCCTGAGCACCAACCTCACACCCCACAACGTGCCCCTGCAGGTCCTCTCGGAGGCGGGAGTGGTCGGCTTCGCCACCTTCGCGCTCCTCTCCTGCTTCGTGGTGATGAGCGCCCTCCTGGCGATCTGGAAGACCGACGGGGGCGAGCGGCACTTCCTGGCCGGCTCACTCTTCGTCCTGGCCGGGTACAGCCTCTACTTGATGGTGGATATCGGCTTGTTCCAGATTCAGACGTGGATGTACGCAGGGTTCATCGTCGGCGTAGCGATCCATGCCCCGCATGGCGCCCTCGCCGCCGATGCACCTCCTTTACCTCCCGCGCTCGAGGGTAGTGGAACCGATGGACGCTGAGATCCCTGCGGCACGGGGCGAAACCCCACCGGCGGGCCGGACGCCGGAGCTCGTCCTCTTCCCGATCCTCCGCGCGATCCTGGATCGGTTCCGCCTCTTCATCATCCTGCCCATTCTGACGACCTTCCTGGTCGTGGCCGGCTCTTTCATCTTCGGCCGGAAGTACACCGCGACCGCGCTGCTCCGGCCGCAGCTCGAGAGCGGGCTCCCGGCCGGGCTGTCTGGGCTCGGCTCTCAGCTGATGGGCCTGATGCGGCTCGGGTCGGGGGAGACGCTGGACTACTACGTCAAGCTCCTCCAGTCGCGGACGGTCCTCGAGGAGGTCGCCTCGGCGACTTACCGCTCCACCGAGCAGGGCGAGCTGACGCTCCTCGAGTACTACGAAACCGAGGGAACACCCGCCGACCGGCTCAACGCCGCAATCGATCGCCTGGCCCGGGACACGAAGGTCGAGCCCGACGCGAGGGCCGGCGTGATCGAGCTGTCGTTCTCCGCCAGCGATCCCTCGCTGGCCGAGCAGGTCGTCCGCCGCTACCTGGTCGCCCTGAACGCCTTCAATACCGAGCGCCGTCAGTCCGCGGCCCGCGCGGAACGCGAGTTCCTCGAGAGAACGCTCGCCGCCGTGCGCGACTCGCTCCGTAGCGCCGAGCTGGCGCTCGAGACGTTCCAGGAGCGCAACAAACGCGCGACTTCGCCGTCGCTCCGCATGCTCGAGGCGCGGCTCCAGCGCGATCTCAGCGAGAAGCAGCAGCTCTTCCTGCAGCTCTCGCAGGAGCTCGCGCGCGCCCGGATCGAGGAAGTCCGGAACACGCCGGTCGTGACGATCCTCGATGCGCCCGAGGGATCCGCTGTGCCGGCGCGGCTCGGCTTGCCGATCCAGCTCTTCCTGGGCGTCACGCTGGGCCTCGTCATGGCCTCGCTGATCGTGCTGCTGCTCTCCTACCGCGATTACGTCTCCCGGAGCTACCCCGACCAGTATCGGGCGCTGGTGCGGAGCGGCTCGGACGTGCTCCGGCAGATCCGGAGCCGCCGGATCCTGCGGCGGCGCAGGCGGCAGGTGGCCGGGGGCGGGTGACCCCTCCGGGCGGAACGGCCCCTCAGCCACGCCGGCCGGGATCGGTTCGGATCTCCCCACGTCCCGGGGAACCCACGGTTTCTCACCCGTATAGCGCCGTAGCGCTGCGCGCGCGGCGAGCGCTCCGTGGCGCAGAGCGCTCCAGGGGAAGGTGCGGGCGACCTTCCCTCCCGGCTCGCCGGTACGGCCGCGGGCCAGGCGAGAGCCCGGGTTCGCCATGGCTGACTTCGTCGGCTAGCTGGCGCGCTCCGCGGGGGGCGCCGGGTCGGCCCCACCGGTGGGCGCTCGGCCCGACGGCCGGGCTCGGCAGCACCCTCCTCATGCAGGCTCCCCGGCCCGAGCAGGCACGGTCTCTCGCTGCCGCTTGCGGCGTCGACACCTGTTGCATCCCCTCTTCTCGGTCGACGCGCGGGCGCGGTTCGGCGCGCCCGCGGTGTCGGGCATGCCTCCGTCCTGGCCGGCTCGATTCGCTGCGACGGGAAGCCGGCCGCGCCGGCCTCTCAGGGGCGCTTCGCATCCTCCTCAGCTCGCCCCCGCCGCACGCCCTGGTCCGCCGCTTGCCCCACTGCCGGAGGACCTGCATAGATTTCACGACCGGGGCCCCGCACCCGGAACCCTGGTGCCATCGAACGGTAGAACCGGGTAGCAGGGCGGCCCCGGGGACAACGCCCCTCGCCTTGCGGATCGCCAACCGCAGGGCCTATGTTTCGAGGGATCATTCGACGCACAAGGGTCCGAGCGCCATGACGAATCTCCAGCAACTCCTCCAGATGGGCCAGCAGGTTCAGGCCCGTTTGTCCCAGCTACAGACCGAGCTGGGAAACCGGACGGTGACGTGCACCAGCGGTGGAGGAATGGTGACGGTCACGGCGGACGGACGTGGCCGGGTCCGCCAGATCAAGATCGATCCGACGGTCGTCGATCCATCCGACGTCGAGCTGCTGGAGGACCTGGTCCTTGCGGCGGTTTCTGAGGCGCAGCAACGGGCTCAGCAGGTCCAGGAAGAGGAGCTGAGGAAGCTGACTGGCGGCTTCCCCTTGCCGTTCCAGTTGCCGAACCTCTTCTGATGGCCGTCATCGAAGAGCTCGCGGGCGAGTTCGCCCGCTTGCCGGGTGTGGGCCGGAAGACCGCGCTCCGGCTCACCTATTACCTGCTTCAGCGGCCGCCGGAGGAAGTCCGGCGGTTGGCCCGCGCGCTCGAGGCGGTGGCCGAGCGTGTGCGGGCCTGTTCGTGTTGTGGGAACCTGACGGAAGAAGACCCGTGCGCGTTCTGCTCCAACCCCCGGCGTGACCGCAGCATCATCTGCGTCGTGGAAGAAGCGTCGGACATCGGGGCGATCGAGCGCGCGGGTGAGTACCGGGGGTTGTACCACGTCCTGGGCGGGCGGCTGTCGCCGCTCGAAGGGGTGGGCCCCGCCGAGCTGAACATCGAGTCGTTGCTCGCTCGGCTGCGAGGCGGCGAGGTGCGGGAGGTGATCGTGGCGACCAACCCGAGCGTGGAAGGCGAGGCGACTGCGGTTTATCTGCAGAAGCTGATCGGGCCATTGGGCGTGCGCGTCACCCGGCTGGCCCGGGGTTTGCCAGTGGGCGGCGACCTGGAATATGCGGATGGGGTCACGATCGCCGAGGCACTGGCAGGACGTCGCGAGATCTAGGGTCTCTCCGAAGGAGGGTAGCCAGGAGGAACTTTCGTATGGGGAATCGGAAGTTCTTGCGCACAGCGGGTGTGATCCTGCTGGCCGTAGGCGCGGTCGCCGCGCTGGGCGCCCTCGTGGTAAGAGACCAGATGTCGCGGCATCGCCGCGACCTCTTCAGCCCGCACCCGCTGCGGCGGCTCGCGGCCCTGGGGTACCTGGCGGGCCACGAGGCGACCGTGGACGCGGTCCGTCTGCTTCGTGACTTCATCGCCTGGGAGCCCCGTCCGCTGATTCGCCGGCGGGCGGTGCAGATCCTCGAGCGCATGGAGCAGCGGTTGCGGGAGGGCACGGTGACGCCCGAGGAGGCCATCGGATGACGGCAGGAGCCGGGACCTGGTCGCTGGGGCCGCACGACCTGGCCCGCCTGGATCAGCTCCTCCGCTCCTTTCTGGACGAAACCAAGGCTCACTGCGTACTGTTGCTGGACCGGACGGGGCATATCCTGACGACGGCGGGCGACGGCGCAGGGCTGGATCGTATGGCGATCGCTTCGCTCGCGGCTGCGGACTTCGCCGCCAGCGGGCAGCTCGCGGTGCTCCTCGGTGAAGAGGAGTTCACGTCGCTGTACCATCACGGCACCCGGCGCTCCATGTACCTCGTCGATCTGGCCGGTCAGGCGATCCTGGCGGCCCTCTTCGACGGGCGCACCACGCTGGGCATGGTCCGCCTGAAGACCCGGAACATGGTGCCAGCCTTCGCGTCCCTCTTCGCTGGCCTCGCCAGCCGCGGGCCTTACCCCGGCACACCGCTCGACGCGAGCTGGGCGGAGGAGGCGGTGGGGGAGATCGACCGCCTCTTCGCGGAGTGAGGAGGAGACGGCCGATGTCGATGATCAACTACGCCAGCCGGGAGATCAACTGCAAGATCGTCTATTACGGACCCGGTCTCGGCGGCAAGACGACGAACCTCGAGTACGTCTACGGGAAGATCAATCCCGAGTCGCGGGGGAAGCTGATCTCCCTGGCGACCGAGACGGACAGGACCCTCTTCTTCGACTTCCTGCCCGTGGACCTGGGGACGATCCGGGGGTTCAGGACCCGGTTCCACCTCTACACGGTCCCGGGGCAGGTGTACTACAACGCCAGTCGGCGGCTCATCCTGAAGGGCGTGGACGGCGTGGTGTTCGTGGCCGACTCGCAGCGGGAACGCATGGACGCCAACATCACGTCCATGCAGAACCTGTACGAGAACCTGGAGGAGTACGGCTACGACCCGCGGAAGATCCCGATGGTCGTGCAGTACAACAAGCGGGACCTTCCGAACGGAGTCCCGATCGAGGAGCTGCGGGCGGCGCTCAACCCTGGGCGCCGGCCGGAGTTCGAGGCCATCGCCGTCGAGGGGATCGGTGTCTTCGACACGCTCAAGGCTGTGAGCAAGCTCGTGGTGCAGTCCCTCGGCTGAGGTCGTGATGCCGGTGCTCCGTCGCAGCACGCTACCGAACGCGATTACGGTCGGGCGCATCCTGCTGGCGCCCGTCGTTTTCTTCCTGACCCTGGTTCCGGGGTTCAGCGCGCGGCTGATCGCGTTCGTGGTGTTCGTGGTGGCGGCGGTCTCGGACGTGTGGGACGGTCACCTGGCGCGCAAGCACGGGTGGATCACGGACTTCGGGAAGCTGGTGGACCCGCTGGCGGACAAGCTGCTGCTGGCGGCGACGCTGGTGCCGGTCTACATCCTCTCGCACCGGCCGGGCCCCGTGGGCGCGCTGCCGCACTGGGGCACGCTTCCGCTCTGGGTGCTCGTGGCGATCTTCGGGCGCGAGGCGTTGATCACGGCGGTGCGGGCGGTGGCGGTGAGGCGCGGCGTGGTCATTCCGGCGGGGAAGGCCGGAAAGCACAAGGCGCTGGCGCAGAACATCTTCATCGGCTCTACGCTGCTCTGGTACGCGCTGCGGACGGCGGCGCTCGAGCGGGGCTGGGAGGGGTGGGAGTGGGATGCCTGGCAGGCGTTCCACGGCGCCGTCCTGGCGGCGGCGCTCGCCGCCGCGGTGGCGCTGACCGTTTACTCCCTCGTGGTCTACCTTCGGGGCTGGCGGGTCCTGGGGCGGGGAGCCGCCTGATGCGGATCGAGATCGTCACGATCGGCGACGAGCTGCTCCTGGGCGAGACGGTGGACCGCAACAGCGCCTGGCTCGGCCAGCGTCTCGCGGCGGCGGGCATCCGGGTCGTCCGCCGCGCCACCGTGGGCGACGACGCCGCGGCCATCAAGGACGCCGTCGCGCAGGGCCTCGAGCGGACGGGCGTGGTCCTCTGCACCGGCGGCCTGGGCCCGACGCGTGACGACCTCACCAAGCCGGCGGTGGCCGAGCTCTTCGGCCGCGAACTGGTCCTCGACCGGGAGCTCCTCGAGCGGCTGGAACAGCGTTTCCGCGAGCGGGGCCAGACGTTGACGGAGCTCGGCCGGACGCAGGCGGTCGTGCCGGCGGGCGCCACCATCTTCCCGAACTCGCGCGGCACCGCACCCGGCCTCGCGCTCGAGGATGCCGAAGGGCGCCTCGCCATTCTCCTCCCGGGCGTGCCGCACGAGATGCAGGCGCTGGTCGAAGAGCACGTCCTGCCCTTCCTCCTGGCGCGCCGACCCGAACGCGCGCGGCCGATCCGCCACCGGGTGCTCCGGACGACGGGCATCCCGGAGTCGGTCCTCGCCGAGCGAGTCGACGACATCCTGCCCACCCTCCAGCCGATCTCCGTTGCGTTCCTGCCCGCGCCGATCGGCGTGGATCTCCGCTTGACGAGCTGGGGCGACCTCGATGCATCGGAGGTCGAGGACGCGCTCGACCGGGCGGAGGCCGCGCTCATCGAGCGGATCGGCCCGTTCGTCTACGGCAGGGGAGAAGAGGACCTGGCCGACGCCGTGGCGCGCCTGCTCACCACCCGCGGCCTCACCCTGGCCATCGCCGAGAGCTGCACCGGTGGGCTGATCGCCAAGCGGCTCACGGATCGGCCGGGAGCCTCGGCCTACCTGCTTGCCGGGGTCGTCGCGTACGCCGACGGGGCGAAGCAGCGGTTCCTCGGCGTGCGGTCGTCGACCCTGGAAGCCCATGGGGCCGTGAGCGCCGAGACCGCCCGCGAGATGGCGGAAGGCGTGCGCCGGGAGGCCGGGGCGGGCACGGCCATCGCCGTCACCGGCATCGCCGGCCCCTCCGGCGGCACGCCCGAGAAACCGGTCGGCACCGTGTGGATCGCTGCCGCCGTCGGCGAGCGGATCGAGACCCGCCGGTACCACTTCGGCGGCGATCGGTCGGAGATCCGGGAACGCGCCGCCCAGGCCGCTCTGGCGCTCCTGTGGCAGTTGCTCCGCGAGACCGGAGGCTGATGGAAGGGGTCCGCAGCCAGAACCACGGCTACTTCGAGGGCGTCGGCCGGTTGCGGCTCCACTACCGCTCGTGGGAGGTCCCGGCGCCCCGCGCCGCGCTCGTCCTCGTCCACGGGCTGTCCGACCACAGCGGCCGCTACGCCGCCTTCGCCGAGACGATGGCCGACCACGGCTTCTCCACCTTCGCGCTCGATCTGCGAGGGCACGGGTACTCGGCCGGCCGACGCGGCTACGTTTCCCGCTTCGACGTCTTCCTTCAGGACCTCGACCGTTTTCGCCGGGAGGTCCAGGGCCTCATCGACGTCGAGTGCCCGCTCTTCCTGCTGGGTCATTCCATGGGCGGGCTCATCGCGCTCCGGTACCTCGAGGAGTACGACATTCCCTTCCGCGGCGCGATCCTGGTTTCTCCCTGGCTGGCCACCGCTGCGCCCCTGCCGCGGTGGAAGGTCGCGCTGGCCGGCATGCTGAACCGCGCCCTGCCCGCGTTCCCGTTTTCGGCGAGGATCAACGCGGACGACCTCTGCCGCGATCCGCAGGTCGCGGCGGCGTATCGGGACGATCCGCTGGTCCACGGCAGGATCACGCCCCGCCTCTTTTTCGAGGTGTCGGAGGCCATGAGCCTGGTGCTCCGCAGGAGCGAGCGGATCCGCGTGCCGCTGCTCTTCCTCCTGGCGGGGGAGGACCGGCTGGTGGAGACGCAGCGCAGTCTGATGTTCGCGCGCTCGCTCTCCGGGCCCGACACGACGATTCGGGTCCTCGATGGATTCTACCACGAGATCCTCAACGAACCTGACCGCGCGCCCGTTCTGGCCGGGATCCTGGACTGGATGGCGGAGCGTCTGCCGTAGCGACTGCCGGAACGGCAGGCCGGGGTGGCATCGCGCTTGCACCCGGCGCCCGCGTCGTCTGGATCCTGCGGGGCGCGGCCCGTGTCTTGAACTTTTTTGCATTGGGGAGCGATGACGGACGAACGTAGGGAAGGAGAAGAACAGCAGCCGAGCCCTGAGGGGCACGACTCGACTCCGGAAACGGCAGTTACGGAGCCGGAGGCAGCGGCGGCGGGTGGGGCCAACGGCGAAGCGGAACCCCAGAGCGCCGCCGGCCCCGTCGAAGAGAGCGCGGCGCAGCTCGCGGCGTTGCAAGCCGAGCTCGAGGCGCTCCATGACCGACATCTCCGTCTGGCTGCCGAGTTCGACAATTACCGGAAGCGGATCGAGCGGGAGCGCGCGGAGCTCTGGACGCGCGCGCAGGCGGAGCTCGTGAAGCGACTCCTGGAGGTGCTGGACGACCTGCAGCGAGTGGGGCAGTTCGAGGCGGAGACCACGTCGGCCGCTGCGTTGCTGGAAGGCGCCCAGCTCGTGGAGAAGAAGATGCGTCATATCCTCGAGTCGGCCGGGCTCGAGCCGATCGAGGCGGAGGGCCAGTTCTTCAACCCGAGCACGATGGAAGCGCTGTTGACGGTTCCCGCGGAGCGCCCGGACGAGGACGATCAGGTGGCCGAGGTGTTCCAGAAAGGGTACCGGTTCCAGGGCATCCTGATCCGTCCAGCCCGGGTGCGGGTGAAGAAGTACGAAGGGTAGAGTGGCGGCACCGCCGGCCGCCCGCCCGGGTATTATCGACTGGAGTTCGACTGTCAGATTCGAGGCAGATGCCGACGGCGACGAAGGACTACTACCAGATTCTGGGCGTGCCGGAGACGGCTTCCGCGGAGGAGATCAAGAGGGCCTACCGGAAGCTGGCTAAGCAGTACCACCCGGACGCGAACCCGGGCGATCCGCAGGCCGCCGAGCGCTTCAAGGAGATCGGCGAGGCGTACTCGGTCCTGTCGGATCCGCAGAAGCGTGCCCAGTACGACCAGATGCGGAAGATGGGGCCGTTCGGCGGGTTCGGGTTTGGGGGCCGGCGGGCCGGTGAAGCCGACGAGGGGTTCCACTTCTCGTTCGGCGACCTGGGCGACCTCGGTGGGCTGGGCGATCTCTTCAGCTCGATCTTCGACATCGGGCGTCGCGGCCGGCGTCGCGCGGCCGGGGCGGAGCGTGGGGCCAACATCGAGCAGGTGGTCGAGATCCCGTTCTCGATGGCCGCGCGGGGTGGGAAGCTCACGATCACCGTCCCGGTCACCGAGGAGTGCAGCCTGTGTCGGGGGACGGGCAGCGCGCCGGGGACGAGGCCGCTGGTCTGCGGCGAGTGTGGCGGGACCGGCACGGTCACGTTCGGCCACGGCGGCTTCGCGGTGAGCCGTCCGTGCCCGGCGTGCTACGGGCGCGGACAGGTGCCGTCGGAGCCCTGCCGCATCTGCCGCGGCGCGGGCCAGGTGGTCGAGCAGCGCCAGATCCTGCTCACGGTGCCCGCGGGGGTCGATACCGGCTCGAAGCTCCGGCTCACCGGGCAGGGTGCGCGTGGCAGCGGAGCCGCGCCGCCGGGTGACCTGATCGTGACCTTCAAGGTCAAGCCGGACCGGTTCTTCCACCGGGACGGCCTGGACGTCCACTGCACGGTTCCGATCAACATCGCGCAGGCGACGCTCGGCTCGAAGATCCGTGTGCGGACGATCGACGGCAAGAAGGTGGCGCTGAAGATCCCGCCGGGGACGCAATCGGGGACCCGGTTCCGGATCCCGGGGCAGGGGATCGAGAAGAACGGACGGCGCGGCGACCAGTACGTGCAGGTGAGGATCGTCGTGCCCGAGAGACTCGGGCCGGAGGAGGAGCGGCTCATGCGCGAGTTCGCGCAGGCCGCGGGTCTGAAGTACTGAGCCGGGTTCGCGGGGCGAGGAGCGCGGCGGCGATCTCGAGGGCGACCGGTGAGGGTCCGGGCTGGTCCGGTCAGGCTCAGCGGATGCGGCCGCCTCCCACGAGCACTTCGCCCCGGTAGATCACGCCCGACTGCCCCGGGGTGACGGCCCGCTGGGGCTGCTCGAGCGTGAGCGCCACTTCGGTGTCGCTGATCCGGGCGACGGTGGCCGGGACTGCGGCCGCTCGGTGGCGGAGCTGGATCAGGACGCGCTCGCCCGGTCGGGGCGGATCGTCCAGCCAGTTGAGGCCATCCAGCACGACATCGGAGCGGTTGAGCTGCTCGGCCGTGCCCACCACGACCTCCCTGGTCGCCGGCCGCACGCCCAGCACGTAGAGCGGCTGGCGGAATCCGCCCCCCAGCCCCTTCCGCTGCCCCACGGTGTAGCGCGCGTACCCGCGGTGCGTCCCCACGACCTCGCCCGTCGTCGTGACCATGGGCCCCGCCGTGAGGGCGGGGTGGTCGGGGCCGAGACGCTGGGCGAGAAAATCGGTGTAGTCGCCCGTCGGGACGAAGCAGATCTCCTGGGACTCGGGCTTGTCGGCGTTCACCAGCCCCAGCTGCCGGGCCCGCTCACGTACCTCCGGCTTGGTCAGCCCCGCGATCGGGAAGAGGAGGCGCGGCACCACTTCGGCCGGGACCTCCCAGAGGAAGTAGCTCTGGTCTTTCCGCGGGTCCGTGCCCCGAAGGATCCGCGTGCGACCATCCGCCCCCACCTCCGTCCGGGCGTAATGCCCCGTGGCGATGTAGTCCGCGCCCAGCAGCCGACCCTTGCGCAGCAGGTCGGGGATCTTCGTGCGCGAGTTGCACCGGACGCACGGGTTGGGAGTCCGCCCCGCCGCGTACTCCGCCACGAAGTCATCGATCACGTCCCGCGTGAACGACTCCTCCATGTCGAAGACGTAATGCGGGATCCCGAGCTGCTCGCACACACGCCGGGCATCCAGGATACCGTCCAGCCCGCAGCAGGTGCGGCTCGGACCCGGTGTGTCCGCGTAACAGAACGTCTTCATCGTCGCCCCGATCACCCGATGCCCCTGCTCGACCAGGAGCGCCGCGGCGACCGAGGAGTCCACGCCCCCCGACATGGCGACGAGGATCGTCTTCCGCTCCACTGGCGTTTCCAACCTCCCGCGCCTCTTCCTCGAAGTCAGAGACCGGCCAGCTCCCGTACGCGTGCGACGACCGCCGGGAACCGCTCGATCACCTGCGCCACATCCTCTTCCGTGGTCGTGCGCCCCAGCGACAGCCGCAGCGAGGCCTCGTTCTCCCGGGCCCGGCCCATCGCGACCAGCACGTGGCTCGGCTCGACCGTCCCGCTCTGACACGCCGACCCGCTCGACACGGCAATGCCCTCCAGGTCCAGCGCCACCAGGATCGCCTCCTGGTCCACATCCGGCACCGAAACGTCCAGGAGGTGCGGCAGGCGCGCCGCGCCGCCACCGTTCACGACCAGACCGGGAACGCGCTCCTTCAGCCCCTGCTCGAGTCGGTCCCGCAACGCCGCGAGTCGCGCGGCCTCCGCCTCCTGCTCGCGTACGGCCAGCTCCGCCGCCACCGCGAACCCGACCGCCGCCGCCACGTTCTCCGTTCCGGGCCGGAGGCCCCACTCCTGGCCGCCGCCGTGCGTAAGCGGCACGACCTCCACGCCCGAACGCACGTACAGCGCGCCGATCCCCTTCGGACCGCCGATCTTGTGTGCGCTGATCGTGAGGAGGTCGACCGGCACCTCGTCCACCCGCACGCGAACCTTGCCGAACGCCTGCACCGCGTCCGAGTGGAACACCACCCCGGCCGAACGGCAACGCGCGCCGATCTCCGCCACCGGCTGCAGCGTCCCGACCTCGTTGTTGCCCCACATCACGGACACCACGGAGGGCCGGGCCGCGAGCGCCTCATCCACCGCGTCCAGCAGCACCCGCCCCTCCTCGTCTACCGCCAGATACACGACCTCCGCCCCCTCCCGCCCCGCCTCCCGCACGGCGCCCAGCACGGCCTTGTGCTCCACCGCCGAGCAGACCACCGGGCCAGGCCAGCCCGCCCGCCGCGCCGCCCGCCACCGGCCCAGCACCGCGAGGTTGTCCGCCTCCGTCCCGCCGCCGGTGAAGACCACCTCCCGCCGGCCGGCCCCCAGCGCCGCCGCCACGCGCTCCCGCGCATCTTCCAGCGCGGCCCGCGCCTCGCGCCCCCAGCGATGCACGCTCGACGGGTTCCCGAACCGCTCCCCCAAGTACGGCGCCATCGCCTCCCGCACCTCCGGGCGCAATGGCGTCGTCGCCGCGTGGTCCAGGTAGATCGACTGCACGAACCCCTCCCGATCAACGACTCCAACCCTTGCTCTCGTACCCGGGCGCGCCGGCATCGATCCGACCAGAACAACGACTTTTCTTGGCAGCCGGCACGCGCCAGGATAAATTACCACATATCACCCGACCCCGGCATCCCGCTCGCCGCAAACCTGGGGAGCGCCGTAGACCGCGCCCCCCATGCGCGCCCGCCGGGGTCCGAACCCGAGGCCCCTTACCCATCCCACGACGATGCACGAGAGGATTCCACCCCCGCCGCCTCCCAATCCGCCCGCGCGCTTCCGTACCACCGTCCACGGCACCGTTTTCGGCGACCGCGCACGCCACCTGGAACGGGTCCACGAAGGCGATGAGCTCCTCCTGATCCCCGGTCCCCCCGTCGACGACGAGCCCGGCGTCTGGGTCCACCTCCCGGACGGCGAGCTCCTCGGACACCTCCCACCCGAGATCGAGGTCTGGCTCGCACCCTGGGTCCTCCGCGGCGGCCGCGCCACCGCTCGCGCAATCCGCGTCTCCGGCGCCGATGTCCCCAGCTGGCGTCGCCTCCTCATCGAGGTCACCTGCCTCACCGAACCGTCCGTGCCCGGCCAGGTCTGAGCCCCCGGCGCGACGTGCACCCGGTCCGCCACCGGCAGGGTGGGACATCGATGGGGCAATGGGTGTCGCACGGATGCCACACCCGCCGCCCGTACAGGAGCCCGGGTGTGGCGCAACTCGTTGATAAATCAATTCGGCGGCCAGGCCCGCCAGGCCCGGCGCCGTGGACCGGCTCTTGCGTAGGCCCCGGAATCGGCCGTCATCACCAGTACATATCGCTTCCGGTACGAAGAATCCCACCCGTCTCTTCCGCGCCCTCGGTTGCGATCCTCTCGCAGCGCATCTCACCGCGGCCCCGAGGGCGCGGAACTCCTCTCACCCACCAGTCTGCGGATCCGCTAGAGCTGCACCCCGCGGCGCACGGTGACACGGCCGGCCCCGGACGGCGCTTGTCGGCCCGCCCGCTGGCGATCGCGGGATCCGTGCCCCGGAGTTCGCCCGCTACGTGATGGCCGGCCAGTTCGAGGAGAACTTCGCCCGTACGCTCGTCGAGCCTGCAGCCCCGACGGGAAGCGCGGGCGCCCCGACGAGGCGAAGCCGCTTCACCGGAGTTCCGGAGGAGTTGACGGCGAAGGCCCGGCGCCGCCCCCGGGGGATCGACGCCGGGCCCCGACGTCGGTCCGGTCCGACCGGCTCAGATGCTGTTGACCGCTAGCGTCATCACGTCGTCGACCAGCATCGTCTCGCGCGTCCAGAACGGCTCCCCGTACGGGCGTCGGATCAGAGAGCCGTAGTGCGCGCAGTGGATCAGGATCTGGTCGCGCAGCGAGCGGTCCCCGCCCCCGAAGACCTCCCCCATCGCCGTCTTCCCCTCGAATTGAGAGGCGTAGGCGAAGATCGCCTGGAGCTTGCGCTCCATCTGGTCGGTGATGTCGACGACGAAGGTGGGCTTGCGCGTCTCCTCGCGGTAGGCGAGAGCGTAGAGGATCTTTTTGGGCCGGTGCGGTTCGCCCTCGATCGGCGCCCGGCGCAGCCCGGCCAGGAAGCAGGCATCGTAGGCGAGCTGACTTGCCACGCGGTGGTCGGGGTGCCGGCCCTCCGGCGCCTGGAGGATGACGACCCGGGGCCGCAGTTCTCGGATGTGCCGCGCCACGATCCACCGGGCCTCGGGCGTGTTCTCCAGCGCACCGTCGGGCAGGCCGGCGCACCGCCGTTCGGTGAGCCCGAGGATGCGGCTCGCCGCTTCGGCTTCCGCGCGTCTGCGCTCCGCGTCGCCCCAGGTCCCGCTCTCTCCGGCGGTGAGGTCCAGGACGCCGGTACGGTATCCCTGATCGGCTGCGCGGATGAGCGTTCCGCCGCAGATCAGCTCCGCGTCGTCTGGGTGCGCGACGATGGCGAGGAGATCGACCATGGGCTCACCGGGTTCCGTGGTCCGTTGCGTTGGCTCTCGTGGGCCGGCGCGCTTTCACGGCCAGACCGGTCCGAGACGCGCAGGCCCGCGTCATTCATGCCTCAGGGCGACGACGGGGTCAAGGCGTGCCGCCCGCCAGGCGGGCCACAGTCCGAAGCCGATGCCCGCGACGGCGGCCATGCCGAGCGCGGCGGCGATCGCGGGCAGCGGCACGCGGGCGGGGATCGGGGTCACGGCCTGCACGACGAAGGCAAGCCCGCCGCCGGCCAGCATGCCGATCGCCCCGCCGATCAGCGTCAGCGTCGCCGCCTCGAACAGGAACTGCCAGAGGATCTCGCGCTGGGTCGCACCGAGCGCCTTGCGGATCCCGATCTCACGCGTCCGCTCCGTGACCGCGATCATCATGATGGCGATCACCCCGACCCCACCGACCATCAGCCCGACCGAGGAGAGGGCGATCATGATCACGAAGAACGCGCCGGTCAGCCGGTTGAACGAGCGGATCATCTCCTCCTGGCGGATGATGGCGAAGTTGTTGGGCTCGCCGGGGCGAAGCCCTCGCGCGACGCGGAGCGTGGTGATGACCTGGTCTATGGCCTCGGCCTGGGTGGCGTGCGGCGCCGTGACGACGAAGACGTGCATCCAGTCCGGCGAGGCGGAGAGGTGCTTGATCGCCGCCGTGTAGGGGACGATCGCCACGTGCTTGACGATGTTGGCGAAAATGTTCCGGCCGTTCTCGAAGATCCCGATGACCTCGAACGACCTGCCCCGGATGCGCACCCGGCGTCCGATCGGATCGAGCGGTCCGAAGAGCGCTTCGGCCAGAGGGCGGGAAAGCAGCACCACGGGGCGAGCACCGCGCACGTCCGGTTCGAGGAAGTCGTGGCCGGCCACGATCGTGCCGGGGGTGAACTGACTCCAGCCCGCACCACGCGCGAGGACCTGCACGTTCTCGACCTTCTCCCGCCCCGCGTCCACCTCCAGGGTGAGGTCGAAGCCCACGATCGCGCTCCGCACCGCGTCCAGCCGGGCGATGCGGTCCACCTCTTCGAGCGTGATCCGCGGCCGGGCCCACAGCTCCTGGTTGTCGCCCGTCAGCCGGACTTCGTTGTCATCGAACCGGGCAACGGCGAAGTTCCGGGGCCCGGCCGCCTCGATGTCTTCCATGATGCTGGCACGGATCCCCGCGATGAGGGCGCTCATCGCCATGACCGTCGCCACGCCGACGACCACGCCGAGGATGGTGAGCGCCGACCGGAACTTGTTCGCCCGGAGCTGGTCCAGCGCGAGAAGGGCTCCCTCCCGAAAGCTCTCGATCCTCAACGCACTACTCCTGGCGGAGCGCCACCACCGGGTCGAGCCGGGCGGCGCGGGACGCAGGGTAAATGCCGGCCACCACCCCGACGCCGATGCCGAGCAGCGCCGCCGCGACGATCCAGTGCGGCGCGATAGCGGCGGGGAGCGGCGTAACCGATTTCACGACCTGGGCCAGCCCGAGCCCGATCAGGATCCCGATCGCCGCGCCCAGGCCCGAAAGCGTGGCCGACTCCACGAGGACCTGCATCAGGATGTCGCGGCGGCGAGCGCCGATCGCTTTCCGGATCCCGATCTCCCGGGTGCGTTCGACCACGGACACCAGCATGATGTTCATGATCACGATCCCGCCGACCACGAGCGCGATCGACACCAGCCCGGGGAACGCGATCATGAGGATCCGCTTTATCCGGATCCAGAACGCCATCGAGTCTTCCGCCGTCTCGATCTCGAAATCGTTGGGCTCGGCCGGCCGCAGCCGGTGGCGGACCCGCATGATCGACTCGAGCGAAAGGATCGCCTCGTCCAGCAATCGCTCATCGAAGGTGCGGATGAGCACCGCATCCACGATCCCGGGCGGGTTGACGAACCGCGCCATGGGAGAGCGCGCCGGCGCGATCGCCCGGTTGTCGAGCGAGATCCCGAAGAGCGTGCCCTGCTTTTCCAGGACGCCGATCACGCGGAACGGGAATCCCCTGATCCTGACCGTGCGACCCAGCGGATCGAGCTGGCCGAACAGCTTCTCGGCCGCTTCGTATCCCAGCACGACCACGGGCGCGCCCATCTGATCCTCGGGCGCCGTGAAGCTGCGCCCTCGCTCGATCCGGTACTGGCGGATCCGGAAGTAATCGGCCGAGGCGGCCGTTAGCCACACGTTCTCCACCTCGGTGCCGTCCTCGGCCTCCAGGGTGCCGCCATTGTTGCTCTCCACGGCGACCAGCGCGGGTACCTCGAGCTGTGCGCGGATCGCTTCGGCGTCCCGGAGCGTGAGGCGGGGTCTCCGCCTCCATTCACGCCAGGCGCTCGGCCCCGCGAAGCTGATCTCCGGCACGCGCCGCAGCGTGATCGTGTTGAGCCCGTAGATCGTCCGGGCGAAGTCCTCCTCCATGTAGCGGTTCATGCCCTCGATCAGGCTGACCACCGTGATGAGGAACATGACCCCGATGATCACGCCCAGGACCGCGAAGAAACTCTTGAGCTTGTGCGCCCGGATCTGGCCGAGGGCCAGACGCACGCCTTCACGCGGGTCCATACCTACAGGGCCGCGGAAGCCACGGTGCGGCGGACGTCGCTGGCGATGAGCCCGTCGCGCAGCGTGACGATCCGCTGGGCGTGCTGAGCGATGTCGGGCTCGTGGGTGACGAGGACGATCGTCTGCCCATCGCGGTGCAGCTCGGCGAAGAGCGCCATGATCTCCTCACTCGTCTGGCTGTCCAGATTCCCCGTCGGCTCGTCCGCAAGCAGG
>DATCLG010000029.1:0-3835 GCA_036564015.1 Longimicrobiales bacterium
TCCACCACCCCGATGTCCACGGCCGGCTCCGCGGCCACCGTCCACCCTTGCCCTTTCGTCCAGCGCGCCGCCCGGCTCTCGACGATCCGGACGCCCGCGCTGTCGCGCACCACGGGCCCGGCCGTCGCGCGCTCCCCGGCCCCGCACGATGCGGCGGGGAGCACAGCGGCGAAACAAACCACGCCTGTTGCGGCGATCCGTAACCTGCGCATGCTCTCTCCTCCGGGTTGCCGAACGGCGCCGCCATGCGGTCGGGCAGCCGCCCGCGCACGTGCTGCGCGCCGGATCCGGGCGAGGTTCGAACGTACCCCGCCCGAACCAGACCTCCGGCGCGACTGCTCGGAAATCACAGCGGGAAACTCGAGGGGCGCCCGCCACCCGGCGGGGGCGGGGGCGCCGACGTGAGGAAAGCTCGATGGCCCGGTCGAGACGCCTCCTCATGCGGCGGCCCTGGCTCGCGGCCGCTCGAGCGCCGGCGCCAGGCCGGCTCCAGCCCCGGGCGAGGGGCGCGCGGCAGCCAGGGCGCTCGATCGGGCCATCGAGGATCTCCGCCCGGACCATCGACCCGTCATCGCCGAATCCGGTAGATGGACACCGCCTCCCGGCCCCAATCGTCCTTCGACAGGCCCACGATCCGGTCCTCGCCCACCGCGAGCATCTGGAAGCCAGCCGGCAGCACCACCCGGCCCACCGGGCGGAACTCGGGATCCAGGACGATCCAGGTCCGCTCCGTCGCGGTCGAGGCACGGCCGAGGTACTCGGCCACCCAGACCCGGCCTGCCGCGTCCCCACGCATCTCCCCGAACGCCGGCCACGCTTCGCTGGCCGGCAGGCGCTCGATGACCCGCCGTTGGAACGGCGCCACCAGCTCCCTGAACGGTCGACCGTTGATCAGTGTGCTGGAATAAAGCTTGGGTAGGTTCTCCGCTTCTCTGAGGCGGGCGGCCCGCTCCGCCTCAGCCTCCGCACGGGTCACCGGCCGGTGCGTCCAGGGCAGGACGGCAGAGGCCACCACCTCGCCGTCGCCATCGACCCTGGAGAACTCGAGCGAATCGTTCGTCGCGAGCACCAGGTCGCCGCCTGCCACGGCCTGGAACGCCGAGCGGGCGAAGAGGATCTCATCGTTGTTCCAGAAAGAACCCTCCCGGAATAACCATGTCTCAGGGCCCCGCTGCTTGAGCACGGTTCCATTCCAGCGGCCGTCCGCGTCCAGGATCGTCACGGCCACGGAGTCCTGCCGCGGACCGGGCTCGGCATCCTGGAGGGCCCTGATGGACGTACGGTCGGCAAAGACGAGCTGCCCCTGCTGCAGGGTCCCGACGAATTGTACCGAAAAGACGCCCGACGTCCCGGACAGATCGGGCTCCAGGGTCCGGACGACGTTGCCTCCTCGGTCGACGATGGTGATGCGGGAGAGGAGGCCGTCCCACACCCCGACCGCGGTGTCGCCGAAAGGAGCGATGGTGGTGATCCACTGGTACTCCCCCGGCCCGGCCCCGCGGCGGCCGCTCCGCGCCACGAAGGCGCCGTCCAGCGTGTAGAACCGGATCTCGAGCGAGCCGCCGTCCGCGACCGCCAGCCGGTCGCTCAACAGGGCCGCCCCACGTACGCCGTCGAAGACATAGCCTTCTCGCTCGTCCGCGCCGCCGAGCTGCAGCTCCGGCTGGAGAACGACGTGCCACGTCGGGATGCTGGGGTCGTGGAAGGGCGAGACGACGCCGGCGGAGGGAGCGCGGTCGCAGCCCTGGAGCACGGCCGCGAACGCCGCCGGCAAGCATGCGGATCGGAGGAAGTGGCTGGCGACCCTCTTCGCCCCGCGACCGGCCGCGGGGGCCTGCTCGGCAGGACTTACGCGCCAGTCCGACATGAGTGCCTCCTTCGCCTCGATCCTGCGTCGCGCGATGGCGGGGGTATGCAAGGTGGGCGTGCTCGCGGCGGGCCTCGGGGCGCCGACGGGCGACGCTCCCGCCGCGGCACGACTACTAAATGATTAGTAGAAGGATGCGACACGCCGCGGCGGCCGTCAACCGTGTCGGCGTCGCGACCTGGCCCGCGGCTGGGGCACGTCGAGATCGCGACGAGCCGCCCCCAGGGCGAGGCGGCCCGTTACCGCGCCGACTGACAGGTGGAGCGGCGTCACCCGCCCGGGTCCGGCACCATGCCCGCTACCGGAACTGCAGCCTCACGACCCGCTGGACGCCCAGGCTGTCGATCGCCACGCCGAGCCCCGTCCGGCCACGCACCGTCCAAGTGACGAGCCGGATCCCGGCAGGCCACGCCATCGTGGCGACCCATCGGCCATCCCGATCGTAGACGTCGGCCTCCTGCAGCTCCGCACCTTCCGCCGCGGAGCGCCGGGCCCAGAGCCGGCCCTCCAGGTCGAACCCGAGGTCAGCGAGCGGCGGCTTCCGGTCCGGAACCCCGAACGGTATGGCAGAACGCTCGAGACCGAGATTCTTTGCGATGGTTTCGAGCTGCGCCTCCGCACGCCGGCGCTCGTCCGCGCTGACCTTGGGGCCCTCGACCGACGGTCGCTCGATGCGGCGTAGCAGCCTGAAGTCGCCGTCCAGCCAGTCGATCGCGTATCGGGAGCTGATCGCCACCGCCTGCTCGCCGTTCGGCCCGAACGCCCTAAGCAGCGCCGGACCGAATGGCTGCCCCACTCCCGTGAAGCCGCGGCCGCCCGGGCTGGACAGCATCACGAACGGCACGCTGTCCCTCGACGCCGCCGGCAACGTGTCGCTCCGCTCCACCGCGCCCGAGCGGTCGAGCAGCCATCGCACCAGGCGGAACTCCCCTGAAAAGAAGGCAGAAGAGACGTGAACGATCCGCCCCGACGGATCCCACGACACCCGGTGGTCCTGAAGCCGCACGCTCCCGGGCGAAGGCATCCGGAAGCCGAAGTCGAACCGGGCAGAGTTGGCCCCCAGCTCGAATACGCTGTACCGGAAACCGTCCAGGTTCGCGACCCAGAGGCGCCCGTCCCGCGCGAGCGCAATGCAACACGGGCCCTGGAACTCGCCCGGACCCTCGCCCCGACGCCCGAACGCGAACTGAAGCGCGCCCTCCGGCGAGAAGACGCTGATCTTGTTATCGCGGTAGTCCGCGACAATGATCCGGCCGGCCGAGTCCATCGCCAGCCCGCGGACATCCCAGAAGGCGACCGAGTCCTCCGCCTCGCCCGAGCCGCCGAGCGTCAGGTCCACGGTGCCGTGCAGGCGCTCGGCAGGCGCGTCGGCGGCGTCGGGGGTCCCGCGGTCGCAGCCGGCGAGCGGAAGACAGGCGAAGACGAGCCAGCTCGCCAGCGCGGCGACCCGGCCCCCGAAAGAGGTCAACGGGCGCCGGCGGCCTTCCCTGGTCGGACCAACGTTCGCTCCCATTTCTCTGCGCCTCCTCACGAGATCGATAGGGTACTCGACGGTTCCGCTCGCGCAGCGGCGCCACGCGGCGGCTGGCCGGGCCCGTGTGCCGGCCAGACTCCCCCGCCAACGGGTCGGTCCGGCGAGGCGGAGCAGCGCCGGGCGGCAGGACGAGCCCGACCAGGCCGCGCCCGCCACCAGCGCCGACCCGCACCTGTGCTGCTCTGCATCCAGGAAAGGGACGGGGAGGAGCGACCCTACGCTCCGCGTCCCCCTTCTTCGACCCGGTACTTCACCACGTAAGGCACATCGAGCTCGTCCTGCTCCACCCCCCAGATCGAGCCCCGCTCCGCCCGGAGGATCTGCAGCCCTCTGGGCGCGCGCAGCGCCCCGAGCACGGCGCCGTCCTCGCCCAGCACCAGCCACTCGACGGATTCGTTCCCGAGGTCCTCTCGCCTCAACCAGATCGTGCCGTC
>DATCLG010000030.1:0-1838 GCA_036564015.1 Longimicrobiales bacterium
CAGGTCCGGACGGCGTACTACCAGGCCCTGCTCGCCAAGCAGATGGAGCAGATCGCGAGGGCGGCGCTGGAGCAGGCCGAGGCGTTCCTGGCGGAGGAGCGGCTGCGGCGCCAGGCGGGCCAGAGCTCTGACCTGGACGTCATGCGCGCCGAGGTGGCCGCGGAAAACCTGCGCCCCGGCCTGGTGCAGGCGCAGAAGTCCGCCGAGCTGGCGGAGCTGAACCTGAAGCGGCTGCTGGACCTGCCGCTCAAGCAGCCGCTGGTCCTGACGACGGAGCTGGTGCCGCCCGATCCGTCGGTCGTGGCCTCGCCGCCTGTGGCCTCGGCTGAGCGGCTGCTGTCGCGGCGCGCGGCGGTCGAGGCGGCGCGGCGCCAGGTCTCCATGCGGGAGGAGCAGGTGCGGATCGCGAAGAGCGCGTTCCTGCCGACGGTTGCGCTGCAGATGAACTACGGCCGCCTGCTCTACCCGAACCGGATGTTCGACTTCGCGGGCGTGGAGCCGCGGACCGACTGGAGCGCGACGATCAGTCTCCAGCTCCCGATCTTCCAGGGGTTCAAGCGGACGGCGGACATCGACCTGGCGGAGGCGGAGCTGGAATCGGCGAAGCTGCGGCTGGCGCAGCTCGAGGAGCAGGTCGAACTGCAGTACCAGCAGGCGCTCGGCGACCGCGAGCGGGCGGGAGCCGAGATCACGGCGCGACAGCGCACGGTGGAGCAGGCGGAGCGCGTCTACGACCTCACGCGGATGCGATACGAGCGCGGGCTCGCCACGCAGCTCGAGGTGTCCGAGGCGCGGCTCGCGCTGCTCCAGGCGCGCACCAACCTCGCCCAGGCGCTGGCCGACTTCTACATCGCGGATGCGGCCGTGATCCGCGCCCTGGGTGGAAGGGCGGTCGTGGAGAGGAACAGGAACTGAGAACGGCTGCTCGGTGCCCGGTCCCGGCGGCAGGTCGGGCCGTGCCGGGACCCGGGCACGATAGGGGTCGCGAGAGTTAGGGGATCTGGGACCATGCGAAACAGGATGCTAGCGGGGGCCGCGGCCACGGCCGCGAGTGTGGCCCTCCTTGGCGTTGCCGGTTGCGGGGATGCCGGTTCGGCGTCGGTCACCACGGAGGAAGAGATCGTCATCGAGCTCGGGAGCCAGGACGTGGCGACCGTGCGCCGCACGGAGCTGTCGACCGGCGCGGTACTGACGGGCTCGCTCCTGCCGTACCGGGTCGTGAAGATCAAGGCGCAGGTGCCCGGGACGATCACCAACCTGCGCGTGGACCGGGGCACGCCGGTCCGTCAGGGTCAGGTGCTCGCCACGATCGACGCCGACGGGGTCCGCACCCAGGCGGCCGCGGCGGAGGCCAACCTCGCCCTGGCGAAGCAGCGGCTCGAGTCGGCGCGCGTGCTGCACCAGGCCGGCGCGATGGCCGACATCGACTTCAACAGCGCGCAGGCCGCGTACGAGGCGGCGCGCGCCCAGGCTGCGGCGGCGGCCGAGCAGGCCGGGCGCACCACGATCGTCTCCCCGATCAATGGCGTGGTCAGCGAGCGGATGGTCGAGGGAGGGCAGGCCGTCAACATCGGGGAAGAGCTGTTCACGGTGGTGAACACGCAGTTCCTCGAGCTGGCCGGCCAGGTCCCCATTGAGGACGCGGCCCGGATCCGGCCGGGGATGGAGGTCATCTTCACGCTCGACTCGCACCCCGGCGAGGAGTTCCGGGGCTCGGTCGACCGGATCGAGCCGGTCGCGAACCTCCAGACTCGTCAGGTCGGGGTCTACATGCGGCTCCCGAACCCGGGCGGCCGGCTCCTGGCGGGCCAGTTCGCGACGGGGCGGATCGTGGGCGA
>DATCLG010000031.1:0-5060 GCA_036564015.1 Longimicrobiales bacterium
CCCGCGCGTGCGATCCGGCGCCCCGTGGCCGTCGCCATGCTGATCGTGGCGATGGTGTTCCTGGGGCTGATCTCGCTCCGGCGGCTGCCGATCGACCTGCTGCCGGACATCGCCTACCCGAGGCTGGTGATCTACACGAGCTACCCGAACGTGGCGCCGCGGGAGGTGGAGCGGCTGGTGACGGAGCCAGTCGAGAGGGTGGTGGCGTCGGTGCCGGGGGTGGAGCGGATCGAGAGCGTGTCGAGGGAGGGGGTCTCGCTCGTCACGCTGCGGTTCGCGTGGGGCACGGACATGGACTTCGCCGCGCTGAACGTGCGGGAGAGGCTGGACAATCTGCGGGGCAGCCTCCCGGACGGCGCGGAGCGGCCGGTGGTGCTGCGCACGGACCCGACGTCGGAGCCGATCATGGCGCTCTCGGTGGCGGGGTCGCAGGACCTCTGGGCGCTGAAGGACCTGTCCGAGTCGGTCTTCAAGCGGCGGCTGGAGCAGATCGACGGGGTGGCGGAGGCGGTGGTGACGGGCGGGCTGGAGCGGGAGATCCGGGTGGAGGTGGATCCGCGGCGGCTGGAGAGCTTCGGGCTGAGAGTAGACGACGTCGAGGCCGCGCTCGACGCGGCCAACGCCACGGCCCCGGGCGGCACGATCCGCCGCGGTCGTTACCGCTACTCGCTGCGTACGCTGGGCGAGCTGCGGAGCGTCGAGGAGATCGAGGGGGTGGTGCTGAAGGTGGGCGGCCCGCCGCGGGGCGCGGGGGCGAGCGGGGGGCCGGGTGCGGAGGCGGGTGCGGGCACGGGTGCGAGGACGGAGGGGGGCTCGGAGACGCCGCCGCTCCCGGGCGTGGTCACGGTTCGGGACGTCGCGCGCGTGGAGGATGGGTTCCGGGAGCGGCAGTCCATCGCCCGCTACAACGGCCAGGAGGCGGTGGGGCTCCTGCTCTTCAAGGAGTCGGGCGCCAACACGGTGCGGGTGGCGGAGGCGGTGGAGGAGGTGCTCCGGGAGCTGCGGGAGGAGTACCCGGACGTGCAGATCGACGTGGCGATGAGCCAGGCGGGCTTCATCTCCGACGCGATCGACAACCTGGTGCAGGAGATCGTGCTCGGGGGGACCCTGGCGTTCCTGGTGCTCTTCCTCTTCCTGCGCGAGGCGCGTTACCCGGTGGCGATCGCGCTCGCGATCCCGATCTCGGTGATCGTCACGTTCGCGCTGCTGGATGCGGCCGGGGTCTCGCTCAACATCATGAGCCTGGGCGGTCTGGCGCTCGGCGTCGGGCTGCTCATGGACAACTCGATCGTGGTGCTGGAGAACATCTCGCGCCACCGGGAGATGGGGTTACGGGCCGCCGCGGCGGCGGCGCTCGGGGCGGAGGAGGTGCAGGCGGCGGTCACGTCCTCCACGCTCACCACGATCGCGGTCTTCGGGCCGATCATCTACGTCGAGGGCCTGGCGGGCGAGCTCTTCGGGGCGCTCTCGTTCTCGGTGGCGTTCGCGCTGCTGGCCAGCCTGGTGGTGGCGCTCACGCTGCTGCCGACGATGGCGGCCCGCTGGGGCGAGGAATCGGGGGACGGGGCGGAGGGGCGGGTGCGCCGGTGGCTCCGCGCCGGGGGGCGCCGCCTCACCGGGCCAGTCGGCCGCGCGCTGCGGCCGGCGCTCGACGCGTTCGACCGCGGGTTCACCGGGGTCGGCGAGTACTACGAGCGGATCCTGGCGACCGCGCTCGAGCACCGTGGCCGGACGATCGGCATCGCCCTGGCGCTCTTCGGGCTCGCCGTGCTCGCGGGGCTGGACCTCGACCGGAGCGTGCTCCCCGCCGTGGACCAGGGCGCCTTCCGGGCGCGCCTCGAGCTCCCACGCGGCACGCCGCTCGAGGAGACTTCGCAGGCCGCGGCCCGCCTCGAGCGGATCTTCATGGGCGACCCCGCCGTCGAGGCCGTCTTCACCCGCGTCGGCCGCCAGGGAACGACCGCCAGCACCGCCGAGGAGGAGTCCGGGCTCAACACCGCGCTGCTCGAAGTCCGCCTGAAGAAGGGGGAGAAGACCGCCGCCGCGTTGCGGCGCCTCCGCCCCCGCCTCGCCGCCTTCCCGCCAGGCACGCTCGCCATCGAGACGGGCCAGGCCACGGCGCTCGGGCGGGTGCTCGGGATCGGCGAAGCCGACCTCGCCGTCCGCATCCGCGGCGACGACCTGGACGCCGCGCTCGACTACGCCCAGCGCCTCCAGGCCCACCTCGCCACCGTCCCCGCGCTCACCAACGTGCGGCTCGGCACCGAGCTCGGGCACCCCGAGGTGCAGATCGAGGTCGACCGCGAGCGCACCGCCGCCTACGGGATCGACCCCCAGCGCGTCGCCCAGACGATCGAGAAGTACATGCTCGGCGTCACCGCCACCGAGCTGGTGGACTTCGACCGCAAGGTCCCGGTCGTCGTGGCCCTGTCCGAGGAGGCGCGCCGCTCGCTCGCAACGCTCGACATCCTGCGCGTCGACGGCATCCCGCTCCGCGAGCTGATCCGCGCCCGCGAGGCCGTAGGGCCCGTCGAGATCCGGCACGTCGACCAGAGCCGCGTCGTGCCCGTCTACGCCGACGCCGCAGGCGACGACCTCGAGGAGGCGATCGCCGCCGCCGAGGCCGCCGTCCGCACGCTCCCCCCGCCCCGCGGACTCCGCGTCGAGATCGGCGGCGAGAACGAAGAGATGCGCCGCAGCTTCCGCGGCCTCTTCTTCGCCTTCGGCCTCGCCGTGTTCCTGGTCTACATGATCCTGGCCGCCGAGTTCGAATCGCTGCTCCACCCCTTCATCGTGCTGCTCAGCGTCCCGCTCGCCGTGGTCGGCGCCGCCTTCGCCCTCTGGCTGACCGGCGGCGGGCTCAACACCGTCAGCCTCATCGGCCTCATCGTGCTGGTCGGGATCGTCGACAACGACGCCATCGTCAAGATCGACTTCATCAACCAGATGCGCCGCAAAGGGCTGCCCACCCGCGAGGCGATCCTCGCCGCCGGCCACGCCCGCTTCCGCCCGATCGTGATCAACACCATCACCGGGATGCTCGGGCTCCTCCCCATGGCGCTCGGCATCGGCGCCGGCGGCGAGCTCCAGGCGCCCATGGGCGTCGCCGTGTTCGGCGGGCTCTTCAGCGCGACCGCGCTCACACTCGTCGTGATCCCCGTCGTCTACGAACTGGTCGACGAAGCCAGCCTGCGCCTGCGCGCCCTGCTCGGCCGGCCCGCGCCCGCACCGGCGCCGGCCCCGGCGCCAGCGACCGAACCGGCGGCCGAGCCGCAGACCACGCCGGGCGATTGAGGGGAGGTCGCCATGATCCGCCTCTCGACCCGCCGGCCGATCGCCATCTCGATGGTCTACCTGGCCGCCGCGCTGCTGGGCGTGGCGGCGTGGCAGAACCTGCCCATCGAGCTGCTCCCGGACACCGCCCTGCCCCGCCTCTACATCGACGCCTCCTGGCCCGGCGCCTCGTCCGAGGCGACCGAGGCGCGCCTCACCTCCCTCCTCGAATCCGCCGTCCAGCAGGTGCGCGGCGTGGAGAAGGTGACCTCCGAGTCCTATCACCAGGACGGCACCGGCTACGCCCGGCTCGAGGTCTACTTCGCGCGCGACACCGACATGGACTTCGCCCGCCTCGAGCTCTCCGAGCGGCTCGCCGCGCTCGCCAAGGAGCTGCCCGAGGGCGTCCGCCCGCCGGCCATCAGTCCCTACGTCCCACCCGAGTTCGAGGAGCAGAGCCGGCCGTTCCTCTCCTACACCGTGAGTGGGCCCTACACGCTCGAGGCGCTCCGGGCGTACATCGAAGACGAGGTCGTGCCCGAGCTCCTCCAGGTCGAGGGCGTGGGGCACATCGACGTGCAGGGCGGGCGACAGCGCATCCTCGAGATCGAGCTCGACCCGACGAAGATCCAGGCCCTCGGCCTCACGCTCGGGGCCGTCCAGGCCAGGCTAGGCGACCTGGAGTACGTCCGCCAGGCCGGCGCCGTCCAGGACGGCGGCACACGCCGCACCCTCGCGATCCGGCACCGGGCAGGATCCCTGGAGGAGGTCGCCCGCCTCCCCCTCCTCACCGACCGCGGTCGCGTGGTGCGGGTCGCCGACGTCGCGCGCCTCCACGACACCTACGAGGATGCCTGGTCCTATTACCGGATCGACGGCGAGCCGGCCGTGTCGTTCACCGTCCACAAGGCGCCCAGGACCAACGCCGTCCGGGTCGCCGACCGCGTCAAGGCCCGGCTCGCCGCGCTCGAGGACACGCGCCCGCCGGGGGTGCGCTTCTTCCTGGACAACGACGAGAGCCGGGAGATCCGCGCCCAGCTCTCCGACCTCCGCTACCGGGCGCTGCTCTCCGCCGGCGTCGTCTTCGTCGTGCTCCTCCTCTTCCTGGGCAGCTTCCGTTCGGCCGCGATCGTCTTCGCCACGATCGGCTTCTCGATCCTGATCACCCTCAACTTCATCTATTTCGGCGGGCTCACGCTGAACCTCCTCACGCTCATGGGCCTCGCCATGGGGTTCGGGCTGCTGGTCGACAACGCGATCGTCGTGCTCGAGAACGTCTACCGGCTCCGCCGCTCCGGGCTGCCGGCCGAAGAGGCCGCGGTGACCGGTGTCCGCGAGGTCGTGCTCGCCGTCCTCGCCGCGACGCTCACGACCCTCGTCGTCCTGATCCCCTTCGTCTACTTCCAGGGCGAGCTGCGCATCTACTACGTCCCGCTCGCGATCGTGGTCGGCCTGAGCCTCCTGGCCAGCCTCTTCGTCGCCTTCACCTTCATCCCCGCGCTCGCGGCCCGGTTGCTGCGGGGCCCCGGGGAGGGCGCCCGCCCGGAGGGCGATGGCCCCGCCCGGCCGCCCTTCTACGTCCGGCTCTACTCTCGACTCATCGGCCTCACGCTCCGCCACCCCTGGCCGACCGTTGCCCTCGCCCTCCTCGCCCTCGGCGGGTCCTACCTCCTCTTCGACAAGTACGTGACCCGTGGCGTCAACTGGAACGCCCTGCGGGGCGGCGACACCTACATCTCGATCACCATCCGGCTCCCGCGGGGCGAGGAGCTGGAGCGCACGGACGA
>DATCLG010000032.1:0-13342 GCA_036564015.1 Longimicrobiales bacterium
GCCGCCGGGGCGTACCAGGCGAAGTACCTGGCCGAGCGCGTCTGGCCGGGGTTCTGGTTCATCACCCTGTTCACCGGCTTCTGGATCCTCTTCAAGACCCAGCTCGGCAACACCGACATCCTGGTCCGGACGATCACCGACGCGCTGTGGATGTCGAGCAGCCGTCTGCGCCGATGGCAGGAGGCGGGCATCCACAGGATCTACTACGGCGCGCTCGCGATCATCTCGGTGTGGAGCGTGTTCGCGCTGCGGGCGGCGTCTCCGATCAAGCTGTTCACGATCCTGGCCAACGTGGCGGGGCTGGTGCTGGTGGTGGCGGGGGTGCAGATCGTCGTGGTGAACCGGCGATTCCTGCCCCCCGAGCTGCGGCCGGCGCGCTGGCGCGAAGCGGCGCTGCTGGTCTGCTCCGCCTTCTACGCCTTCTTCGCGTTCTTTGTCGTGCGGGACGTACTGGCATCCCTGTTCGGCGGGTGACGAGGACGCGGGACGCGTGTTCCCTTGCGTGCCCGAGGACCACGGGGTGCCTGCCGCGCGCCGATCGTGGCCCTGCGGGCGCCAGTTGCGCCAGGATCAGAGGGGTTGACCGTGCACTCATCCCTTGGTCCGGTCGCGCATCGCGGGCCCGTCACATTCGAGCTCTGCCGCGTCGGGCCACAGCACGCCTGACTCTCCGATCTCCATGTGCTGGCGATGGTCGCTGGGCGTGCAGCATCCCGCGGGACGACCTCTGGACCTTCGCAGACTGAATGGGCAGCGCGATCGCGGCGCGCTCGGGCCCAAGCCCCGTGCAGCGCAGACGGGGCGACCGGGCCCGGGTTTCCCGACCCGTCTCGTCCGACTCCGGGCGGCCCACCATCGTGCCCTTTTTTCGGGAGCCGGGCCGGAACGAGCGCTCCGCAACCCGCTCTGGCAAGCTTTCGAGGCGGACGCCAGGCGGGATGAAGGGCCTCGCAGCGTTCCAATCCGGGGCCGCTGCCCCGGGGCCGGATACGCTCCCGCCGTCGCCGCGCACGCGGTGGCCGGGTATAATAGACTAGAAGCGAAGGGTTTCTGCGCGGCCGAGATCCGCGCGGCGTATCCTTGTTTCGCAGGCGGTGAGGTCGGACGTGCCGAACATCGTTGACGTGGCGCGAGAGGCGGGGGTGAGCCCGATGACGGTGTCGCGGGCGCTGAACCGGCCCGGGCTGGTGAGCCCGGAGACGCGCGCGAAGGTGCTCGCGGCGGTCGAGCGGCTCGGGTACGTGCCGAACGCGGTGGCGCGGAGCCTGGTGCAGGGGCGCACGCAGATGGTGGCCCTGGTGCTCTCGGATATCCAGAACCCGTTCTTCACGGCGGTGTCGCGCGGGGTGGAGGACGTGGCGCACCAGTACGGCTACACGCTGATCGTCGGGAACACGGACGAGCAGCCGGAGAAGGAGCGGCGGTACCTGGACGTGTTGTCGTCGCGGCGCGTGGACGGGGTGATCCTTTCCACGAGCGGCGCGGACCACATCCGGCTGCTGCGCGACCGCGGCATCCCGGTCGTGCTGATCGACCGGGAGATCCCGGGCGTCGAGGCGGACGTGGTGGTGAACGACGTGTACGACGGGGGGCGGCAGCTCATCGCGCACCTGGTGGAGCGGGGCTACCGGGAGATCGCCTTCGTGGGGGGGCCGGCGGGGAACTCGACGCTGGAGCAGCGGCTGGCCGGGTGCCGGGACGCGGCGCGGGAGGCGGGGCTCTCGCTCTCGGTGCACCTGGGGCGGTTCGACCGGCGGAGCGGGGAGGAGATCGCGGCCTCGCTGTGCGAGGCAGGTGCGCTGCCGGAGGCGATCGTCGCGGCGAACAATCTGGTGGCGGTGGGAGTGCTGGTCGAGCTGAGGCGCCGCGGTCTGCGTGTGCCGGACGACGTCGGCCTGGCGTGCTTCGGCGAGATCGAGCTTGCTTCCCTGATCGATCCTTTCCTGACCGTTGTCAAGGAGCCGGAATACCAGGCCGGGCGGCTGGCGATGGAGATGCTGCACGACCGGATCCTGGGCTTCGACGGCGCGCCGCGGAAGCAGGTGCTGCCGGTGGAGCTGGTGGCGCGGCGCTCGACGCAGCGGCCCGGGACGGGGCGGTAGGCGGGCGGCCCCCGGATGAGACGTGATTCTTGACTTTTTCTCTTTCTCATGATACCGTTACCTCACGCTGGTTGATAGCGATAACAACGTCGCGGCGCGCCGGGCAAAGCCAGGGCGCGGGCCGCCCGGCCCAGGACTGCGCCGCCATGCCCTCTCGTGCTCCAGTGCGACGATGGCGATTTCGCCTGAACATGTGTCGTGCACGGGACGGGTTGCTCCTGCCGGGGTTCCGGGATCGAGACGGGACCGGGCGAAATGTCGGCTGGCCCGATGACTCGGTGGCGCGCGGAAGTCGGTGGGCCTTCCTCCGGGGCTCGCAGACCGGAGGGACCTGCCCCGGCGCACAACGCATTCCGCTTTCTGTGGTGACTCCCCAGGGCGGCTCAGGCTGTGCCGGGTTAGCGCCTTTGCCGCCATGCGTGCGAGTTTCTCTCCATAGATGTTAAGGTTAACATAGACGGCCGCCCCGCGAGCCGTGGGGCCCTCCTTGCCGGGGGACGATCCCGAACGGCCGCGTCGCCGGGCTCTCCGGCCGGCCTGGCGGCCGATGCGAGAACGCATCGGCATGCCGTGCCGTCGGGGACTCCAGCGGCGGCCGGCAGACCTATTCGTCGACTCTACTCCGCCTGATCCCCGTCTTCAGGTCTGCCGGCGGCCGCGCCGCTGTGGAGGCGGGGCCGGGGCGGTCCGGTGCGATCCCGGGGAGGCGCTCCAATGACCACGTCGCGGCCACTCTCCGTGATGGTTCGCGAATCGGCCCGCTCGGGGGCCGTCCAGGCCCGGCCACCCGCGCGGATTCTGGCTTCGAATGAGGCAATGCCGCAGCACAACCCACCCTCTGCGGAGGAGGACCTCGTATGAGATGGGCTAGCGCGCTACTTCTGCTCCTTGGTCTGTCCTTGCCGCCCGTGGTATGGGCGCAGGGGGGAGCCGGGCGCATCACGGGAGTCGTCACCGACGACGGCGGCCAGCCGCTCTCGGGCGCCAGCGTCGTCGTAGAAGGCACGCAGCTCGGCGCGCTCACCGACTCGAACGGTCGATTCCTGATCGCGGGCGTCCCCTCGGGGACCTACCGGGTGACCGTGAGCCTGCTCGGCTACGAGACCCGGACGGTCGAGGGCGTCGTGGTGACGGCGGGGCAGGATGCGACGCTGAACGTCCAGCTCCAGACGACGGCGATCGCCCTCGAGGAGATCGTCGCCGTAGGGTACGGCGCTCAGCGGAGGGAGATCATCACGGGCTCCGTGGCCAGCGTCTCCGGAGATGCCGTCGCCGTGAGCCCCTCCCCGAACATCGCGGCGTCGCTCGCCGGGCGGCTCCCGGGGCTGACGATCAACCAGCGGACCGGCGAACCCGGAAGGGAACAGCTCAACATCCTCGTCCGCGGGAGGGGCACCTTCAGAGACAACGCCCCGCTCATCATCATCGACGGCGTCGAGCGCAGTCTCATGGAGCGGCTCGACCCGGAAGACATCGAGAGCATCACGGTCCTGAAAGATGCCTCAGCGGCGATCTACGGCGCACGCGCCGCGAACGGCGTCATCCTGATCACCACGAAGAAGGGCGCCGCGGGCAGGGCGAGGTTCGAACTGACGTACGACGTCGGGTTCTCGCGCCCCACCCGCCTCCCGGAGATGCTCGATGCGGCGACCTTCGCCGAGGTGTACAACGAGGCCGACTGGTATCGGCAGGGGCGACCCGCAGAGTACACGCCCTTCTACACGGCTGAGGCCATCCAGAAGTTCCGGGACGGCTCGGACCCCGTGCTCTACCCGAACACGAACTGGGTGAAAGAGGTCCTGAAGCCGTACACGGTCCAGCACAAGTTCAGCCTGCGGGCGTCCGGGGGCACCGAAGCGGTCCAGTACCTACTCTCCTTCGGTGCGCTCGACCAGCCGGGGCACTTCCGGAACAACCCCACCGCCTACCGCCAGTACAACGCCCGGACGCGCGTCGACGCCAATCTCTCCGAACACCTGAGCGTCAGCGCCAACCTCTACGCGATCCTCAACAATCGGACGTACTCTCCCGTGAGTACGGACGTGAATTTCATCAATATCCTCCAGGCCAACCCCACCATCGTGGCGCGGTATCCCAACGGGCTGATCGGTCCGGGCCGGCTGGGGGAAAATCCCCTGCTGCTGGACCAGCGCGGATCCAACGTCGTCCGGGACAACCCGTTGTACTCCACCTTCACCGCTACCTATCGCGTGCCGTTCCTCGAGGGTCTCCGCCTGGACGCGACATACAACTACGACCTCAGCCATCAATTCGAAAAGACTTTCATCAAGCCCTATTACTACCACGAGTACAACCCGAGCACCGGAGAATACGAGCTCAAACAGGGCACCGGGAGTTCGACGGTGGAGTTGACGGACACCTACCGGAGATGGACGACGCAACTCTACAACATCCGGGCCACTTATGAAACGATCATCAACGAGGATCACACGTTCTCCCTCATGCTCGGCTCCGAGCGGCAAACCAACACGTTCTCCTTCGCATCTGCCTACCGGAAGAATTTCGTGAGTCCGGCCATTCCGCAGATAAGCGTCGGCAGCTCCAACCCGGAGGACAAGGACAACAGCGGCAGCGCTTCTCGGCGCGCATACGACAACTACTTTGGCCGCCTGAACTACGACTTCAGGGCAAAATATCTGTTCCAGTTCCAGTTCCGTTACGATGGATCCTCGACCTTTGCCCCGGGGAAGCGGTATGGCTTCTTCCCGGGATTCTCTGCGGGGTGGCGTCTGTCGCAGGAAGGATTCGTTCGCGACAACTTGCCGTTCGTAAACGAACTGAAGCTGAGGGTCTCGTATGGGCAGGTGGGTAACGATCGGGTCGGTCAGTATCAGTACTTGCAGGCCTTCTCGTTCGGCGGCAACTACGTCTTCGGCACCAGCGACGCCCCGGGCATCTACGCCAACACCCTGCCCAACCCGAACATCACGTGGGAAGTCAGCAAGAAGACGGACGTAGGGCTGGAGGCCAACCTCTGGCAGGGGCTGCTGGGATTCGATCTGACCTTGTGGCAAGAAAAGAGGTCGAACATCCTGGCTCAACCCAACCTTTCGGTGAGCCGCGTCTTCGGGTTCCCCGCGCTGCCGGATCAGAACATCGGAAAGGTGGACAACCACGGCTTCGAGTTGGCCGTGAGCCATGAGAACACGATCACTCCCGACTGGTCGTACAGCATCCTGGGGAATCTGGCGTTCGCGAGGAGCAAGATCGTGTTCATGGATGAGGTGCCCCAGCCGGAGCCCTACCAGAACCAGACGGGCCGTCCCGTGGGGGCGGGTCTCTACTACAAGGCCGATGGCATCTTCCGCACCCAGGAGGAGCTCGACAGCTATCCTCACGGGGCGGGCGCCGAGGTCGGGGACATTCGCGTCGTCGACCTGAATGGCGACGGCGTCATCGACTCGAGGGACATGTTCCGGGTCGACTGCTCCAGCGTGCCCGAGTACGTGGCCGGGCTGACGCTGGGGACTCGATACAAGAGCCTCGACCTCAACCTCTTCTTCCAGGGACAGACCGGCGCCTGCATCTACGACGGCACGGCCTCCGTGCTGGGCGGAACCGACTTCGCCAACGCGACGGTGTATCGGGCCGCCAACCGCTGGCGCCCGGACAACCCGAATGGAACCATGCCCAGGGCCGGTGCCTGGCAGCCCGGTCCCACGACCTTCTTCCTCTACGACGCGACCTTCGCCCGGCTCAAGACGGCGGAGCTCGGTTTCACGCTGCCGACGAGCGTTGCATCCCGCTTCGGCATGAACTCGGTCCGGCTGTATCTCACAGGGTTCAACCTGCTCACGTGGGCGAAGGAGTTGAAATGGGCGGATCCGGAGCTCGTGGGCGACTTCACACAATACCCGCCGCTGCGGATCATCAACATGGGTGTGAGTGTCAGCTTTTGAGCCGTCCACGGGCCATGGATCGAACCAATCACGGGAGAACGACGATGGGAATGCCCATAGCCATCTCGCGGTCGCGGGGGTTCTCCGAGCGGCTGAATAGCCGGCTCCTGCTCGTCATCCTCGCACTGGTCTGTGCTGCCTGCGAGAGCGACATCCTCGACATCTCGCCCCAAGACCGGATTGCGGAAGATGCCGTGTGGAGCGATGAGAAGCTCATCAACGCCTACCACAATGAGCTCTACAACGCCATTCCCCACGGCTTCTACATCCACATGTACTCGAAGTACACGGACGAGGCTTACAACAGCGCGCCGTGTTGCGGGGCCGACATCTTTGCCCGGAATACGTTCAACCCGGACAACATCACCGCGGTGGCCGGTGGCGACCTCTGGGGCGGGTATATGTACTACTGGGATAGGGGCTATCAATACATTCGCAAGATCAACACCTTTCTCGAGAAGATGGAGGAGCGGGAGAACGAGGGGAACAAGATCGCCAACCAGGACCGCCTGGTGGCGGAGGCCCGGTTCCTGAGAGCGTTCATCTACTTCGAGCTCATCAAGCGGTTCGGCGGCGTACCGATCGTTACGGAGGCCTACGATCTCTCGGACGTCCAGAAGGTGTCGTTCAGGAGGAACACCTTCGATGAATGCGTGGCGTTCATCGAGCAGGATCTCGAGGCCGCGATGCCGTATCTGCCGCAGCGTTATGCTTCGACCGATCCGAACTACGGACGGGCGACGCAGGATGCGGCTCTGGCTCTCCGCTCACGGGTGTTGCTCTACGCCGCCTCTCCTCTCTTCAACCCGTCGAACGACAGGACGAAATGGCAGAAAGCCGCGGATGCCGCGGCCGCGTTGCTGGACAGAGGGTATTCGCTTCACCCTGATTACGAGGAGCTCTTCAGGCTTCCCAGCGGAGCGCCGCAGAACGAGTACATTTTCACCAGGAACTTCACGACCACCAACGGGCATCAGGCACCCATGCACAACCTGTCGCGGCGCTTCGGTGCGTACGGCGGCTGGTGGGCGAGCAACGGGCCGTCGCAGAACCTGGTGGACGATTATGACATGATCAACGGAGAGCCTCCGTTCCTTTGGGTGAATGGCACGCAGGTGATCAACCCGGCCTCGGGGTACGATCCACAGAATCCGTATGCGAACCGGGATCCTCGTTTCTATGCGACGATCATTCATGACGATGCCGTCTACCACGGGGCACGGTTCGAGATGTGGGAGTCGGAGGATGGCAGCACGTGGGGCTTCGACTCGTACAAGCAGAGCGGCGACAATCCCCGGACGAGCTATGTGCTGAGGAAGTTCATGCCGGACGACGACACGCCGCTGAGCTGGCAGATGATCTACACGAATCCGTGGCCGTTCTTCCGGCTCGCGGAGATTTACCTGAATTACGCGGAGGCGATGTTCGAGCTGGGTGATGAGGCGACGGCGAGGGAGTATGTTTCAAAGGTGAGGGCGAGGGTGGGGATGCCTCCGATTCCGGCGAGCGTGACGGGGCCGGAGCTGAGGGCGCGGATCTACAACGAGCGTCGGATCGAGCTGGCGTTCGAAGGCCATCGGTTCTTCGACATCCGGCGGTGGAAGATCGCGGAGGAGATCGAGAACCGGCCGATCCGGGGCATGCGGATCGTCAAGGACCTGGAGACGGGGAAGAAGACCTACACGCCGGTGGTCCTGCTGGTCAAGCAGCCCTGGGAGCCGAAGATGTACCTCCTTCCGATCGCCTCGGACGAGATTCGCCGGAACCCCGAGTTGGAGCAGAACCCCGGCTGGTGAGCGTCGTCGTGCCGGGCGCAGGCGCACGAGCGGACCTGCGCCCGGCGCCGGGAGGGGGCGGGTCCTCGCGTGCTGGACTGCGGGCGGGACATGATCGGCCGGTCAGCAGCAGTGCTGGCGCCCGGCCGCCATCCGGCGTGTGGGAGCGGGGCCCTAGCCGGGATCCGCGGCTCGACGGGGAAAGGCAGGGGAGTGACCTGCGCTGCGGCTGCGCCGTTACGCTCGGGTCCGGACACGAAAGCAATCACGGCGGCGAAATTCGTTCATGAAAGCTTTCCTCATTGAAGGGCCCGGACGTATACGCGGGTGGGTGCGCTGCCCGAGCCGGAGCCTGCGGGGATGAATTCCTGTTGCGCGTCCGGGCAATCGGCTCCTGCGGCTCGGACCTGAACACCTACCGGGGATTCGACCCGCTGGTCGCCTATCCGCGTGTGCCCGGCCACGGGGTCGCCGCGATGGCGGAGGGGGCGGGGAGGTCCCGGCGACTGTCTTCGGAAGGGATTGTCGGTCACCGTCGTGCCGTATACTGCCCGCGGCCGCTGTCCTGCCTGCCGGTACGGCCGGGGAACGCCTGTTATGATAACCAGACGCTCGGCGTGCAGCGGGATGGCGCCCTGGAGGAGTGGATCGCGGTGCCCTGGTCCAAGGTGCTGGAGGCGGAAGGCCTCTCGCTCCCCGAAGTGGCACCGATGGAGCCGCTGAGTGTGGGTTTCCACGCCGCGGCCCGGGCGCGGGTCTCAGCCGTCGACCGGATCGCGGTGGCAGCGGCAGCGCGCCGGGGCGCGAGCGTGGTAGCCGTCGATATCGATGACCGCAGGCTGGAGCCGGCGCGACGTGCGGGGGCGACGCACGCCGAGCCGCCTCGCCGCACGACCGGCTGCAAGGGCTCACCGGCGGGGATGGGCCGGGCGTGATCATCGAGGCGGTCGGGCTTCCCGAGACCTTCTTGGCGGTCGTCAAGGTGGTGGCGTTCCCCGGCCGGGTGGTCTACGTCGGTTACGCCCAAGCGCCTCCCACGACACCGCGCAGTTCGTGAAAAAGGGGCTCGACGTGCTGGGCTCGCGCAACGCTACCGCGGCCGACTTTCGGGCGGTGATCGAGCTGCCGCGCTCCGGCGGCTTCCCCGCGAGCGTCGTTACGCGGGTCGTTTCGTTGGAAGAGGCGGGCGAGGGATTGCGGGACTGGAGCGCCGATCCCGGTTCGCTGACGGGAATCCACGTGGCAACGGCCTGAGAGCGGGTCCGGAGACAGAAGAGGCCTCGTCGGCGGCGGCGCATACGTCCACGGGGCGCTCGCGGGGGCGCGCACGTGTCTGCGCGGCGGCGCGCCCCGGCAGTGGTGCTGGGATCCGAGGAGAGCGAATCGCTGCTCTTCTTCGGGGCGGCGTCCGCGGCCCGGCCGAGTGGGGACTGGTCCGGGCGAGGTTCGAGGCGGGAGGGGAGCCAGGGAGTGGCGAGTGCCGGGCACCGGGCGGACACTCCCTCTCGCAGCATGCCTGGAACCACGGAATGTCCGGGGCGACGAACTCCGATCCGTGCAGCGAGCTGACATCCTGCCCACCCGGCGGTGGAGGGATTCCTCGGGGGGCTCGCGCTCCATGCCGGTGCCAAGAGATCGAGCGCGACATCCACCCCCGGCACGCGGTCGGGCTCGTGGCCTGCCCCGGCGTTGGGATCCCTTACGGGCCCCGAAGCGCTCCTGCTGGCTCGTGCCGGGCGTCGGCCTTGACGCCTGGGGGATTTTCCGGTACTGTGTCACCCCTCGGATGTTAAGGTTAACAGGGCGGCCTGGGCTCGCCGGTGGAGGCGTTACAGCCGCAATCGGCGGAGGATCCGGCGCGCCGGGTGTGAAGTCCGGCTCGATCGTTCGTGGCGCCGACCGGGGGCACGAGGAGGTGACGGTTCCTGCTTGTTCGGTCATTCCGAGCGAAGCGAGGAGTCGCCCTGCCGATGCCCTGGCATCTCTCCCCCGTTCCGTCGTGAGTATCGCCGGATGGGCGGGGGAGTCCCCCGCTCGGGGAGCCTGCCCGAGCGAAGTTGAGGGGGCGCTTCGGGATGACAGAGGGGCTCGGGCGGGTTAGGAGCAACCGAATTATTGGCTCTACTCACGGCCGGCCGCTAAGGGCTCGGGAGGATCGACCTTCCTGTCCAGGTTGGCCGGCAGCGACACCTCGTTGCCTGGAGACCTCCGGGGCGCTCCGATGCCTGCGCGAATGATCAGCCGTCGCTATGGGCCCAGGGACAACGACCGAAGGAGACGAATCGCGGGCGCCAGTCGCGCTCGCGACCAATCGCAAGACGTTCGTATGCGCTTCGCCAAACTGGGGAAAACAGCCTTGCGGGTGTCGGCTGTCGGCTTCGGCGCCGCGACGCTGGGCGAGGAGTACGGCGCGGTCGACCCCGCAGAGGGGCGGCGGGCGGTGGACTGCGCAATCGACCATGGGATCAACTTTTTCGACGTTTCGCCTTACTACGGACGCACGTTGGCGGAAGAGCGGCTCGGCCGGTTCCTGGAGGGGAAGCGGGACCAGGTCGTCCTCTCTACGAAGGTCGGGCGCTACGACCGCGACCTCCCGGACGGCTTCGATTTCTCCGCGGAGCGGGTCTTCCGGTCGGTGGAGGAGAGCCTGCGTCGCCTGCGGACCGACGTGATCGACCTGTACCTCGCGCACGACATCGAGTTCGCGCCCCGCGAGGTGATCCTGGGCGAGACGCTGCCTGCGATGCGGCGGTTGCAGGAGCAGGGGAAGGTGCGTTTCATCGGGATCACGGGGTACCCGCTCGAGCTGCTGCGGGATGTGGCGATCGCGGGCGAGGTGGACGTCGTGCTGTCGTACTGTCATTACAGTCTGCTCAACACGCGGCTGGACCGGGTGCTGGCGCCGGTGGCGCGGGAGCGGGGGATCGGGCTGATCAACGGGTCTCCGCTGCACATGGGCCTGCTCACGCGGCAGGGGCCGCCGGCGTGGCATCCGGCGCCGGAGGCGGTGCGGCGGGCGGCGCGGGAGGCGGCGGAGTGGTGTGCGGCGCGGGGGGTGGAGATTTCGGATCTGGCGCTGCGTTTCGCGCTGGGGAACGGGACGGTGGCCTCGACGCTGGTGGGGATGCGGACGGAGGAGGAGGTTCGGGCGAATCTGCGGGCGCTGGAGGGCGGGCCCGACCCGGAACTGCTGGCGGGGGTGCAGGCGATCCTGGCCCCGGTGCAGGATGTCGAGTGGCCGTCGGGTCTGCCGGAGAACGCGGCCCCTTCGTCCGGTGCGGACGGCGAGGCCCCAACGGCGCTGAGCGTGGAGGCATGAGGGCGCTGTGGATCGACGGGCCGGGTCGGGTGAGGCTGGGGGAGGCCGCGGAGCCCGAGCCCGGCCCCGGGGAGCTGCTGCTGCGCGTCCGCACGGTCGGCTTTTGCGGCTCGGACCTGAACACCTTTCGCGGGCTGAACCCGCTCGTCTCCTACCCGCGGATCCCCGGCCACGAGATCGCGGCGACGGTGGAGCGGGTGGGAGCGGGGGTGCCGGAGCCGTTCCGCGAGGGGCTGGACGTCACCGTGGTGCCGTACACGGCCTGCGGGCGTTGCGCGGCCTGCCGGCGGGGGCGCGTGAACGCGTGCCGGGACAACCGGACGCTGGGCGTGCAGCGGGACGGGGCGCTGAGGGACTGGATCGTGGTCCCGTGGGAGAAGGTGGTCAGCGCCGAGCGCCTGTCGCTGCGCGAGCTCGCGCTGGTGGAGCCGCTGAGCGTGGGGGCCCGGGCGATCGACCGGGCCCGCGCCGGGGCGGGGGAGGTGGTGGCGGTGCTGGGGTGCGGGGCGGTGGGGTTGGGCGCGGTGGCGGCGGCGGCCGCGCGCGGGGCGGTGGTGGTGGCGGTGGACGTCGATGATCGAAAGCTCGAGATCGCCCGGAAGGCGGGAGCGGCGCACGTCATCAACTCGGCGGCCGCATCCCTGACAGAGCAGCTCCGGGCGCTCACCGGCGGGGACGGCCCGGCGGTCGTCGTGGAGGCGGTGGGGCTCCCCGAAACCTTCGTCGCTGCGGTCACCGAGGTGGCGTTCGCCGGGAGGGTGGTCTACATCGGCTACGCGGGTGCCCCCGTCACCTACGACACCGCGCAGTTCGTCAAGAAGGAGCTCGATATCCTGGGGTCGCGAAACGCCACCCTGGAGGACTTCCGCGCGGTCATCCGGATGCTCGAGCGCGGCAATTTCCCCGTGAACGACACGGTCACCCGGGTGGTCCCGTTCGAGGAGGCGGGGGAAGCGCTGCGGGCCTGGGCCGCCGATCCACGCGCGGTGACGCGGATTCACGTCGAGCTGGCCTGAGGTGGCGCCACCATGGGTTACGAACTCTCCCGACGCGACTTCGTGCGGCACGCTCTCCTGGCCGCCGGCGGGCTGATGCTCAGCCGCAAACAGCTCCTGGGCGCTCCGCCCTCCGCGCTGTTCCAGGGGCAGACGCTCGAGCTCTGGTACCGACGTCCGGCCCGTGAGTGGGTGGAGGCGCTGCCGGTCGGGAACGGGCGCCTGGGGGCGATGATCTTCGGCACGATCGGCCGCGAACGCCTGCAACTGAACGAGGACACCCTCTGGTCGGGCGGGCCGAAGGACTGGAACAACCCTGGGGCGCGGGAGGTGTTGCCGGAGGTCCGGCGGCTCATCGCCGAGGGGAAGTACGTCGAGGCCGACCAGCTCTCGAAGAAGATGATGGGGCCGTACACGCAGTCCTATCTGCCCCTCGGGGATCTCTATCTCACCTTCGAGCACGGTGACGTCGGCCGCAGCTACCGCCGTTCGCTCGATCTGGGGTCGGCGGTGGTCACCGTGACCTACCGGGTCGGCAACGTCCAGTACACCCGCGAGGTGTTCGCGTCCTACCCGGATCAGGTGCTGGTCGTGCGACTCGCCGCCGACCGGCCGGGGGCGCTGAGCTTCACGGCGGAGCTGGACAGCCCCCTCCGCCACCGCACCGCCGCCGAAGGCGGCGTCCTCAAGCTGCTCGGCAAGGCGCCCGCCCACGTGGACCCGAACTACTACGACCTCCCCGACCCGGTCCGCTACGACGAGGAGGAGGGGATGACCTTCGAGGCCCACCTCCAGGCCAGGAGCGCGGATGGCCGGGTGTGGGTCGACCACGACGGGATGCATGTCCGGGACGCGACGGAGGTGGTGCTGCTCCTGAGCGCCGCCACCAGCTTCAACGGCTACGACAAGTCGCCCGCGCGCGAGGGGCGTGATCCGGGGCCGATCGCCGCGGGGCACCTCCGTGCGGCGGGCGCGAAGGCCTACGAGGAGCTGAAGCAGGCGCACGTCGCGGACCACCGGAGCCTGTTCGATCGCGTGGAGCTGGACCTGGGCCCCTCCGCCGCGACCCAGGACATCCCGACCGACGAACGCATCGCCCGCCTCGGCGCCAGAGATCCGTACCTGGTCACGCTCTTCTTCCAGTACGGACGGTACCTCCTGGTCGCCAGCTCCCGGCCGGGCACGCAGCCCGCCAACCTGCAGGGGATCTGGAACGACCAGGTCCGTCCGC
>DATCLG010000033.1:0-6783 GCA_036564015.1 Longimicrobiales bacterium
CCGCTCGATCTCGCCGCGGTCGTAGAGCTCGCGGGCGATGAGGCCGGCCTCGATCGTCTTCCCGATCCCGACGTCGTCGGCGATGAGGAGCCGCACCGGGTCGAGCCGGAGCGCCATGAGGAGCGGGACGAGCTGGTAGGCGCGCGGCTCGAAGGCCAGGTTCCCGAAGGAGCGGAACGGCCCGGCGCCGCGACGGAGCGAGAGGAGGAGGGCGTCGCGCAGGAGCAGCGCGGCCTCCTGCCCGGCCTCCATGGCGGGCGTCGGGCGCGGGAACGTCGCCGGCTCGACGTCCGGCTCCACCTCGAGATGGATCAACGCCGCGTCCTCCTCGGAGCCCGACAGGGGACGCAGGCGGAGCACGTCGCCCACGCTCCCGGGGAGGACGATCCAATCGCGCCCGCGGGCGCGCACGATGGCGCCGGGCGAGAAACGCGGCGTCGCGGCAGTCGTCGTCAGCGTCATACGTCGACCTCAGACATTCACTCGGAGCAGACGGCCCAGGCGGGCGAACGTCGCCGGCCAGGTTCCCGTGTCGTTGGCGAATCGCACGAAGGTGTAGCCCTTCTCCTCCCACTCGGTCTGGAGATCCGACGGGGTGTCGGGGAGCGCGACGGCGATCAGGTCGTCGGTCCACTGGAGGACGACATGGTCGCCGATCTGCGACCGGACGGGCGCCGGCGCGTCGGGGAGGAGCTCGGCGAAGCGTTTCCGCCATCGGGCCTCCCAGCTGTCCTCCTCGCCCGGGGCTTCGACCGGCGGCAGCTCGTCGGCCGGCGATGCGAGCAGTTCCGTCCGGCACTGGGCGAGGCGCAGCAGGATCGCGCGTGCCTCCCGGTCGCGGCGGTCGATCCGCTCGTGGTCCGGCTGGTTGTAGTAGGAGAGGAGGCAACGATAGCAACCAGCCACGCAGTTCGCGCCCGGCACGTCTTCGAGTTCGTCGACGGACGGGAGCGGCGCGCGCGGATCATCCGGCAGCGCGATGTGCATGATCCGGAGCGCCTCGCGGGCGACGCGCGCGAGCGCGTCCGGCTCGCTCACCAGGCGGGTGAGGACGCCGGCGCCGCCCTCGGCAGCCTCGTAGAAGAGCAGACCGCGACGGTTGTCGCCGTCCGGGAGCGGCTCGACCAGGAGCTCGCCCTCCTCGAGCTGGTAGACCGCTTCGATCCCGCGGAGCAGGGCGTACTGCACCGTGGCGATCGTCTTCAGCGGTTTCTCCTCGATCGGCCGGAGGTGCAGCGCGTTCTTGCGGTCCTGCACGTACGGGACGATGCGCTGCGGCGGCGTTCTGTCCGGGTCGGACTCTCCACCGGACCCATCCTCGCCGACCCACCGGCCCGTCCGCGGGTTGATCATGAAGCCCAGGACGTACTTGTCCTTGCGGCGCCGCAGCCCCTTGTTGATCCGGGTGATCGTCGCGCCGGGGCCGTACCGCAGCTCGACGATGTCGCCTTCCGCGTCCACCGCGCGCACCGCCCGGACATCGCGCCGCCCCTTGCGCTCCGCCCACTCGTAGACGGTCTGGAGCTCGAACCCCTGGCGCTGCCGCTCCTCGTCGTTCGACGTGATGCGGAGCACCGGGTAGGTGTCGACGTTCTCGATCCGGTACAGGTTCTGGACGAGCTGCGCCTCGCCGAGCGGATGGCCGCAGCCGTGGCAGCCGTTCACCGCGTCGTCGAAGTGCGCGGCGCCGCAGCGCGTGCAGACCCGCGCGGCGCGGGTGGCCAGCCACGCGCCGGCGCTCGCCTCGTGCGACGAGCCGACGGACAGCTTCGCCGCCACCACGCGATACGCCCGCCCCTCGTGGTAGACCAGACTCCGCGGCCCGAACTCGGCGATCCCCAGGAAGCGCGGACGCTGGATGAACCCGCCCTTGCGTGTCGTCCCGTCGTTCGAGCCGGGGATGTACGCCATGAGCGGGAGCCGCGGGAAGTTGTAGCCCGGCAGGAACCCCTCGGTCGCCAGGTAGCGGTAGGTGAAGAAATCGCTCGAGAGGGTCGACGTTCCCCGCTGGAGCAGATCGATCTGCTCGATCGCCTGGTCGTACCGCCGCTTCGCGTCCTTGCGCTGCTGCGCGGTGGCCGCGTGGCTGCTCAGGACCGCGTGGGCGAGGTCCCGCTGCTCCTCCGCGGACTGGAAGAGCCGGCGCCAGCGATCGAACGCCCTGTCGAACTGATCGAACGCGGCCTGCGCGGTCGCCCGCGCGAATTCCGCAGGGCCGGTGAACCACGGCGCGGCGTGCGGAGTGAGCTCTTTGAGCAACGTTGTGAGGATGCGTTCGCCCCGGCGGGCGCCCTCCTCAACGGCTTCCGTCGCCCTGAGCGGCTCGGCGAGATCGGCTCTGAGGGGCAGCCCCGGGCGGTCAAGTTGCAGCAGATCGCCGATCGATCCGGGGAGCTCGACGCCGGTGCACGCGAGCCAGACCGCGTTCAGATGGCTCTCGATCAGCTCGCGGTTCGCCAGGTCCAGCAGGGGCGGGCGGACCTCGCCGTGGACCATCGCCCTGGGGTCGCGGAAGAAGTACTGGTCGTGCGGGCTCTGCGCGGCGCAGTAGGTCACCACGAGCGCGGCCTGGCCGCTCCGCCCCGCCCGCCCCGCGCGCTGGACGTAGTTCGCCGGCGTGGGCGGGACGTTGCGCAGGTACACGACGTTCAGCGCCGAGATGTCGATCCCGAGCTCCATCGTCGGCGAGCAGACGAGCGCGGGGAGGAAGCGCGCGCTCTCGCCCACCGCCTCCGCGCTCTTGGGCCCCGGCGTCTCCAGCTCCCGGCGGTCCCGGTCTCCGTAGCGGAATCGCTTCTCACGGACCTCCCGGATTTCCGCGTCGACCTGGGCCGTGTGCTCCCGCGCCTCGAGCTCGAAGAGCGGGTGCCCGGGCATCCCGAGCATCTCCGCCAGCGTGCCGTAGAGCTCCACGAAATAGCGATTCGTTCGGTCCGTCGGCTCACCCGCGTGAAAGCGCACCGCGAGCGAGTTGAGCTGGTAGCCCGGGACCTGGAAAGGCGTGTGCTCGCGGCGCCGGACGAACCCGCCCGCCACCGCGAGCGAGAGCAGGGCGCGCAGGACCTCCATGTACTCGTCCCGCTTGAGCGACTCGCCATGCTTGAACCCCCAGAGGCTCGAAGCGCGGAGCCGCCGACCGACCACCGACTGGAGCCCGCCGCGCAGGATCATGTCCTCGTCGGACTCACGCCAGCTCGACCGTGTGATCGGATCGACGACGAGCCACCGCCACCCGCGGAGCTTCTCTCCCTCCTCCCGCGCGAAGCCCCACGGGGCACGGAGCAGCTTCTCGGACGTCTCGCGCAGCGGCCCCAGGGCGCTCGGATCGAGGGCCGCCGCGTCGACCGCGAGCCCCATGCGCAGGTGGTCCAGCAGGATACGGAAGACCTGCGCGCGCATCTCGGGCGTGGCGCGGCGTAGCAGCTCCGGAGCATTCCGGAACACCGCCTCGTCCCGGCAGAACTCGTCGAGCCCCGGGTAGTCGACCCGCAACAACCCGAGCTGCTCAAGGTTGGGGTTGGTGTGCCGCCACCCGCGTCGCTGGTCGTACCACGCCCGGTAGGCGAGGACGGAGCGGAGCGTCTCCCGGGCGCGCTGCAGGTTCGCCGGCCCCGTCTTGGGATCGACGAGCCATTCGCGCAGGTGCGACGTCATGGGATCCTCGCCCGGAGCGAGTTCCCGGTCGAAGCCGAGCGCCGCCATGATCGCGCCGCCCAGGTCCTTGTCCTCAAGCCCGTCGCGCCCCGCACGGCGAAGTGCGCGCACGACCGCGGCGCGCAGCAGCGACACGAAGGTGAAGTCGTTGAAGTGGCCCGCCTGGAGCGCCGCGTCCTGGCGGTTGTCCGTGAAGGCCAGGAGCTTGCGCGCGCGGCGCTCGGCGGGCATCTCCCGCTCGTGCATCCACCGCAGCACGCTCGAGACGAGAACGGTCGTGGCGGAGCTCCGGCCCTCCATCGACAGCCCCGCCAGGCGGTTGATGTCCCTCCCCTGCGGGTCGTGCGTCTCGCCGCAGCGCAAACAGAACCGGAACTTCCCCGGCATGAACCAGAACGGCACGCCGGTCGCCGATTCGACGCCGTCCGTGCCCAGGGCGATTCGCCGGACCTCGAGCTTGCGGTAGTTCGGCTTGAGGCGGAGCTCACCGTGGCGGGTCGTCTCCAGCCAGCTCTCGGGATAGTCCTCGATCCTGCCCTGGAACGGGAGAGCATCCGGGCCGTCCGTCGGGACCGCCGGGGTCAGGAACCCCAACCGCTCGCGGGTTGCGTCCTCGTCGGCATCCTCGTCGCCCAACGCGTCTTCGACGCGCGCCGGCATGTCGTCGATCCCGCGTTGCAGCACCGCCAGCCGCTCGCCCTCGTGGCGCAGCCGGACCGAGTAGTACTCCTGCCCACACGAACGGCAGAAGTAGACGGGATAGAGCCGCCGCGACTCATCTCCCGGCAGGAACTGCTGACCATCGAGGACGACCCTGCGCTCGCCGGGGCGATCGAGCGTCGTGTAGGCGACGCCAGCGCCGCTGATGAACTGGTGGAGCTTGAACGCGAAGAACGCCTCGCGTCCACTGCCACGCGCGCCGGGCCGGTCGCGTTCCGGCGTCGACGCGATGAGGAGGAATTCCCTCAGGGCCTCGGCGCACCTGTCCTTCGGACGTCCCGCGTCCCTTGCGAGCGCCTCCGCCGCCTCGTCCAGCGTCATCGGCCGGGCGCGGACCCACTTCCCGCCGCTCTCCGGGCGCGCGAGCCCGAGACGGGTCTCCACCCAGATGGCGAGGGGATGGTCGCGGAGCTCCTCGTTGGTGATCCCCGGGGGAAGTCCGGCGTCCACGGCAGCACCTAGCCGATCCCGAACCGTTTCCGCCGTCTCGTGAGGATTCGTCGCCCGCTCCAGGTCCTCGGTCACGACGTGGAACGGGTGGATCTCCGCCGCGAAGAGCCGCGAAGCGACCTCGGCGACCTTCGCGGCCGGATCCGCGGCCGCGTCTTCGCTCACCATCGTCGCCGACGTCCCGATGCATATCAGGTCCTCGCCCGCCAACCGCTCCCGCACCCGGCGGACCAGCATCGCCACGTCCGCGCCCTGCCGCCCGCGGTAGGTGTGCAGCTCGTCCAGGACGAGGAACCGAAGGCCCTTACAGTTCCGGATCACCGCCCGGTCCAGCTCGTCCTGCCGCGTCATCAGCAGCTCGAGCATCATGAAGTTGGTGAGCAGGATATCGGGCGGATTGTGACTGATCCGCTTCCGCTCCTGCTCGTCCTCCTGCCCCGTGTACCGCGCGAATGTGACCCGGCCGTTCTCGCCGAGGAACTTCTTCAGCTCCTCTATCTGGCTGTTCGCCAGGGCGTTCATCGGATAGATCACGATCGCGCGCGTGCGCGCCTCCTTGTCGACATCCTTGGCGCGGAGGACGGCGTCGATGATGGGGATGAAGAACGAGAGCGATTTCCCCGACCCCGTCCCGGTCGTCACGACGAAGCTCGCCCCGCTCGCCGCGAGCTCGATCGCATTCTCCTGGTGCCGGAAGAGGCGGAGGCCCTTGAAGATCTCTGCGCAACGCGGATGCAGTTTCCCCTGCGTCACCAGCTCGGCCACCGAATGACCGGTCTTGTAACAAGGATTGATCTGGATGAGCGGCTCCGGCCAGAAACGGCCGCTGTCGTAGGCTGCGGAGATCTGCTCGCGCAGGTCGTCGGCACGGATCGTCGTGAACGATCGCGCGAAGGCGGCGTACTCCTCGATGAGCGAATCGCGAAGGTCGAAAACGTCCATGGATTCGCGTTCCTCCGGCAGCGCTGCGCCTGAACCCGGATCGTGACTCTGAGGTGCGCGGTCCGCATACGGCGGCCCCGTGCCGGACAGCCGGATGTACAGGCTCAGACTGGCGGCGCGCCCGTGTCAGGACGCCCAGCGCATTAAAATCGGCAGGGGATCTGACACCGGCCGTCGGGGAAGCCCGCCCCGCTCCCGGGGCGGTCAGGGTCGGATCTCGGTGTTCAGCGGACCACAGGCATCCGCGCTTCCAATCTAGGCGCCCGCTTTTTCCCGAACCAGATCGATCGTTCGCGGCTGGAAAAATTATAGGAGGGGGATACCCGCGACCCCCCTAGGCGGCTTGACACGCCCTGCAACGGCGTCCAGGCCTGCAACGCGGACCGGAGTCGAGTCGCTCGAGTCGGTCCGTTTCCCCGTGACCTGTAATCGATCATCACGGGTTGAGCAGACCAGAACGCGCGGCGAGCAGAGGCCCCGCCCTTCCCTACCGAGGACCAGCGATTCGTGCTTTCCCCGCGCCGGACGGCGAGCCGAAAGACGGTGGGCGGCCGACTCACGCCCGGCGCCATGCCCCTGCGGATGAACGCGAGGGCCGATTCGACCGCGGCAAGGCGCGGCCGACGCCGCCCCGCCCACTCTCCCCGGTTGCAGCGGAAGCCCCCGACCGCTGCTCCGGCCGCCCGTTGCGGCGCGCCCCCGGGACCGGCCCTCCGGCACCCGTTCCTCCGGCTGTCAACAGTGCGTTGCCAGGCTGCGGCGCGCACCGCCGCCAGGATGCACGACGCCTCCCGGCGCGCAGCCGGGAGGCGTCGTGTCACCGTCCGTTGCCGGACGAGGATTCGTCGGGAGAGTCAGTCTCGTGACTCGTTGTCCCTCAGAGGCCCCGGGCGGATTCGAACCGCCGGATCGAGGTTTTGCAGACCTCTGCCTTACCACTTGGCTACGGGGCCACTGCTGCGAACCGGCCAGAAACCCTGCCCGCCCCGGCGCCCCTGCCCTCCGCGGCCCGAGGCA
>DATCLG010000034.1:0-8546 GCA_036564015.1 Longimicrobiales bacterium
GAGGTCGACGTAGTACTCGAAGAAACCGCCGCCCGCGATTGCGTTCACCGGGCTCTTCAGCTTGAAGAGCATCGGCTCGCCGCGGCGCAGGACGCCGAAGCGGCCGCCCCAGGGGTTCGGCTGCCAGAAATTGACCTCGTCAACGTCCGGCTGGCGCGAGAGGAAGTCGAACCAATCGCGGTCGGTGACGGCGACCCAGGCGTTCATGCGCGCCGCTCCTCGTCCGAGGGCGGGGCGTTCCTGAGCCTCGCGTCTTCCCGGTCATCCGAGACGGGCTCGCCGGCGTCAGCGTTCCTCGTCGATCTCGGCATGGCGTGGTGGGATCGGAAACCGAGGTGACGGGACAACTATGACGCACACAACATAAGACTTTGCACCGACGGCGTAAAGGGACAAAAGGAGAGCCCCTTCCACGCCGCCAGCGTGCTTCCGGGCGACGTCGCCCCCGGCTACGTCATCCCCCGCTCACCCGATCCGCAACACCACCTTCCCCAGATGGTGCCGCCCGACGGCCTCCTCTGCCCTCGCGATCTCCTCGAGCGGGAAGATGTCGGCGATGTGGACCTGGAACGGGCCGCGCTCGACGAGGCGGTTCAGACGCTCCATCGCGTCGCGGCCGGGATCGGCGTCGTACGCCTGGAGCCGGATCCCCTCGACGGCCTGGGGCTCGGGGTCGACGCCGTGGGGGTACGCGGCGCGGCCGCCCTCGCGGAGGGTGGAGAGCACGCGTTGGGCGACGTCGCCGCCGGCCGTGAGGAGCGCGGCGTCGAGGCCGTCGGGCGCGAACTCGCGGGCGGCCGCCACGACGTCGCCTTCCCGGCCGTCCACGGCCGCGTCCGCGCCGAGGCGCCGCGCGAGCTCGACGCCGTCCGCCCCGGACGCGACGGCCAGCACGCGCGCGCCCATCAGCTTCGCGAGCTGCAGCGCCGCGTGGCCGACGCCGCCGCTCGCGCCGAGGACCAGCACGGACTCGCCCGGCTTCACATCCAGCACATCCTCGAGCCCGCGGAGCGCCGTGACTCCGATCCACCCGAGCCCAGCGGCCTGCTCCATCAGGAGCGTGCCGGGGACCAAGGCGACATCGTCCTCGGGCACGGTCGTGTACTCCGCGTAGAACCCGCCCTGCGGCAGCCTCATCGCGTAGACGCGGTCGCCCGGGCTGAAACGTTCGACCTCGCCGCCGACGTCTTCGACGACGCCCGCGCCCTCCGAGCCGAGGACATAGGGGAACGTCGGCTTCCCGCGGAGCATGCTCGCGAACCCGCCCTCCTGCTCGTAGACGTCCCACTCGGCGATGCCGGCGAACGCAACGCGGATGAGGACGTCGCGCGGGCCGGGCGTCGGAACAGGGAGCGACTTCACCTCGAGGACCTCGGGGCCGCCAAAGCGGTCGATCGCGACGGCGTGCATCCTTTGCGGCAGGTCATGCATCGGGCGCCTCCTGGTTGCGCTCGATGCCGTCCCCCGCACCTGCCGTACCAGAGGTGCGCCTCCAGTCACGATCGAAATGGCGGACCCGGCAGCGAGTAGCGAGCCAAGATCGCGTTCGCCTACGCCACCCCCTCCACCACCTCCTCGTACGCGCACGTCAGCGCGCCGCGCGGGTTGGGCCGGCCGAACGGGCCGTACGCCTCGAACCCCGGCAGCGGGCCGGGCATGGCGAGGATCTCGTCGCGGGAGCGGCCGGCGCGGATGTGCTGCTCGACGAACGCGAGGAGCGCCTCGAAGTAGTCGCGCATCTGCTCGAGCTCCGCGCGGCCGCCGACGACCGGGAGCCCTGTGTTCGCGTGGCCGAAGATGTAGACCGTGTCGCCGTCATGAGCCTGGACCGTGCGCTCAAGCACCGTCATCCAGTTCCGGATCGTCGCGCCGGCCGCACGGTCCACGACCGGATGCCGCTGGTGGAACATCAGATCGCCCATGTGGACCACGTTCGCGCGCTCGAACGTGATGACCGCGTCGCCGCTCGTGTGCGCGCGCCCGTAGTAGCGCGCCGTGATCCGCTCGTCCCCGACGTCGGCGGCCCAGCGCTCGGAGAAGGTCGTATCGGGGAAGAGCTGGTTGGCCGGCGTCTGTCCCCCTCCCGGCGGGTTGCGCAGGTGCTCGGCCGCCTTCTCGTGCGCCACGACGCGCTTCGCCACGCCGCGGAACACGCTGTTGCCGCCGGTGTGGTCGCCGTGGTGGTGCGTGTTGAGCAGGATGTCGACGGGCCGGCCGTTGGAGCGTGTGGCCAGCCCTTTCAGGAACGCCTCGGCCGTGTCCGGGAACTGCGTGTCCACGACCACGACGCCGTCGTTGTTCACGAGGTAGCCGATCGTGCCGCCGCGCATGATGAAGTACCCGACGCCGCGGCGGATCGGCGTGAACGCGGGCTCCTGCCCGGGGCGGAGCAGCACGCGGGCGAGGCCGGGGCGGGTGAGGGCCGCGGAGGCGAGCGCGGCGAAAGAGGTGGCCAGGAAGTCACGACGGGAGGTCGACATGATGGCCTCCTTAGGCTGGATCCATCGCATTCCGGGGCCCACGGGCGCCGCAGGGCAGACGTGGCCGGACGACGGCGCGCCGGGAGCGGCCCGAATGACGGTGCGTCACCAGCGTAACGCGGGCGGGGTGGCGGGGCAAGGGCGGAAGGTCGGGCGCGGGGCGCCCGTACACCCGGGGCGCGCGGATGCAATGAGCGCCCACCCCGCTGGCGTGCGGTGGCGGGCGCCCGTTCCCGAGACTCAGGCAGCGATCGACGCGAGCTCGGCGACGTACGCGCCCAGCCGCTCGATCGTCTCCCGGCCGCCTTCATCGGCGCAGTAGTGCACCACGACGTAATCCCGCTGCGCCTTCGTCTTGAAGAGCGACCGGAGGGTGATCGCCGTGCCGCCGTCCCGATCCGCAAAGGTCACCGTCGTCTCGAAGGCGTCAGGATCCTCCGCGCGGCTCCCCTGCCAGTACACGATCCGCTCCCCGGGGACGATCTCCCGCCACTCGACCCGGTTCGGGTACGTGGTCCCGTCGGGCCCGTGTATGTCGAACTCCCAGACCCCACCGGGCCGGAACTCGAAGGCGTGCGTCGTAATGCTGAACCCGTGCGGTCCGAACCACCGCGCGAGGTGATGGGGATCCGTCCACGCCTCGTAGACCAGGCGCCGCGGCCCGTCGATCACCCGCGTCGTCACGATCTGACGATCCTCTTCCCGCTCGATCGCCTCATTCGTCTGCATCGTCGTCTTCCTTCCGTTGGAGTTCCTTGACGTACGCCTCGAGGCGATCGAAGCTCTCGCTCCAGAACCGCTCGAAGCCCCCGGTCCACTCGTGCACCTCGCGCAGCCCCGCCGCATCGAGGGCGTAGTACCGCTGCCGCCCCTCCTCCCGCACACGCACGAGCCCGACCTCCCGCAGCACCCGCAGATGCTTCGACGTCCCGGACGCCGCGAGTCCCAGCGTCTCGGCGATCTCGGTGGCCGCACGCTCCCCATCGCGCAGCAGCGTGAGGATGCGTCGCCGCTGCGGCTCCGCGATCGCGTTGAACACATCCGAAGTCGTCGCCGCGCGTGCCATGCGCCGATATTATTTCCAATATGGGAAAATGTCGAGTGAGCGGCGAAGGACGGCCCCGGTGTGCGCCATTGCCGATCCCGGGCAGCGGAGGGATCCTGGGGATGGCTGCGCGAGGGAAGGGCAGGGGACCGCCTGCGCCGGGATCGATTCGCCGGGGTCGATGGGCGCCGGCGCGACGGCGGATCTTCCGAAGCAAGGTGGATGGGTCGACGAGAAGCACGGCAGCGCAAACGTCACGGCGGCGCGGCCCCGGCCTGGCCGCCGGCTACCGCCATTCCGTCGCGGTCATGTCGGACGGCACTATGGTGGCCGTGGGGGATGGCCGCTACGACTAGCGCAACGTGGGCGGCTGGCGCGGGGTGGTTGGGGGTCTCGGCCGGCTACCTCCACACCGTGGGGCTGCGCGCCGACGGCACCGGGGTCGCGGTCGGCTCGAACCGGGGCGGCCAGTGCGACGTCTCCGCCTGGCTGGAGATCACGGCGATCCCGGCGGGGAGCCACCACACTGTCGGCCTCCGCGCGGACGGCACCCTCGTCGCGGCGGGGTGGAACGGGTTCGGCCGGTGCGATGTCCGTGGCTGGCGAGATCGTGGCGATCGCGGCCGGGTGCGCTCACACCCTCGGCCTGCAGTCCGATGGCAGCGTTGTGGCCGCGGGAGACAACCGGTTCAGCCAGTGCGAGATGGGGGGTGGCGGGGAGTGCGGATCAGGGGATGAGCCCGCGACTGCCCGCGCGGGGCAGCTCGAGGCCATGGGCGTGATCTACGAGACGAGGCACTGGACAGCAGCGGGGTCGCAATCACCCGAGTGGATGCCGGCGACCCCGTTGACACCGACTGCGACCGGATCGCGGGTCGTCATCCCGGTAGGGCGAGCTCCGCACGGCCCCGTCTACCGCGGCGCCATGATCTGGATCAGGTTGCCGCAGGTGTCGTCGAACACCGCCGTCGTAACCGGCCCCAGGTCCAGCGGCGGCTGCGTGAACCGCACCCCCGCCGCCCGGAGCCGCTCGTACTCCGCGTGCACGTCCGCGACGGCGAACGACGTGAACGGGATGCCGTCCTCCATCAGCGCCCGCTTGAACGGCCCCACCGCCGGATGCGCGTCCGGCTCCAGCACCAGCTCCGGGCCGTCGGGGTCATCCGGTGACACCACCGTCAGCCAGCGGTACTCGCCCATGGGAACATCGTGCTTCTTCACGAAGCCGAGCACCTCGGTGTAGAACCGCAGCGCCTTCTCCTGGTCGTCGACCAGCACGTTCGTCAGTACGATCCTCATGGCCCGCCTCCCTCCCGCCGCCGTGCCGGCCAACGCTCGGCGATCGCCTGCAGCGGGGCGGTGTCGATGTAGTGGAACTTGTACCGGCCCTGACGCTCCGTCCTCACCAGCCCGGCGGACTCCAGCACGGCCAGGTGCTGCGAGATCGCCTGCCGCGTGAGGGCCACCCCGTGCTTCATCGCCAGGCGACTGCACAGCTCGAACAGGGTCTGTCCATCCCGCTCCTGGAGCTCGTCCAGGATCGCGCGCCTCACCGGCGCGGCCAGCGCCTCGAACACGTCGCTCACGCCCGAGAATATGCAAGTCGTGACTTGCCTGTCAATCGTGGCGCCGGGGACGCCGACGCCGCGCGGGCCGCCTACCGCGCACACGCGCGTGCGGGCCTGCCCGACGCGAGCGTGCGCAGCGGCGTCGATGCGGCCTCCGCCCTGCGTCGCAGCACCAGCTCCGCGACGACGGGGAAGTGGTCGGACGCGACCTTTTCCTCCACGACCGCCACCTCCACCACCGTCCACGGGTCCCGGCCGGACACGAACACGTAGTCGATCTCGCGGTCCGGGTTGTCCGCGCTGAAGGTGAAGCGCTGCTCGCCCATCTTCGCCGCCTCCCGGGCGCGCTCGCGGAACAGCCCGAGCGTGCGCGTGTGCGGGCGGTCGTTGAAGTCCCCGGCGAGGATGTAGGGGGTGGGGAGGGAGTCGAGGAAACCCGCGACCCGCTGGGCCTGCGCGTAGCGGAACCCGTCGTCGGTGACCCAGTCGAAGTGGACGTTGACGAGCGTGAGGGGCCCACCCGGCGCGTCGAGTTCGACGGCGAGCGCGATGCGGGGCTCGTTGCCGTCCGGCAGGCGCACGGGGTCCACGCGGCGGATCGCGCAGCGGCTGAGGATCGCCATGCCGTAGCGGCCGCCCTGGTAGTCCATGAACGCGCCGAACGCGTGGTGCATGCCGAGCAGCTCGCCCAGCCGTCTCGCCTGGTCCTCGCCGCCGCTGCGCGCGACGACGCTGTCCACCTCCTGGAGCGCGATGACGTCGGCGTCCAGCCGCCGCAGCACGCTCGCGATGCGCTCGATGTCGATCCGCCCGTCCAGCCCGGCGCCGTGGTGGATGTTGTAGGTGACGACGCGCCACGTTTCCGCCGCGGGCGCGGGCGGGGGCGTGTCGGCGGGCGGCGTCCGCGTCGCGCAGCCGGCGAGGAGGGTGAGCGCGAAAAAGCAAGGAAGGAGCCCTGACTTGCTCTTGGTCATCAAGAACACCCACATGGGGAGGTTGAGGGGAGCGAGGGAGCGTCGCACGGCGCGCCGGCGGCCGAGCGAGCCGGGTGCTATTCTTTCGCTACAGGAGCGCATGGGAATGACCCATCCAGGCAGGAGCGTCGTGCGGACCAGGCACCATTTTCCAGAGTTGCTACGATAATGCATGGGCATGACCCATTCAAACAGTCGAGTGTCGCGATAGGGATAGGAGGGCGCAGCTCAGCGGTTCGTATGCCGATACGGCAAAATCCTGCCGCCGGGGATTGCAGGGGACGGGAGGGGCGGGGAAGGGGTCGGGCGACGATCTCTCTCGGCCGATCGTGGATTCCCCTCCCATTGCCCGCCGGTGTGAAGGTGCGTGGCGATACGGAGCGTTGCCATATCGATCAGGGTCAAGATTGGAAAATGGTGCCTGGTCCGCTACCCCTGCCCTAACCCTGGCCTGGTCCGCTAACCCTGGTCCGCTTACCGGCCCCCTGATCCGTTAACCGGCCCTTGACCGGCCCCGCCGCCAACGGGCCTGGTCCGCTGACCGGCCCAAAAGGAGCTGATCGCGCGCGTCTCTCGGGCCGGTGCGGCAGAGTGAGCCGGCGCCCGGCGAAACCTCGGCGGCCGCCGGCACGTAAGATGGCGAGGCCACACGGCCTCGCCGTTCCTTACATCGATCCCCTGAGCCTTGCGATCATGCGACGCATAGCCGTTTGCGCCCTGATCCTCGCGCACGCGCTCTCGAACGCTGCGGCGGCGCAGGACCCATCCGTCGTAGAACACCCAGCCGGCCGCAGCCTCGATCTGGGAATCGCCGGCCACGGCCTCAGCCTCGGCAACTCCCCCGTCTGGACCGGCCTCCGGATCAACCTCACCGACCGCGACGTCCGTCGGGTCAACGGCATCAACATCACCCTGTGGCGCCCGGGCAAGAACCCCGACGCCGAGCTGAACGGGCTTACGGTCGGGCTCGTCGCCCCCGCGGCCGGGACGATCCGTGGCGCCGGCGTCGGCCTCGTGGCCGTCGTCGTGGAGCGGTCGCTCAGCGGGCTCGCCTACGGCACCGCCGCGGTGGTGACCGGACGGCAGCTCGCCGGCTTCGCGCTCGGCGGCGCCGGCGTCGTCACGGGCGGCCTCCGCGGGATCGCACTGTCGCCGATCGCCGTCGTGTCCCGCGGCGACTCGTACGGCGCCACGGTTGCGGGCCTCGGCACCGTCGCCGAGGGAAACATGCGCGGGATCAATGTCGCCGGCCTGGGCACGGTAGCGCAGGGGGACATGGCGGGCATCAACCTTTCGGGCCTCGGCACCGTCGCCCAGGGCGACATGGCCGGCGTCAACCTCGCCGGCCTCGGTACGGTCGCGCAGGGCGACATGCGGGGGCTCAACCTGGCCGGCCTTGCCGTGGTGTCGCAGGGCGAAATGCGCGGGATCAACGTCGCCGGGCTCGCCACGGTGTCCGAGGGTGGCACGGCAGGGATCAACGTCGCCGGACTCGCGAACGTGGCCCAGGGGAACATGACCGGCCTCAACCTGAGCGGCCTCGCGACCGTCGCCCAGGGCCGGATCCGCGGCATTAGCCTCGCCGGCCTCGCCCTCGTCGGCAACGGGGGAGTCTCGGGGATCAACCTGGCCGGCCTCGCCATCACGTCCGACCGCGCCCCGATCTCCGGGCTCAACCTCACCCTCGGCGCCATCGAGACCAACGGGCCTGTCCGCTGGGTCTCCTTCGCCGGCTACAAGGTCGATAGCCCGCACGTCCAGGGGCTTTCGATCAACCCGATCCGCCTGAAGGCCGTCGACCTCACCGGCGTCGCGATCGGCGGGTACAACCGTGTCGAGGGCGTCCAGCGCGGCCTCGCGATCGGTATCTTCAACTGGGCTCGCGAGCTGCGCGGCGTGCAGATCGGGCTCCTCAACTACGCCGGGAACAACGAGCCCTCGTTTCGCCTGCTCCCGATCCTGAACGCTCATTTCTAGCGATGCCGCGCCCGGGGCCTCAGCCCCGCGAGCACCCGGTCCCGCGCCCGTGGTCCGTTCCCCGGGGCACCGGCCCTGTCCGCTCACCGGGTCACCAGCCCCCGCTCACCGCCGCCCACCGCCCACCCGCTTGCGCGCCGCGCCGCCCCGTGCCAGGATCAAGTGAGGTCCTGTCCCGGATGGAGTCCAATCGTATGTCTCGTATTCGCTTCTCGACCGTGCTCGTGCTGCTGGCGATCGCGGCGCCGGCCGCCGCCCAGGTGCCGGCGTCCGAGTACGCCGCCCGCCGGGCCGCGCTGGCCGCGCGGATTGGGAACGGCGTGGTCCTCGCCTTCGGCGCTACGCAGCCGATGGACGACGCCGCGAACTTCCGGCAGCTCCCGGCCTTCCACTACCTGACCGGCTTCCACGAGCCCGACGCCGCGTTCCTGATGGTCGTGCGCGATGCGCGGCCCACGCTGGCGATGCTCTACGTGCCGCCGCGGGACTCGCGCATGCAGCT
>DATCLG010000035.1:0-2341 GCA_036564015.1 Longimicrobiales bacterium
CTCGCGCGCGGGACTCCGCCTCACGCCTCCCGGTTCAGCATCGGGCCGGCGCTCCCGAAGCGGCCCGCCGCCGCCGGGAGCGTCGCCTCGGGGAAGATCAGCATCCCCTCCTTGAAGCTCGCTCCGCGCAGCGTCACCGCCAGCGCCTCGCCCAGGCTGCTGACCAGGTGGAACTTCAGCCGATCCCGCACCTCGGCCGGCAGGTCGTCCAGGTCGGGCTCGTTGTCGCGCGGCAGGACGATCTCCCGGATCCCGGCGCGGTACGCACCCAGCACCTTCTCCTTCACCCCGCCGATCGGGAGCACCCGCCCCGTCAGGGTGATCTCGCCCGTCATCGCCACCTCGTAGCGGGCCGGACGACCGGAGAGCGCCGACACGAGCGCCGTCGCCATCGCGATGCCCGCCGAGGGGCCATCCTTCGGGATCGCACCCGCAGGCACGTGGATGTGGATCTCCACGTCCTTCAGGTTCTCCTCCGGGATGCCCAGACGGTCGTGGTGCGTCTTCGCGTACGTCAGCGCCGCACGGGCCGACTCCTTCATCACCTCGCCGAGCTGGCCCGTCAGGATCAGGTTGTCCTTCCCCTTCGAGACGCTCGCCTCGACGAACATGATATCGCCGCCCATCGGGGTGTAGTACATCCCCGTGGCCACGCCGACCGCGTCCTTGTCCGCCGCACGCTCCGGGTGCACCCGCGCCCGGCCGAGCAACGCCTGGATCTCGCCCTCGTCGACGACCACCCGCTCCGCCTCGCCGCTCGCGATCTTGCGCGCGGCCTTGCGCGCCAGCTTGCCCAGCTCCCGCTCGAGCTGCCGCACGCCCGCCTCGCGGGTGTAGCCGCTGATCACCTTCTGGATCGCGGCCTCGGTGACCTCGAGCTGCGTCTCGGCAAGCCCGGCCTCCTCACGCTGCCGCGGCAGCAGGTAGCGCTTGGCGATCTCCAGCTTCTCCTGCTCCGTGTAGCCGGCGAACTCGACCATCTCCATCCGGTCGAGCAGCGGCGCCGGGATCTGGTCCCGCCAGTTCGCCGTCGCGACGAACAGCACCTCCGACAGGTCGAACGGTACCCCGAGGTAATGGTCCACGAACGCGTGGTTCTGCGCCGGGTCCAGCACCTCGAGCAGCGCCGCTGCGGGGTCGCCCTGGAGCGAGACGCCCAGCTTGTCCACCTCGTCCAGCAGGAAGACCGGGTTCTTCGTCCCGGCCTGCCGCAGACCCTGGATGATCCGGCCCGGCATCGCGCCGACGTAGGTGCGCCGGTGACCCCGGATGTCCGCCTCGTCGCGCGCGCCGCCCAGCGCGATGCGCACGTACTTGCGGCCCAGCGCCCGCGCGATGGACTTCGCGATCGAGGTCTTCCCGACGCCCGGCGGCCCGATGAAGAGCAGGATCGGCCCACGGCCGACCGCACGCGCCTTCGCCCGGACCTCCTCGGCGCTCGTTTGCCCGGCGCCGGACTGCCCGGCCTCCGCGGCTCCCTCGACGGCCGCGGTCGCCTCCGGCGTCGCCGCGGCCTCCGCCGCCCCCGCCTCCGCGGCCGCGCGCTCCATCTGGAGCTTGCGCACGGCCAGGAACTCGAGGACGCGGTCCTTCACGTCCTCAAGGCCGTAATGGTCGGCGTCGAGGATCTGCTTCGCCTGCTCGAGGTCGATCACGTCCTCGGTGCGAGTGTTCCACGGCAGCTCGGTGATCCACTCCAGGTAGGTGCGGATCACCTGGTACTCCGCGGACTGCGGATGCGTCCGCTCCAGCCGGTTCACCTCGCGCTGGACCTCGGAACGCACCTCCTCCGGGAGCTGAAGCGCCTCGATCCGCCGCTTGAGCTCCTCGATCTCGCTCGCCTCGTCGTCCTCGCCCAGCTCCTTCTGGATCGCCTTGAGCTGCTCGCGCAGCAGCATCTCACGCTGCTTCTCGCCCAGCTCCTCCTGCACGCGCTGCTGGATCTCCTCCTGGGTCTCCAGCTTCAGCAGGTCGCGCTCCACCGCGACCAACACCTTGCGCATGCGCTCCTCGATCACGAGCGTCTCGAGCAGCGCCTGCTTCTCGGCTGCAGGGGCGTCCAGGTAGAACGCGACGAGGTCCGCGAACGCGCCCGGGTCCTGGACCCCGCTCACGAGCTGGGCCAGGGCCTCCGGCGGGATGCCACGATGCCGCCCGAGGTCCGCGGCCCGCTGGCGCAGCTCACGGTCCAGGGCGGTAAAGGAGGCGTCGTTCCAGTCCGCAGGCGGCGTCTCCTCCACCGGACGCACGACGGCCTCGAGCATCGCCTCGCCCGTCCGCACGTACGAGAGCGCCTGCCCGCGGGCCTCACCCTGGATCAGGAGCTGGACCCCGCCCCGGC
>DATCLG010000036.1:0-11457 GCA_036564015.1 Longimicrobiales bacterium
CTTGTCCGGGCCGTAGGCGTTGTGGAAGACCAGGTCGATCGCGTAGATCCGGCCGAGCTCGCCGGTGCGCACCCGTTCCCGGATCGCCTGTACCCCTTTCACGAACCGGTAGGAGAGATCCACTCCGAGCAGTCGGTCCGCGGCCCGCGCCGCGGAGACCACCTGGCGCGCTTCATCCGCCGTCCGCCCGAGCGGTTTCTGGCAGAAGACAGCCAACCCTCGCTCGAGCGCCTGGATCGCCTGCTCGGCATGGAGCGCGCTCGGCGTGGCGATCACTACGCCATCGAGGTCGACATCGAGCAGCTCGTCGAGGGATTCCAGCCTGGCGGCGTCCGGCACGACATCGCTGAGGTCGATCGTCTTGCCCAGGGCCGGATCTGCGATCGCGGCGACCTCCGCCACCCCGCTCCTGGCGATCGCTTCGAGCCGCTTCCGGCCGATCCAGCCGACGCCCAGGAAGCCCAACCGCGGCTTCGCCACCATGGCCGACGTCCGCGGGGTCGCCAGGCGCGTGCTCATAACGTCACCAGCGCCTTGAGGAAGCCGTCCGGACGCGCCCGCGCCGCCTCGAATGCGTCGTCCAGAGTGTCGAGGGTGAAGGTGTGAGTGAAGAGGGGCACGGGGTCGAGCTCACCGCTCGCGACGGCCTGCACGGCGGCGTGCATCCCCTCCAGGTAGACCTCCGGGTCCCGCTCATGGGCGTTGATCACGTCCAGTCCGCGCCAGTTCCAGAGCTGCATATTGATCTGCCGGAGGCCATCCTGATGGTATCCCGCGATGATCAACCGGCCGCGCTGACGTGTGAGCTCCGCGGCGAGGTCCAGGGGTCCCTGGAGGCCGACCGCCTCGATCACGCGGTCGCATCCGAGGCCTCCGGTCAGCGCCCTAACCCGTTCGATCACCCGCCCGGGGTCGTCCAACGGGATCACGTCGACCGCTCCGAGCGTGCGCGCGACCTCCAGCGCGAACGGCCGCCGGGAGATGGCGATCACCCTCGCCCCAGCCCGCACGGCGAGGCGTGTGAGGAGGGCGCCGAGGAAGCCGATCCCCACGATCGTCACGGTCTGGCCAGGGCCGATCTCGCTTCGCCGCACCACGTTCAGCGCGCACCCCAACGCCTCGCCAGGGAACGCCTTCCCCTCCAGCGAGGCGGGCAGCCGCACCACCGCTGAGGCCGGCGCGACGTCGTATTCCGCGAATGCGTGGTAGGAAAGCACCGCCACCCGCTCGCCAACGGCCAGCCCCGACACGCCCGGGCCCAGCGCGTCGATTCGCCCCCACCCCTCATGCCCCGGCGCCCCGGGGTCGAGCGGGTACCGGAACCACTCGCGTCCCTCCCAGACCGGCAGGCCAGAGGCGCACACCCCGCACCCCTCGAGCCGCACCCGCACCTCCCCCGGCCCTGGCTCCGGCACCGCGACCTCCTCGATACGAAATCGCCGCGGCCCTTCGAGGACCGCGGCCCGCATCACCCGCTCGCTCATGACACCGCCTTCGCCGCCCGGCGCGGAACAGGCAGGATCCCGCGCGATTCCAGCAACCACTGGTAGAGCTGTTCCACCCCCTCCCGTACCCCCACCTTCGGTGCCCAGCCCGTCACAGCGCTGAAGCGAGTCGTGTTCGAGACGTAGTACCGCTGGTCGCCCTGGCGCCACGCGCCGAACCGGACCTCCGGGCGCGCGCCCCTCAACTCCGCGATCAGGTCGATCAGCTCCAGCAGGCTCGTCGTGTGGTCCGGCCCTCCCCCGATGTTGAACGCCCGGCCGCTCAGCACATGGACGTACTGCCCGGCCAGCAGGAGCGCGTCGACCAGGTCGTCGACGTAGAGAAGGTCACGCACCTGCAATCCATCGCCATAGACGATGATCGGCTCTCCCTCGATCGCCCGGATCAGGAAGTGCGCAACCCAACCCTGGTCCTCGGTCCCGAACTGGCGCGGCCCGTAGATGCAGCTCATGCGGAAGACCACCGTCGGGACCCCGAACGTGCGCGCGTAATCCCTCACGTACAACTCTGCCGCCCCCTTCGAGCAGCCGTAGGGACTGTGGAAGTCGAGAGGCCGATCCTCCGCGATCCCGCACGCCCGCACCGAAAGCTCCGCCGGCTCGTACCGCGTCTGGCCCCGGACTAGCCGGAGGTCCTCCAGCGCGCCGTAGACCTTGTTCGTCGATGTGAAGATCACCGGCGGAGGGTCCGGCAACGCCCGCAACGCCTCGAGCAGGTTGAGCGCGCCGCCCGCGTTGATCTCGAAATCCGAGATCGGGTCGACCAGGCTCGTCGTCACCGCCACCTGCGCCGCAAGGTGGTAGACCTGACCGGCAGGCTGCACCGCGCGCCGCAGCGCCTGACGATCCCGCACATCGGCGACCTCGACCTGCACCCGCCCCCGATGCTGCTCGAGCAGCCACTGGAGGTTCTGCCGGGACCCCGGGCGCGAAAGGTTGTCGTACACCAGGACCGACCGCCCCTCGGCCAGCAGCCGGTGCGCCAGGTTCGCCCCGATGAAGCCCGCCCCGCCGGTGATCAGCACGGGCCGATCCTGGTCCCGCCCATCCTGTTCCGCCACCATCCCCCCTGCCTCGTTCTCGGTCCCACGCTGTCCGCTCATACCGTAAGCCCCCGCGCGGCGAGTTCAGCGCTGGCTTCTGCGACGCGATCGTACGCGACCTGCCCCTCGAGCCAGCCAGCGAGTTCGAGCAACCCATCCTCCAGCGTGACGCGCGGCTCGTAGCCGAGGACCTGCCGGGCCAGCGTGATATCCGCGAAGCAATGCCGGATATCCCCCACACGGTACTTGCCGGTGACTTCAGGCTCGAGGTACGCCTTGCCCAGCACCCGCGCCACCCGTTCGGCGACCTCCCGCACCGTGTTAGAACGGCCGCTCCCCACGTTGAAAACCCGCCCCACCGCCTCCTCCACCTCCAGCGCCTGGCAGCACGCCTGGACTACATCACGCACGCTCACGAAATCCCGCCGCTGCCCGCCGTCCTCGTACAACAGCGGACGGCGGCCGTTCAGTAGCCGCGACGCGAAGATCGCCAGCACGCCCGTGTACGGGTTCGAGAGCGCCTGCCGGGGGCCGTAAACGTTGAAGAACCGGAGGGCCACGACCGGAATCCCGTACGCGCGCCCGATCAGCAGGCACATCTGCTCCTGGTCGTACTTGGACAGAGCATAGATCGAGGCCAGCGACGGCGCCTTCGTCTCCGGCGTCGGAAGCGGCGTGAGAAGCGCACCCGTGCTATCCCGCGGCTCCCAATCGCCTGCCTTCAGTTGCTCGCGCGACCGCGCCACATCGGCATGTACCCGCCCGTCGGGGTCACGGTACAGCCCTTCGCCGTACAAACTCATGCTCGACGACACGATCAGACGCTCGACCGGCCGCTCGATCAGCGCCTCGAGCAACACCGCGGTCCCGTGATTGTTGACCGACGTGTACTCCGCCACCTCGTACATGCTCTGCCCGACCCCCACCCGCGCCGCGAAATGGTAGACCGCGTCCACCCCCTGCAGCGCCCGTCGCACCGCGTCTCGATCCCGAACGTCGCCCACGATCAGCTCGACATCCGGGCTCAGGTACTCTGGGCGACCGCCCCCGCGGTCGTGAACCTGCACCGAAAGATTGTCCAGCGCCCGCACGCGGTACCCGCGTGCCAACAACGCGTCCGCGAGATGAGAGCCGATGAAACCTGCCCCGCCCGTGATCAGGATTCGCTTGCTCATGCGCCGGTCGCCGCTGCAGAGGAGTGTCAATGCAGAAGCCCCGCCCCCTGCCCCGCCAACCCGCCGGGCGGCCGTCCGTCCGCCGCCCCCCGAACACACACAACCCGGGGAAGACCGCGCGCCCGACCCGCCAGCCGCCGCGGTCTCCTCGGGTCATGAACCCGGCTCTCGACTCTCGAACGGCCGCTTCCGCTGAAGCGCGGTGCGGGAACGCAATTACCGTGCCCCGGGTCTCTCAGCGCCGCGACACGGGTGGATGCCCCCCCCCGAGCTCCCACGAGAACGAGAGCCGCCCCACCCGCCGCTCAACGGCGTCAGCCGCCGGGCGCGTCACGATCCGCCCGGCGGCCTACTCTACTTCCCTGACTCCTCGCCCACGCCCGAGCCCGCAGCCCCACCAGCTCGCGCCAGGTTACTGCTGCCTGGACCCGGCCAGCTTCCTCTGCAGCTCGAGCGCCCGGTTGAGGTGCCGCTCGAGCACCGGCAGCGCTTGCGACTGGAGGAACTGCCGGTAAGCCTCGTTCGTCGGCTGGTTCTCCGGCCTGCGAGCCCAGTCCACCGCCGCCTGGTGGATCGTGACCTCATGCGCGATGTAGGTGGAATCGTAGGCCGGGCCCGGCGGCATCGTGTCCAGCACGGCCCGCTCCGCCGCCACCGCCGCCTGGAACGGGTTGGAAACCGGGGGCTGCGGCGTGATGTTCTGCGCGCGCGCGATCTCCAGGCTCCGGACGTGGAGCTGATGATGGTCCGCCATGATCTGCTCGGCGAACCGCTTCACGTCAGGGTCCCTGAGCTTCGGCAACGCCACGGATGCCGCCGTGCTGTCCGCGATGTTCACCTCGTCGATCAGGGCGGCGATGTTCGCATCCGTGAGTGCGGCGGCCCCTGGCGCAGCCGGAACGGGCTGCTCCTCCGCCGCCGGACCGCCAGGCTCCTCTGCTCTCTCCTCGCTCGGCCGGCGCTCACACGCGCCCAGCACGAGACCGAACATCACGGCCACCGGGACGACTTCCGCGAAACGGGACGCCTTGATCCGCATACGGCCTCCTCATTCGATACCGAATGGGCGTACACGCCCATCGTCTACGGCCGTTCGCATTTTCTGGGCCGCCGGCCGAACCCGCAGCCAACGGTCCCGCACCCCCGGCGGGGACGGGCGCCGCTCGGTCGACATGAGGCCATATCGATGAGGCCATATCGACGCCACACCTGTTGCCCCGCCGCCTCGACCGCAACGCCCACGACCATCGCCTCCGGAGCGGTTCTTGCGGCCCGACCTCTCGGGACGTCGAGCAGAGTCACAGCGCCAGGAGAGGACGCGCATGCGATTCCGGGATCTGACGGAAACCTTCGCACGTCTCGAGGTGACCAGCAGCCGCCTGGAATCCACGAAAATCCTGGCGGAGCTGCTCAGCCGCGCCGAGCTGGATGACCTGGAGCCCATCGTCAACCTCACACTCGGCCGGCTCCGGCCGCCACATGAGGGCGTCGAGCTGGGCCTCGCTGAAAAAACGCTCGTCTCGATCCTCGCCCGGGCCTACGGGAAAACCGAGAAAACCGTGACCCGTCGCCTGCGCCAGACCGGCGACCTCGGCTCGGTGGCCGAGGCACTCGCGCCCGAGGACTCGCAGACGACGCTCTCGGTCCGCGAGGTCCATGCCCGCCTCCTCGAGGTCGCCGCGACCGCCGGCAAGGGCTCGGCAGCACGCAAGGCCGCCCTCATGGCTCGCCTCCTCCAACAAACCAGCCCGATCGAGGCGAAGTACCTCATCCGGATCGTCCAGGGGCGGCTCCGCCTGGGCGTCGGCGACATGACCGTCCTGGAGAGCGCCGCGCTCGGGGCGCTCGGCGACCGGGCCAAGAAGGATCTCATCGAGCAGGCGTACAACGTTCGGGCCGACCTCGGTTCGATCGTGCGCCTGGCCTACGCCGACGGCGAGAAGGCGATCCGCACCATCGGCCCGCAGGTCGGCGTCCCGGTCCGACCGGCGCTCGCCCAGAGGCTCCGCTCCACCTCCGAAATCATCGCGAAGCTCGGTCAGGTGCTCGCGGAGCCCAAGTACGACGGCTTCCGGCTCCAGCTCCACCGCGATGGCGACCGCGTTTGGGCGTTCAGTCGCCGGCTCGAGGACGTCTCGGAGATGTTCCCGGACATCACGGAGGGCCTCGAGCGTCAGCTCAGGGCCCGGCAGGCGATCCTCGAAGGCGAGGCGATCGTGTACAATCCGGAGACGGGGGAATTCCTCCCGTTCCAGGTGACGATGACGCGCAAGCGGAAGTACCGGATCGAAGAAACGGCTCAGCGGTACCCGCTCCGCTGCTTCATCTTCGAGCTCCTCTACGCCGACGGCACCAATTACATTCCGAGGCCGCTCATCGAGCGAAAGAAGCGGCTCCGGCGCCTGCTACCCTTCCGCCCCGACGACCCCCTCGCCGTCGCCGAGGACATCGTCACCCGGAGCGCCGAAGAACTCCAGAACTTCTTCGACGACATGATCCATCGCGGCCTGGAAGGGATCGTGGCCAAGCGTCCGGACGCCACCTACCACGCCGGCGCGCGGCTGTACAACTGGGTCAAGCTCAAGCGCGCCTACGCGGCCAAACTCGGCGACACCGTGGACGTCGTCCTGGTGGGCTACCAGGTCGGGCGCGGGAAGAGAGCGGCCTTCGGGATCGGGTCCCTGCTCGGCGCGGTTTACGATCCGGGGCAGGACCGGTTCCGCACCGTGGCCAAGATCGGCTCGGGCCCCACAGACGAGGAGTGGGCGGAGCTCAAGGCGATCCTCGACGAGCAGGCCACCGAAACCCGGCCGGCCCGGGTAGACTCCCTCATCGAGCCCGACGTCTGGATCGAGCCGAAGTACGTCATCGCCGTCCTGGCGGACGAGGTCACGCGTTCGCCGTTCCACACCTGCGGGAAGGTCGGCAAAGAGCCCGGCTACGCTCTCCGCTTCCCCCGCACGGTCGGTGGGATCCGGACGGACAAAGGGCCCGAGGAGGCCACGACGGAGACCGAAATCCTCGAGATGTATCGGCGGCAGCAAGGGTTGCCGGGAGCGGAGAAAGAACGGGCCCGACCCGCGGCTGAGCGTCGCAAGACGGCAGCCGCGAGCCGGGCCCGGCGGGAGAAGCGCAGGGCGGCGTGACCGGCGAGCGCGGGTTTGCCGCCCGCGCCGCGATCACTGCGTCGCGCCGGCCCCGTTGCGGAACTCGACGCGCGGCGGCTGCGCGGCGCCCGCGGGCGCCTCGAACGGTTCCTTCCGCTCGGCGCCGATCAACCGGGCGGTGAGCAGCTGCGGGAAACGGCGAATGTACGTGTTGTACTCCCGCACCGCCTCGTTGTAGTCCCGCCGCGCTACCGCGATCCGGTTCTCGGTCTCCGTGAGCTCGTCCTGCAGCGCGATGAAGTTCTGATTCGCGCGAAGCTGCGGGTACGCCTCGACCGAGACGTTGATGAACATCCGCAGGTTCTCGCTCAGCGCACCACTCGCCTGGCTGAGCTCACCCGCGTCCGCATTCCGCTGGAGCGCCTGCGCCATCTGCTGCTGCGCCTGGGTGAGCCCGGCCCGGGCCCGCGCCACCTCCGTGAAGGTCCGCTGCTCGAACGCGGCCGCCTGGTCCACCGTCGCGACCAGATTGGGGATCAGGTCGTTCCGGCGCGTCAGCTCCGCTTCGATGTTCGCCTTCGCCTCCTCGACCCGTTCATCCAGTTCCTGTATGCGATTGTAGCCGCAGCCGGTGGACACAAGGAGCAGCGCCACCAAGAGACCGCGCATCCTCATTCGCTTTTCACCTCCGGTAGGGAATCCACGAACGTGGCCGTCCGCTCCGCGAGCGCGTAGTAGCCCGTCACCAGGGGCTCGTCGATGCGTACGCGCAGTTTCGCCTTTCGCTTCCGCGCACGCCAGACCTGGAGGAACGGATCGCCATCGCCGTCCACCAGCCTGGCCCCCTCTTCGATCACGGCTTCGGTCGCCCGCGGCACCTCTCGTCCAGCCAGGCGGAGCGCCGCGCGCAGGTACGTGGTGAACGACGGAAGCGCGGCCAGCAAGAGCTGGCCGACCTGCTCCGGCTCGTCGGCGGCCAGCAGCATCCCCTCGCGGAGCTGCAGCAGCTTTCCCCGGAGCTCGCGTTCCGCCTGGAGTCGGAGCGCCGTTCGATCGACCTCGAGGCCCGCCAGGGGATCGGAGCCGTACAGCACCTCATGCACGTCCCGCATGTCTGCCATCTCGATCGCGAACGCGTCTGCCGCACGGCGCCATTCGTTCCAGGCCATGACCAGGGGGACCGAGTTGCCTGCCTGTGCCCAGCGCCGGGCCAGCGGCGAGATCTGCCGCAACGCCTGCGCGTCGACGACGTCGAGCAACACCATCACGTTCACGTCGCTCACCCCCGGCACCGCCTCCCCCCGGGGCACCGATCCGTACAGGAGCAGGCTCTCCAGCCGCTCGCCCAGCACGGAGGCCAGTTCCTGGCCGAACGCCGCCGCCGTTTCCCTCGGATCCGCCATACCCTCTTCGCCTCCTCACCAGCTCCGTCCTGCACCGCCTCCACCGAAGCCGCCACCCCCGCCGAACCCGCCGAACCCACCGCCTCCACCAAACCCGCCGAAGCCGCCGCCGAAGCCGCCCCACCCGCCCCGATGCCAGCCGCCCATGGGGAACCAGATGATCCCCGGACCGCGGGGCCCCCGCCCCCGTCCTCCCCTCCCGCCTCGCCGCCCGCTGGTCACCGCCAGGATGAAGATCACCAGCAGGATCAGCAGCACGATGGAGCCGATACCTCCCGCGACCTCCCCAGGCGGGCCCGCAGCCGGCCGCTCCGGCGCCACGGCCTGCGTCTCCCCGGTCAGCTCAAAGCCAAAGTGCTCCGCGTACATGGCCGCGAGCGCGGCGACCCCCCGCAGGATCCCCGTGCCGTAGTCCCCCTCGCGGAAGTAGGGGACCATGTACTGATCCGCGATCCGCCCCGCCTCCGCCGCCGTGATGAACCTCGTCGTCCCCGTCCCCGTCTCGATCTTCAGATGGCCTCGCCCGTCCGGCGAGGTCTCCTTGGGGACGACGAGCACGACCACGCCCGTGTTGCGCGCCGGGTCGCCGGGCGGCCCCTTCTTCCCCACCCCCCACTCCCGCCCGATCTGCAGCGCCACCTCATCGCGCGTCCGCCCCTCCAGCGACGGCAACGTGACGACCGCGATCTCCCCGCCCGACTTCGCCCGCACCTCTTCGATGATCCGCGTGATCGCCGCCTCCTGCTCCGGCGGGATCACCCCCGCGAAGTCGTTCACGTAACCCACCGGCCGCGGCAGCCGGAGCTGCCCGCTCGACTCTGCCGGCCACGCCAGCAGGCCCAGCGGGAGGAGCACCATGGCTCGAATCAGTCTGATCATTCTCTCCCTTTTTTTGGAATCCCAGGCACCGGCCGGCCAGGCCGTCGTCACCCGAATCTAGCGTTCGTTCCGGCCCACCGAAACCTTTCGATTCCCACCACGCCACCCGGCCGCGCCCGGAATCGAGGAGGCGCCAGGCCTCAGTTCGCCGTCGCGTAGAGCTGGACGACGTACCAGACCTGGTCCTGGCCCTGCCAGATCCCGATCCCGGTCCGGGTGAATCGCCGCTCCAGGAGGTTCGAACGATGGCCCGGGGACCGGAGCCAGGCCGCGACCGCCCGGTCGGGGAGCGCGCTCGCAGACGCCGTCATGCGGACCAGGTTCTCCCCCGCGAGCCGGGCCCGCACGCCTTCGGCATGGATACGCTGGCGGAACGTCCTCCGGCCGGGCCGCACCGAAACATGGTCGATCTCCTGCCGGGCTGCCAGCTCCCGCGCGAACGCCGCGGCCGCACGATCGAGCCTCGGGTCCCGCCGCAGCGGCCCCGCCCCGTGCCTGCGCCGCGCCGCGTTCGCCTCTTCCAGCAGCGCCTGCTCCATCCTACGGAGATCGATCTTGAGGAGATTCGAACGACGCGGGGCCACGAAGTTCGCTCGATCAGCGGGGCTGGTCAGCACTGGTCCCGCCGCCTTGCGAAAGCCCGACTCCCGCTCAGTCGGGGCCGGCGGCGCCGAGTCGGGCAGCGAGGACGATGGAGTGCAGGCCGCCGCCGTGGCCAGCCAGAAAAGCAGAGGGAAACGACGCAGCATAGGCCAAGGATGCTAGAACGACCGACTTGTGATGAAATTGCATAAGATATTCGGACGACGGTCGTTATGTTCCATGGCCTCACCCGGTTTCGCATCTCCGGGCTGCGGTCGTTCGGCTGAGGAGTTGATCGCGTCCGGCGCGGATCCCGCTAACCACGACGGCAGGCAGCGAGTCGGGCTTCGCCCCGTGGCATGGCCGCGTGGTGCGGACCCTGGGTCTCACCCCTCGCGAGCCGCCGCCCGGAGCAAGGCGGCTCCACCCCGTGACGGCGCCTCGGGCGAGCCGGCCGGGGTGTGACAGGTCCGGAGCCGTTTCCGGGGGCCGCCTCGACGGCAGCGCGACGGCCGGCCAGAGGCTGCGGGGGGCGCGGGGGCGAGGAAAACGAGAACGGCGGCCCCGCATCTCTCGGAGCCGCCGCCATTTGCCAGTGCCCCCGGCAGGACTCGAACCTGCGGCAGACGCGGTTTAGGAAAGCGAACGGCCCCTTCAGTCAGATTCGGTTGGTACGATTTCTCAACCATTTAGGCTTCGCCGCTTCGGCCGGATTCGGCCAGATTCGGCGGCGTTTGTTACACCATACGTTACACGCGGGGCGCCCCGAAGAGCGCCCCATGGAGCCAGCCGGCGTGTCAGGCCGCGTCACCATCGGCGCCCAGGAGCGCCGCCCGCACGGTGTCACGGTCCACCTCCTCGGGCAGGACCGCGACGAACGCGGAGTTGCCGTCGATCGCGGCGGGCAGCCGATCGGCGAGGACCCGGAGCGCGGCGAGCCGGCAGGCGGGGGAGAGCCGGCCGTCCAGCAAGAGCACCGCGGTGCGGAGACTTCCACCGAACAGCGACACCGATGCAGGCCAGGGCCACTCTCCAATGGCCCGCCGTCTGACCCGCCAGCCGCGCGCGTGGGCGGCCTCAAGAAGCCGGGAGATCGTTTCCGGTGTGCGCATGGTTCGCCTCCTTGGGTTGTAGGGGTTGTGGACGGTCCCCGCCGCCGGATTCTAGCTCCCGTGCGATGCGGAAGACCAGGTACCGTTCAGTGCCGGCGCGGCCCTGCACTTCGATCCCGTCCACGGCAGAGACGACGTACTCTTCTCGCCCCACGGCGAGCACGGGGGCGCCGGCCCACTCGGGCGGCACCCCCTCCAGGAGCGCGCGGAGTTCCGCGACGGTCATAGCCGGAGCGCCTCCAGGACCCGTGCCGGCGCCCGCCGGGCGAGTTCCGCCTCCACCTCGGCGAGCACGTCGGCCTCGGTCAGCCAGCCGCAGTCCCACAGGTCTGTGAAGGCGTTGCGCACGCGGCCGAGCCGGTCCTTCCGGGCCGAGCCCGGCGCGCCGCCACGGTAGGAGAGCACGCAGCCCGCCCACGTGCCCCGGAGCACCAGGCCCTCTTCAAGGTCCTGGCGGAGTTGCACGAGCCCGTCGTAGCTGAAGCCGTCGAGCTCGGCCCGGAGTTCCGCGAGGGCCCTCGGCTTGTACTTTTGGATCGACATGTCCATTGTTCCTCCTTGGGTGGTGGTGGTGTCAGCCGTCCATGCGCTCCGTCGTCCGCGGGCGCGGAGTGTCATGCGTCGACGATCTCCGCGCCCTCGCCGAACGCC
>DATCLG010000037.1:0-13212 GCA_036564015.1 Longimicrobiales bacterium
CACGGCAGGCGATCTCGCTCTCGCTCGGGACCGGCATCCGCTCGCTCACCTTCGAACTGCGCACCACCTGGTTCCAGGGCGCGCCCATCGACACCAGCCGGACGCCGGTCGACAGCGAGCCGCTGCCGCTGCTCCCGGGCGCCGCGCGAACCTACGATGGCCACTACACCGACGGCGAACTCCACGCCCGCCGCCGCCTCGGCCCCACCGGGCTCCGGGTCACCGGCGGGCTCCGCTTCGGCGGCGACTCCCACGGGCCGCGACGGTGGCTGTTCGGTGAGCTCGACCTCCCCCTCTGGCGCCGCTTCGGCCTGCTCGTCGCCGGCGGCGTCCGACCCGAGCGCGCCGACCTCGCCCAGCCCGGCGGACGCTTCGCCCAGCTCGCCCTCCGCATGGACATGAGCTCCCCGCGGCCGGAGCTCGCCCGGGCGCCACGGCCCGACCCGGCGGCCCCCGCCGCCACCGCCGTCCTGCCCCTCGCGAAAGGTCGCTACCTGCTCCGGTTCTACCTGCCCGGCGCACAACGCGTCGACCTCAAGGGCGACCTGACCGACTGGCAGGTCGTCGCCCTCCGGCACTCCTCCGCTGGCGCCGGATTCTGGGAGACCACCGTCGAAAGACCCGCAGGAGTCTACCACGTCAACATCCGCGTGGACGGAGGCGAATGGACCGCCCCCCAAGGCCTCGCCGCCGTCCCGGACCGCTTCGGCGGTTCGGCCGGCGTGCTCGCCCTTCCACCTTTCCAGGAGGAAGACCATGCGAACGGAACGACTCCAGCTCACCACCCTAGGCGCAATCCTCGGGCTCGCCACCCTGGCAGCCTGCGACTCCGGGCCGACCGAGGCCCCGGCCTACGACCCCGCAGGCGTCGCCACCGACTTCGCCATGCTCCAGCCCGACGGCCTCGCCGCCGATGACGTCGAGCACGAAGCCGAATGCCCCAACGGCGGAAAGTTCATCTACCGATTCAACCTGTCCACCGAGGAGGACGGCGACGTCACCATCCGCCACGTCCAGCTCGACCGGCGCTACGAGCAGTGCAGCATGAGCGCCCCGTCGGTCCAGTTCGCGATCGACGGCCATCGGTCCTGGACCGGCGAGCAGCACCTCAGCACCGTAGACGGGAACCTCCGGGTCCTGCTCCAGAAGGGCCGTCAGGTCGGCACCATGAGACTGACCCGCAACGGCACCGAGATCCGCAACTGCGAGTACGACGTCGAGGAGGTCCTGGAGCCGGTCGCCGGACGGTTCTCGATCAAGGGCATCGTCTGCGGGATCGCCGTCGACCACGAACGCAAGATGCCGATCTGGGCCGTCTCGTCCTGATCCATCCCTCCCTCCTCGCAACGCGCCGCGCGGGGAGCCTTCGCCCCTCCGCGGCGCCTCGCCTTTCGCACTCCAGAAACGTCGATCTCGTCCCACCCGGCGGCGCCATTCGGCCAGCCGACCCTGCCCAGTCCCCCCGGCCGCGTCCCCGGGGGTCATGCCGTCTTCCGTTGATGCGGCCGCATTTCAGCGCAGCCGGCGAAGATCCGTGCCAGCGTTCCCCGGAACCGCAGCTCCAGCCCTGAACCCGGCAATTGCCTATCTCATTACAGGAACACAATTTGCCCCCTATAGCGTCGTGGACTCCGACCAGGAGGCGACATGCGACGAGCGAAACGGTACCTGCAGCTCGTGTGGTTCCTTGTCGCGATGCCGATCCTGTCCCTGCCGCTCTTCCGGCTCGACAGCACCGAGCTGGCGGCGCAGGGTTCCATGCGCCTGCGCGTCGATCTCTCGGAACGGCGGCTTTACGTGATCGAGGGCGGGAAGGTCGTGAAAACGTACCCGGTGGCCGTGGGCCGGCGGAGCCACCCGACGCCGACAGGCAGGTTCCGGACGGGCCGGATCGTGTGGAACCCCGGCTGGGTCCCGCCGAACTCCCGCTGGGCCCGGGGCATGCGGCCCCGCTCGCCGGGCGACCCGAGGAACCCGATGCAGGGCGTGAAGATCTACTTCCGGGAGCCGGCGTACTACATCCACGGGACCAACGACCCCGCGTCGATCGGGCGGGCGGTGTCGCACGGCTGCATCCGCATGAGCCCGGGCGACGCGCGGGCGCTGGCACGGCGGATCCAGAGGCACGGCGGCAGCGTGCCCCTCGTGATCCAGCGGTGAGCGCGGGCGACCCCCGTCCGTCGGGGCCCCGCCCACCCGCTCCTCGCCGGCGCGGCGACGCGGCCGCGTGCGGCCCGGAGTACCGGCATCCGGCACGCGCCCCTCGAATGCTCGCCGGGCCGGTTCCCGATCGGGCGTTGACGATCACCGTGGAGCCCGCGCCGCCGCCGTTCGTGGTCGCGATCGCCGCAGCCGGTGGGACGCCGATTCGAGCGCTCACGCCTGACGAAACCCGGGAGGTGCTGAGCGACGGACAGGAGAGGCCGGTCGGGGCGGCCAGGAAAGCGAATCGCCCCGCGGCGGACGGCCACCGCGGGGCCCGGATCGACGCGTCACGCGGCGCCCGAGTTGTCTATGCCCGAATCACCGAGATCGGTGTCGATTCGGAGAAACGCATCCCCGAGACCTGCCGGCGCTCCTCGACACAACGCTCTTCGTTCCTCCTCCCTCACCCCTGCACCGCGTTGATCATGTCGAAGATCGGCAGGTACATCGAGACGATCATGCCGCCGACCACCACACCCAGCACCACGATCAGCACGGGCTCGAGCGCGCTCAGCAGCGCTTCCACCGCCACGTCCACCTCTTCATCGTAGAAGTCGGCGATCTTCGTGAGCATCTCGTCCAGCCCGCCCGTCTGCTCACCCACGTGGATCATCTGCACCACCATGGGTGGGAAGACGCCGGCGCGCTTGAGCGGCTCCGCGATCGTCTCACCGCCCGCGATGCTGACCCGCGACTCCATGATCGCGTCGTGCAGCACCCGGTTGCCCGCAGTGCGCGCCGTGATCTCCAGCCCCTCGAGGATCGACACGCCGCTCGAAATCAGGGTCCCCAGCGTGCGGGTGAACCGCGCGATCGAGGCCTTCCGCAGCAGGTTGCCCATGATCGGCAGACGGAGCAGCATCCGGTCGATCGCGAGCCGGCCGCCCGGCGTCTTGTAGACCTGCCGGATCACGAACACCACGCCAGCGATCACCCCCAGCACCGCCCACCAGTACGTCTGCAGCAAGGTGCTCAGCAAAATCACCAGGCGAGTGGGGCCCGGCAGCGGGACGCCCGCGCTCTCGAACATTTCCTGGAACGTCGGGATCACCTTGACGAGCAGGATCGCCACCGCCGCCACCGTCACACAGAGGATGACGGCCGGGTAGATCATCGCGCCCTTGATCTTGCGGGCCAGGGCGTCGCTCTTCTCCAGGAACGTCGCCAGACGGAGCAGGATCACGTCCAGGATGCCGCCCGCCTCACCCGCCGCCACCATGTTGACGTAGAGGTCGCTGAACACCTTCGGATGTTTCCGCAGCGAGTCCGCCAGCGTGTTCCCGGCCTCGACGTCGTAGAGGACTTGCTCGATCGTCTTCCGCAGCGCCTTGCTCTCGCTCTGCTCCGCCAGAATGTTGAGGCTCTGGACCAGCGGCAGCCCCGAGTTGATCATCGTGGCGAATTGGCGCGTGAAGATCACCACATCGCGCGTCTTCACCCCGCCGCCGAAATCCAGCGTCAGCCCGCCTGTCTTCTTCTGCTCGACCTTGACCGGGATCAGACGCTGCCGCCTCAGATACCCGACGACCTCCTCCCGGGACGGCAGGTCGATCTCGCCCGTCCGGATCTCTCCGGCTAGTGAGCGAGCGGAGTACGTGAACACAGGCATGGCTCTTTACCCTCCTGCCGGAACGGGTTGACCGACCATTCGGAGGAGCTCGTTCGGGTCTGACGTGTGCCGAAGCGCCTCCTCCAACGTCACTTCGCCCTGGATGTAGAGCTGGTACAGGGCGTCGTTCATCGTCTGCATCCCGTACTTCTTCCCCGCCTGCATGATCGAGTAGATCTGGTGCACCTTGTCATCGCGGATGCAGGCACGGATCGCAGGGGTGCAGATCATGATCTCGCACGCGCAGACCCGCCCCGGTCCCTTCGCCCGGGGAAGCAGCGTCTGCGTGATCACCCCCTCCAGCACGAACGCGAGCTGTGCTCGAACCTGGGACTGCTGGTGCGGCGGGAAGACGTCGATGATCCGGTTGATCGACTCCGCCGCCGAGTTCGTGTGCAGCGTCGCCAGCGCCAGGTGCCCCGTCTCGGCGATCGTCAGCGCCGCCTGGATCGTCTCCAGGTCGCGCATCTCGCCGATCAGGACCACGTCGGGGTCCTGCCGGAGCGCGTACTTGAGCGCCGACGCGAACGACTTCGTGTCCGCACCCACCTCCCGCTGGTTGACGATGCACCCCTGATGCCGGTGCACGAACTCGATCGGGTCCTCGATCGTGAGGATGTGCCCCCGCTCCTCGCGGTTGATCTTGTCGATCATCGCCGCGAGCGTCGTGCTCTTCCCCGACCCCGTCGGACCCGTCACCAGGACCAGTCCCCGTGGCCGCTCGGCCAGCTTGCTGATCACCGGCGGAAGCCCGAGTTCCTCGATCGTCTTGATCTGGAACGGGATCTGCCGGATCGCCATCGCCACGCACCCTCGCTGCCGGTACACGTTGCCCCGGAACCGCGAGAGGTTCTGGATCCCGAACGAGAAGTCCAGCTCGTCCTCGTTCTCGAACCGCTTCTTCTGGTTGTCCGTCAGGATCGAGTAGGCCAGCTGCAGCGTGTCCCTGGGGGTCAGCACGTAATCGACCGAGGCATCCACGATCTGCCCGTCGATGCGAAACTTCGGCCGCTCCCCCGCAGTGAGGTGCAGATCGCTGGCCCGGCGCCGGATCATCTCCTCCAGCAGCGCCCGCAGATTGACCGGGGTGGACGCCTCGTTGCTCATGTCGCGGCTGTCTCCTTGATCACTTCTTCCAGCGTGGTGATTCCCTTTGCGACCTTGATCAGACCATCCATGCGCAGCGTCAGCATGCCCTCCTTGAGCGCCTGTTCCCGCAGCTCGTCGGCGCTCGCTCCCTGCATGATCAGACGCCGCAGCGCCGGGCTCATCGGCATGACCTCGTAGAGCCCCTGGCGCCCCTTGTAGCCCGTCCCGCCGCACGCGTCGCAGCCCCGCCCCCGGTAGAACTTCATCTTCGCCGCCGTGGCCGGGTCGATCCGCGCCGCCGCGAGCTGCTCCGGCGTGTAGGTCACCTCTTCCTTGCAGTTCTGGCAGATCCGCCGCACCAGCCGCTGCGCCGTCACGAGATTCAGCGCCGCCGCCACGTTGAACGGCTCCAGGCCCATGTCGATCAGACGCGTCACCGTCGAGGGCGCATCGTTCGTGTGCAGCGTCGAGAGCACCAGGTGCCCCGTCAGCGCCGCCTTGATCGCGATGCTGCCCGTCTCGATGTCGCGGATCTCACCGACCATGATGATGTTGGGATCCTGCCGCAGGAACGCCTTCAGCGCCGCCGCGAACGTCATCCCGATCTCGTTCCGGACCTGGACCTGGTTGATCCCGTGGATGTTGTACTCGACCGGGTCCTCGGCCGTCATGATGTTGACTTCCGGGGTGTTGATCTTCGACAGCGCCGAGTAGAGCGTCGTCGTCTTCCCGGAGCCCGTCGGGCCGGTGACCAGCACCATCCCGTAGGGATTCATGATCGCCTGCATGAAATCCCGCTCGGCCTTGGGCTCCATCCCGAACTTTTCCAGGTCGAGCGTGAGGTTCCCCTTGTCGAGGATACGCAGCACGATCTTCTCGCCGAAGATCACCGGGAGCGTCGAGACGCGGAAATCGATCACCCGGTCCTTGATCTTCAGCTTGATGCGCCCGTCCTGGGGGACGCGCCGCTCCGCGATGTTGAGGTCGGCCAGGATCTTGATGCGGGACGTGAGCGCCGCTTTGAGCTTGAGCGGCGGCTTCATCACCTCGTGGAGCACGCCGTCGATCCGGTAGCGGACCCGGATCTCCTTCTCGTAGGGCTCGATGTGAATGTCGGATGCGCCGCGCAGCACGGCGTCGGTCAGGATCCCGTTGATCAGCTTGACGACGGGCGCATCCTCCACCTGCGCCTGGAGCGTGGCGAGGCTGACCTCTTCGTCCCTTTCCTCGACGACCTCGATCTCGTCCTCGGACTCGATCTCGTCGAGGATCTCCTGCAGGCGTTCTTCCCCCGCCTCGTAGTACTTCTCCAGGTGTCTGCGCAGCGTGTACTCGCCGACCACGACCGGTTCGATGTCGAGGCGAGTGATGAACTTCAGGTCATCGATCGCCCCGACGTCGGTCGGGTTGGCCATCGCCACCGTGAGCGTTCGCCCGACGCGGCGCAGCGGCAGGACCAGGTGTCTCCGGGCGAGTTCCCCGGGTACCAGCCTGACGATCTTCGGGTCGATCGTGACGCGGTTCAGATCGACGGCAGGCACCCGGTACTGCCGCGCGAGCGTGCGGGTCAGTTCTTCTTCGGAGATGAATCCGAGCTTGACCAGCGAGTAGCCGATGCGTGTGCCGTTGTTGCGAGCGTCTTCGAGCGCTCTCAGGAGCTGGTCTCTGGTGATGAGCCCTTCGCGGACCAGGAGATCGCCGATGCGTTCCGCGGTTGGAACGGTCGTTGTTGCCATCGCTTTGTGAGGGAAGGGAGAGGACGATTCTGGAGAGCGGGAACATGTGGGGAGAGGTGCTGTGGAAATTATCTCTCTGCACGGGCGTGGTCAAGGCATCCGGAGGAGCGGCGCGATGCGGGCGAGGGTGGCGGGGCCGATGCCGGGCACGCGGTCCAGCTCTTCGAGGCTCTGGAAGCCGCCGACGGAGTCCCGGTAGCGGACGATGCGGCGGGCCAGAGCGGGTCCGATGCCCGGCAGCCGCTCGAAGTCGGCGGCGGTCGCGCGGTTGATGTCGAGCGGCGCTGGCGGGCCGCTGTCGCGCCCGGTCCGGGTTTCCGGGCCGGAGGCGACCGGTCGTTCGCCGCTGTGGAGCCGCGGCCGCCCGTCGGCGCCGGGGGTGGGGGCGGGGAGGGTGAGGTGCGGGGCCAGCCGCTGGATCGCCGCGGCGCCGAGCCCGGGCACCCGCGCCAGGTCGGCGGTCGTCCGGAACGGCCCGCCTCGTTCGCGTTCGGCGACGATCCGTGCCGCGAGCGCCGGCCCGACGCCTGGAAGTCGGTCCAGCTCCTCGGCCGGCGCCGTGTTGGGGTCGATCCGTTCGCCAGGGGCGAGAGGCCGGCTCCGCCGCTCCTGCGCCGCGCGCTCCTCCTGCCCCGCCGCCTCCAGCGCGGCCAGGTCCAGCGCCGGCGCATCGGGCGCCAGCGGCTCCGGGCGATCCAGGACCCGGACCGCCGCGGCCATCGTCAGCAGCAGGGCAACGAAGCCGAGGGCGCGGGATTCGTCGCTCGTCAACCGCACGGGCGGCCAGGGCTGGGGTCACGCCACGAGCCGGCGGCCGTCCCCCGCTGCCCCCCGGAATCCGCACCCCACCCGCCGGCTCCGCACGCCTCAGAGATGCACCCGCGCCCGGGGCGTCGGAATAGCGCGAACGGCACGCGCCAGCTCCTCACCCCGGGCGCTCACCGCCCCGATACGCGCGCCGCGCCGCCGCGGACCGGCCGGCGCACGCCAGCCCGGCACTCCACCGGGGAGCCACGCCCCCGCCGGCCGTCAGCCGCCGCGGTAGATCAGCTCGGTCAGCACCACTCCCACGGCCTCGAGTCCCTTCGGGCTCGTGTGCTCCAGCCGATCCTCCAGGGTGTGCCAGTACCGGTTCCCGGGCCCGTAGTCGAAGTCGATGATGTCGATCGTCCGGATCCCCGCCCGGTTCAGCGGCAGGTGATCGTCCGAGATCGCGCCCCCGTAAGTCCGCCGGAACACCCCACCGTACCCCAGCCCGTCCGCCAGCGTCCAGACCCGCTCGACCACCTCGGGCGCGTACTGCTGCGAGTACGCCTCGATCCGGAACTCCGGATCCTGGTCCCCGACCATGTCCACGACGATGCCGTACAGCGGACGGTACCCCGGCGGCAGGTTCGCCGCGAAGTGCGTCGCGCCCAGGTACATGTCCTCCTGCCCCGGACCATAGTCCTCGCCGTCCACGAACAGCAGGTCTACCCCGATCGGCGCCGGATGCCGCGACAGCACATCCGCCAGCGCCAGCAGCACCGCCGTGCCGCTCGCGCCGTCGTTGGCGCCGGGTATCGGCTGCCGCCGGGCCGACTCCTCCTCCTCGTTGTCCGCGGTCGGCCGCGTGTCCCAGTGCGCCACCAGGAGGATCCGGTCCCGCGACTCCGGCCGGAACCGGGCCAGGACATTTGTCAGCCGCAGCGTGTCGCCCTTCGCCGTCACATGCACGAACGGCTGCACCTCCACCGTGTCCGCCCGCGAACCGAGATACTCCTGCATCCAGGCGAGCTGGCGCTCGTGACCGGGCGTTCCCGGCACCCGCGGCCCGAACTCCACCTGCCGGGCCAGCAGCTCGTACGCCACCTGCCCGTCGAACGGCTCGGGCGCAACGCGCTCGATCCGCTCCACCGCGTCCGGCCGCTGGCAGGCGAACACGACCGCGAGAACCGGAACCAGCACCAGCCGGCTCACCGGACCACCCCGCTGAGGTTGCCCGCCTGGAAGGTGAACTGCCCGAACAGCCCGAGCTGGAACTGGCTCGAGTTCGTGCGGGTCCCGACGTTGGTCCGACGGTTGTTGTAGCTCATCTGCAGCCCCACGTTGAGATCCGAAATGGTGGTGTCCAGAGTCAGATGGATCGTCCGGTTGATCAGGTCGACGAACGGCTCGCACCGCCAGGCTTCCGACGCGCTCGGGCGAACCCGGCACTGCTGGTCGGACTGGTAGCTGAAGGCGAGCGTCGCCTGGAGCGGGTTGGGCATCCGGTCTCGCAGCGAGACGGGCGGGTCCATCGACGCCGTGAGCTGAAGCGAATGGATCGCCCCCCGCCTCCGGCTCTCGCCCGTCGGCTCCGCGCTGCTCCCGCGCGAGAGGGTGCCGCTGTAGTTCGCGGTGATCCCCGGCCCCAGGCTGAGCCCGAGCTGGAGCGGGATGCTCGTTTCCTCCCCGCCTCGCGCCGTGCCCCCCGCCTCGACACCCAGCACCTGCACCCGCCTGTCCCGCCTGTACCCCGCGCTGAACGAGGCCCGCGGGACCACGATCCGGAACCGGTCCGGGATCGGGAAGTCGGCGACCGTCAGGCGCACGTCCGGCCAGCTCCGCTCCTCCTGGCCGCGCCCGCCGCCTCGCTCGACGTACGTCCGCGCCTCGGATTCAGAATACGCCACGTCCACCGCGACCTGCCACGGCAGCCGCAGACCCGACCGCGCCCGGAACGCCGAGCGGTCCAGCGCGGAGGCCGCCGTGTCCGTGCCCATCCAGCGGAAGCGCTCGATCGTGCCCAGCCCGAGCTGATACCCGAACCCCGGCTCGAACAGCTCCCGGTCGAACTGCGAGCCCAGCGCGCTGCTCCAGCTCAGATCCACCGGCTGTAGCAGCCGGCCCAGCCCGAAGAGCGCCCGCCGCACCAGCCCCGCAGACGAATCCGCCGAGGCGCCGAGCGCCGCCTGGAACAGCCCCACCGGCTCGATCTGGAGCGCCCGGTTCACCTGACGGTCCGCCTGGAACCGGCGCTGCAGCACCGAGACCGTGTCCTCCCCCTGCACCACCTGCCCGATGTACGAGGCGTTCCGGTCCGTCCCGAACCGCGCCGAGTACGTGAAGCTCGGACGCAGCCAGGAGGCCACGGTCGGCCGGAACTCCAGCTGCGAGGTCATCGACCGCTGCGTCTCCCATCCGATGTCCACCCCGCCGAGCCGCGACCGCGCAGCCTCGATCGCCTGCCGCTCCTCCTCCCGCCGCCCCGCCTCCGCCGTGGGCAGCAGGTCCCGGTGGCTCGAGATCGTCAGCGCCGCCGTCAGCGACTCGAACGGCCGGAACGACACGCTCGCCGAGTTCTCCAGTCCCTCGCGCGCCGCCTCGATCGGCGCGACCGCCGCATCGGCCGGCGAGGCCAGGATCCGCTCGAAGCGCGAGGACCGGCTCCGCTGCTGGTAGTACGACGCCGAGAACGCGATCCGCTGCGGGTTCCACCGCAGCCGCGCCCCGATCAATCGCCGGAAGAACTCGCTCTCCTCCAGACGCGCCGGCGCCAGCCGCCGGGCGAGAGACTCCAGGAAGCCCGGCACCACGTCGATCTCGCGCGCGCTCAGCGCCCGATCGTAGCTGATCCCGCCATCCACCCCCTCCGCCTCATCCGTCGACGTGACCGTGTTCGTCGACGCCGAATTGTAGCCGAACCGCAGCGAGACGCCGTCCACCAGCAGGCTCAGCCACGGATTCGCCGTCGGCGCCCGCTTCCGCACCGAGATCCCCACCCGCGTGCGATCCGACCCCGTCTCCCGGAGCCCCGGCAGCCGGTCCGCACGCAGATCGCTCTGCTGCAGGAACATCGGCTCCAGGCCCGTCCGGGCGTACGTCACCGTGAGCGGCACGTCCAGCCCCCAGGAGTTCGGCGCGAATCGACCGAGCTGGGCCGTCGCCGTCACGCCCAGGCTCCCCTCGTCCTGATAGGTCGCCTCCTGGTTGAGCTGCCGGAAGAGCGCGCCCTGGCTCGAATACGAAACGTTCGCCACCAGGAAGTCCGCCGCCTGCACGCTCAGGTCCAGGTGCCCCGCCACGCCCGGATCGGTCACCGCCGCGCCCAGCCGGAGCTCGTTCACCCAGACCTCTCCGTACCCCGGCGAGCTGCCCCCGTTGTAGACCGCGATCCCGAGCTCCCGCACGGCCGCCAGGTTCGGCGCCCGCGCCCGGTCCTCCAGCACCACCGCGTACGCGCTGTCGGCGCTCCACACCACGAGCGGCTCGCCGGGCGGCCGGCCTTCCTCCATCAGCCGCTGCTCCGCCTCCGCCCGCAGCTCGAACCACCGCTCGAAGTCGATCACCAGCTCCTGCCAGTGCTCCGGCCGCACCGCCCCACCCTCCACCGAAGGGGCCAGCCGCGTCTGGTAGAGATAATAGTTCCGCGTGTCGTTCCCCACCTTGATCAGCAGCCGATGCGTCCCCTGCGGCCCCCAATCACCCGCCCGCGCCACGGCCCACAACCGCAACTGCCGGTAGCTCAAGAAGCTGCGCGGCTGCTGCGGGTAACGGTAGTAGATCTCCCCGCGATCCTGCGGCTCCAGCCCTTCGTAGGCGATCCGCAGCGCCTTCTCGTTGAACTCCGCGCCCGTCGCCCCGAACGCGCTCGTCGGGTCCTGGAGCTGGTCCCGCACACCCGGCGGCGAAGAGTACGCCGCCCCATCCGTCACCCGGCTCACCGGCCCGACCTCCAGCCGCGTGCTGCCCGCACCCACCCCCGGCCCCTCACCCACCAGGTCCCTCAGGATGCCGTGAACATCCCGCTTCGTCCAGCGCGACCCCGTGATCCGCATCCGCGCCAGCACCAGCACCAGCGAATCGACCGGCGTCCCCACCACCGTCATCCGCAGATGCTTCACGTACCGCCACGTCCCCTCGTTCGCGTTGTTCACGCTGATCCCGCTGTGTAGCGGGATCCGGTACAGCCGGAACTCGGTGCCCGTCGCGCTCTCGTCCCGCACCAGGTACTCCGACGGCCGGTCCAGCGGAACCACGTACCGGAAATACGGGCCATCCACGGCGTCCAGCGACCCGTTCCCGTCCAGGTCCTCCGTGTCCACCCGCCCGTTCCCACGGGCGCAGTTCGCCCGCGCATCTCCCAGCGGGTACGCCGTCTCGCCACGCTTCGCCTGGCAGTCCTGGTCCCACAGCCCGAGCTGGTCCTGCGCGTCGCTCCAGATCTCCCGCTCCGAGAGCCGCGCCTCCGCGTCCAGCACACCCTCCCCCCAGGCACGGCTCGGGTCATCCCGGTAAACCCCCTGCGTCCGCCCCTCGCTGTCGAAGTAGAACGCGTCCTCGCTCACCGTCCCGATGTCGAAGACCAGCGCCAGCTCCCCCGCCGCACCAGGCGGGACCCGGACGTAGAACTCCAGGTACTCGCTCCGGGTCAGGTCCCGCGCGGTCGTCGACAGCACCGTCGTGATCGACCGCCAGCGCCGCTCCCCGGGCACGCCCCGCGAATCCCCGAACGTCAGGTACATCACCGGTTCCGGCCGCACCGCGCCCGCCACGTTGATCTGCCGATCGATCGCCTGCGGATGCAGCACCCCGCGGACCTGGCCCTGGTCCAGATAGTCGTGCTGCCAGACCAGCCGCGCCGCGCTGTTCACGTCCAGCACCGCCGGGAAGACCGACTCCGCGCCCCAGTGACTCTGCGGCTTCGAGCCCAGCCGCCAGTTGTAACTCATCGGCTCCAGCCGCAGCTCGTCGGTGGACTCGAAGTCGTCCACGTACGTGTCGCCCCGGCGGTTCGGGTTCGGCAGCGACAGCGCGACCTCCCCCGTCACCCCCACCGTCGAGCTCCCCGAGACCTGCAGCCCCGGGATCCGATCCAGCACCCGGTCCAGCCACCCGGCCCCCAGCTCCAGCCGGCCGTTCACCCCGCCCAGGAAGTTCGCCCCCGGCTCCAGCCCGAGCTGCGGCCGCGCCATGAGCGAACGCTCCGACTGGTACAGCCCCATGAAGTTCAGCTCGCCGCGCGAGCCGAGCTGGTAGCGCGCGTTCATCCCGAACACGCTCGTGGGCGCGAGCTCGAAGAGCGCCTTCTGCTCCCACGTCGCACGGATCTCCGCGTCCGGGTTCCGCGCGAAGATCGCCTCAGGGTTGTTCAGCGTGACGATCCCCAGATCGTAGTCGATCGTGTAATCGACCCCCCGCTGCAGCGGCACACCGTCCACCGTGATCCGCTCGCTCTCCTCCCGGATCCCCAGCGCGCCCAGGTTGAACGACGAGACCAGCCCCTCGATCCGCACCCGGTAGGTGAAGTTCAGCCGGAAGCGCGCGCCGCTCTCCCGCGTCACCGGGTCCGGGTTCGAGTAGATGGCGACGTTGGCGTCCCCGCCGAGGATCGCGCGGGCGTCCTCCGCGCTCAGGCCCGCGCTGGGCACCGGCGGCGGCGTCGCGAACGGCTCCAGCGTCGGGAAGATGACGTACGTCCCCCCGATCGGCGCATTCTGCCCGATCTGCCCGAACCCGCTCTGCGCCGGCTGGTAGATCTGCGCCATGTCCAGCTTCTCGAACGGCGCCTCGTCGTCCAGCCCGAAGAGCTTCAGGAACGAGATCTGGCCC
>DATCLG010000038.1:0-42761 GCA_036564015.1 Longimicrobiales bacterium
ATGTGCCCCACCTCATAAAGCAGCACATCCTCGTCCGCCTCCACCAGCCGCACCTTCGGATCCCCAAGGTGCTCGGCCACCCACTCCGTCGACACCAGCACCTCCGGGTGCGCATAACCCCGCTCCTCGATCGGCTTCACCTTCGTTCCGGTCGCTTCAGCCATCGTTGCCTCCTGCGATTGGTTTGTGGAAAAGGAACTACGACCATTCGACTCCGAACGTCGCCCTCGCGGGCCCCGCCGGGCGCCCACCTCCCCGCCTCACCCCGCGCGTCCCTCCGCGTACGCGCGGTTCTTCTCGATGTAGTCGCTCCACTCGGGCGGCACATCGCTGTCCGGGAAGATCGCCGTGACCGGGCACTCGGGCTCGCACGCCCCGCAGTCAATGCACTCGTCCGGATGGATGTAGTACTGGTCCTCCGCCTCGTAGATGCAGTCCACCGGACAGACCTCGACGCAGCTCGCGTCCTTGGTCCCGATGCACGGCTCGGCGATCACGTACGGCATCCGTCCCCCTCGCTGAAGTCAAACGGTTCCCCCGCCCGCCCCCGCCTCCCGCCCGGGGAGCGACGCCGCCCCCAGGGCATGATTCACCAGCGCCGCCACCAGCGCCGGATGCGTGTACGGCTCCGCAACCACGTGCGGCGGCGTGCCCAGCTCCTCCAGGGTCTCCGCCGTGCTCGGCCCGACCGCCGCCACCACCGTCCGCTCCCGTAGCGCAGCCACCAGCGAACCCTCCCGCCCCGCGCGCCCCGCCGTCGCGAACAACCCCAGCACCGCCGGCGGCGACGTGAACGTCACAGCGTAGACCTCGCCCCGCTCCACGCGCCCCACCCACTCGAGCACCAGCGCCTCGTCACGCGCAGGCACGTAGCGGTACAGCGGCACCGGCACCGGGCGCGCGCCGAACGCCCGCAGCCCCTCCAGCAGCTCCGGCTGCTCCCGCCCGTGGAGCTGCACCACCACGTCCAGCCCCCTCAACGCCTCTCCTGCACCCCCCGCCAGCGCCGCGAGGATCCCGTCCGACGTCGGCATCTCGGGCTCGACGTCCACCCGGATCCCCGCACTCCGGAGCGCAGAGCGCGCCTTCGCCCCTCGCGCCACCACGAAACCCTCGTTCAGCCGCGCGACCACCTCGTCCGCGAGCCCGATCGACTCGGCCACCGACAGCAGCGCCCGCACCCCCACACCCGTCAGGAACACCCCCGCCCGGATCCGACCCCCCGCGATGTCACGCACCGCACGATGCGCCGGATCCCGATCGTCCAGCGGCTGCGTGTCCATCGTGGGCACCACGTGCGCCTCCGCCCCGTGCCGCTCCAGGATCCGCGCAAGCGCCTCCCCCTTCCGCGCCCCCGTCACCCAGACCACCTTGCCTTCCAGCGCCCGATCCATCTCCGTCTCCCGGCTCCTTCCCGGGCCCGCCGCCCCTACACCGGCCAGGCCCCCAAACAAACCGGCCACGGCGTCTCACGACTGCCGTGGCCGGGGTTTCCTTCATCCGGATTCGCCTTCGCGGTAACACCCAACTGCACTATGGCCCGCGGGTACGAACCTCCTCCCCGACCACGGCGACCACCGTGGCCTCCATACAACAACAACAGCACATCACCACACCCGCGCGCGCCATGCCTCGCCTCACTCCGACTCCGCGCCCGCCATCAATACTTCGGCACCGATGGATCGACCTCGTCCGCCCAGGCCAGAATCCCGCCCTTCAGGTTCCAGACCCGGCTGAAACCCGCCGCCTGCAACTGCCGCAGCGCCTTCGCGCTCCGCGTCCCGCCCTTGCAGTGGACGACGATGTCCCCCACCTGCTCGAGCTCCGACAGCCGGTCCGCCAGCTCCCCCAGCGGAATCAGCCGCGCCCCGTACCGCTCCAGGTTGGCGATCTCCCACTCGTGCGGCTCCCGCACGTCCAGGATCGTCACGGGGTCGCCCCGGTCCAGACGCTGCTTCAGCTCCGTCGGCGTGAGCTCCGGAATGCCATCCCGCTCCGCCGCCTCCGCCGCCCGCGCCTGCGGCAGCCCGCAGAACTCCTCGTAATCGATGAGCTCCCGGATCGTCGGATTCTCGCCGCACACCGGGCAGTCCGGGTTCTTCCGCAGCCGCAGCTCACGCCAGCGGAACGCCAGCCCGTCGAAGAGCTGCAGCCGCCCGATCAGCGGCGTGCCCACGCCCAGGATCAGCTTCAGGACCTCCAGCGCCTGCAGCGAGCCGATGATCCCCGGGAGCACGCCCAGCACCCCACCCTCCGCGCAGCTCGGAACCAGCCCCGGAGGCGGCGGCTCCCGGAAGAGACAACGGTAGCACGGCCCTTCCTTCGCGTAGAAGACCGACACCTGCCCCTCGAAGCGGAAGATCGAGCCGTAGACGTTCGGCTTCCCGAGCAGGACGCAGGCGTCGTTCACCAGGTACCGGGTCGGGAAGTTGTCCGTGCCATCCACGATGATGTCGTAGGGCTCCAGGATCTCCAGCGCATTCTCGCTGGTGAGCCGGACCTCGTGCGGGATCACCTCCACGTACGGGTTGATCTCCTTCAGGCGATCACGCGCCGAGTCCAGCTTCGGCCGCCCCACGTCCGACGTCCCGTGGAGCACCTGCCGCTGCAGGTTGGTCTCGTCGACGACGTCGAAGTCCACCAGCCCGAGCGTCCCCACGCCCGCCGCCGCCAGGTACAGCCCGAGCGGCGAGCCCAGCCCCCCCGTCCCCACGATGAGCACCCGGGCCGCCTTCAGCTTCTGCTGCCCCTTCTTCCCCACCTCGGGGATGATCAGATGGCGGCTGTAGCGCAGGACCTCAGCCGGCGAGAGCTCCGGAAGCCCGTTCCTTATGTATTCTGAACTGCTCATCCTTCGCCGTCCTCTCGGTTCACGACCAACTCGTCCGGCACCGGCCGCCTACTCTGGGCAGGGCGCCAGCGCCTCCGCCGACGCCGCGACCCGCACCTCCAGCTCCCGCGGCGCTGCACCCTCCGGCCCGTCCAGCCACCACGCCCGCGGCGGTCGCGCCTCCCCGCCCTCCACCGTCGCGATCAGCCACGCCGTCCTCGGCCACAGCCGCACGTACTCCATATCCGTCTTCGACGGCCGAGCCTCCGCGTCCGGATGAGAGTGGTAGAACCCCACGATCGACTCCACCGTGCCCCGCAGCCTCCGCTCGACGTTCAGCACGGCACGAGGATCGATCACGAACCGATGCGCCCGCTCCTCCGCCTTCGCCACGTTCGGGCACGGCAACACACGCGTCACCCGAAGCTCCTCCCCCTCACGCCGCCCCACCAGCAGCCCGCACCCCTCCAGCGGATACACTTCCGCCACGTGCGCGAGGAGCTTGCTCAACAACGCCGGAGCGAGCACTACCCCTCTCACCGGCCGCCCGCGATCGAAGGAATGATCGACACCTCGTCCCCGTCACGCACAGGCGTCTCCAGCTCCTGCGCGAACCGGATGTCCTCCCCGTTCACGAACACGTTCAGGAACGGCCGCAGCTGCCCCGACTCCGTCGTGATCCGGGCCAGGAACTCCTGGTGCTCCTTCCCCAGCTCCGCGAACACCTCCCCAACCGTCGAGCCGCTAGCCTCGAGCTCCTCTCGCCCGCCGGTCAGGCGGCGCAACACCGTCGGAATCCGAACGATCACTCCCATGCTCCGTCCTCTTCTCCCACAACGGCCGTACGACAGCAGGCTCAACGGCCCGCCAGCGCGACTCCTTCCTGCGCTTCCACCAGCTCCGCCACCAGCTGGAGCCGCGGCTCGATCACCGCGCCAAGCTCCAGCGCACCGCTCACCGCGTCCGGCGTCTTGAGCCCATTGCCCGTGATGCACAGCACCGTGGGCCCATCGTCGCGGAAACGACCCTGCGCCGCCAGCTTCCGCGCCGCCGCCACCGTCACGCCACCCGCCGTCTCCGTGAAGATCCCCTCGTGCTCGGCCAGCAGCCGGATCCCTTCCACCACCTCCTCATCCGTCACCGCCTCCGCCCAGCCCCCGCTCTCCCGCAGCGCCTGCAGCGCGAAGGGCCCATCCGCCGGATTCCCGATCGCCAGCGACCGCGCGATCGTGTTCGGACGCACCGGCCGAACGAACGCATCGCCCCGATGCAGCGCCTCCACGATCGGCGCACACCCCGCCGCCTGCGCCCCGAAGACCCGCGTCTCCGCCGCGCCCGGCGCCAGCCCGTACTTGTCCAGCTCCAGGAACGCCTTCCGCAGCTTCGTCACCAGCGACCCGCCCGCCATCGGCGCAACCACCTGCGCCGGCGGCCGCCAGCCCAGCTGCTCCACGATCTCGAACCCGACCGTCTTCGAGCCCTCCCCGTAGTACGGCCGGAGGTTCACGTTCACGATCCCCCACCCGAAACGATCCGCCACCTCCGCGCAAAGCCGGTTCACATCATCGTACACGCCACGGATCCGAACCAGCCGCGCCCCGTAGACCGCCGTCGCCACGATCTTCTCCCGCTCGAGATCCTCCGGGATGAAGATCCACGCCGGCAGCCCCGCCTCCGCCGCCAGCGCCGCCACCGCGTTCGCCAGGTTCCCCGTCGAGGCACAACCCACCGCCGTCAACCCGAACTCGAACGCCCGGTTGATCGCCACCGCCACCACCCGGTCCTTGAAGGAAAGCGTCGGATAATTGACGGCGTCGTTCTTGATCCACAGATCCCGGATCCCCAGCGCCTTGCCCAGCCGCGGCGCAGGAACCAGCGGCGTGAAACCCACGCTCAGACCCACCCGCGGCTCGCCCGACAGCGGCAGCAGCTCCCGGTACCGCCACATCGTCGGCGGCCGCGACTCGATCAGCTCCCGCGTGACCACCCGCGAGATCGCCTCCTCATCATAGACGACCTCCAGCGGGCCGAAACACTCCCCGCACACGTGGACCGGCCCGGCGGGCACCTCCGTCCCGCACAGACGGCAACGCAGGGTCTCCTCTAAGCACGCGCTCACGGTCCCTACTCCTTATGGCTAGACAAAAGCCCCGGACCCGGGGGGCCGGGGCAGATCGCTTCGCTCGGGTCCGGCAAGCCGCCTACGCTCGCCACCTGAACGACACGCCACCCCGCTCCCCCTCGCAGGGGAGCCCACCCATTCGGCGACACATGCGCAGGTCGGCGCCCGAAAACCCGGTCATGCTCTCGTGGAAACAAGGCCCAAAAACGAAACCGCCCGAACGTATGCCGCCGGGCGTCGCACTTTAGCAACTTATTTAACGTGGCTGCAAGCGGCGGCAAATCACCACGACTCAATTTTGAAGAGCCAAGTTACACGGCCGGCGCGACCGTGTCAAGGGCCGGGCCGGAGCCCCCTCCGCGCTCCGCCGGCCCCGCGCCGCGGCACGGCATTCGCGGGCGTGACGACGCGGGAACAGGCGTGCACCGTATGCCGGAACACTCGCGAGATCCGGGACCCCTCCCCCCCGCTCCCCAGCCTCCGGCCGCCGACCACCCCCCGCCCCGGCCCCGTCCCCTGGGCGAGTTGTTGCACGGCCTCGCCGGAGCCGCCCCACCACCCGGCGTCGCAGACACCCCGATCACCGGCATCACCGCCGACTCCAGGTCCGTCCAGCCCGGCCAGCTCTTCGTCGCCATCCGCGGCACGCGCCAGGATGGTCACGCCTTCGCCGCCGAAGCCGTCCGCCGCGGCGCCGCCGCCGTCCTCGCCGAGCACGACGTGGCCGTCCCCGCCGACATCCCCATCATCAGAGTCCCCGACTCCCGTCGCGCACTCGCCCAGCTCGCCGCCGCCTGGCACAACCACCCTGCCCGGCGCCTCACCCTCATCGGCGTCACCGGCACCATCGGCAAGACCTCCATCGTCTCCCTCCTCCAGGCCATCCTCGAGGCCGCAGGCCACCGCATCGGCACGATCGGCTCCCTCGGCATCCGCACCACCAGCGGAACCCGCGACGACACCGGCTACACCGTCCCCGACCCGCTCCTCCTCCACGAAAAGCTCGCCGCCATCGCCGACGAGGGCTGCGACCTCACCATCATGGAGGTCACCTCCCACGCCCTCGCCCAGCAACGCGTCCACGGCCTCCACTACGCCCTCGGCATCTTCACCAACCTCCTCCCCCTCGAGCACGAGGACTACCACGGCTCCTTCCGCCGCTACGCCGAGGCAAAGATCCGCTTCTTCGACCACCTCCAGCCCGACGCGCCCCTCGTCTTCAACGCCGACGACCGCGCCGTCACCACCCTCGCCCGCGACCGCGACCTCGACCCCGTCGGCTGCGGACGCGACTGGCACGCCGACGTCCGCATCGTCTGCCCTCGCATCGACGCCAGCGGAACCCGCTTCACCCTCAGCCTCCGCAGGCCACTGCCCTGCCTCCACCGCGACGCGCTCCCCCCTCAACGCCTCCCCCTCCACCTCCGCCTCCTCGGCCGCCCCGCCGCCTCCAACGCCGCCCTCGCCGCCACCGCCGCACTCTGCCTCGGCACCGACCCCGCTCTCGTCCGCGACGCCCTCGGCCGCGTCCCCGCCCCACCACGCCGCATGCAATTCGTCCACCGCGGACGCTTCTCCATCCTCGACGACACCGTCGCCCACCCCGAAAGCCTGAGCGCCCTCTTCGAGTTCGTCCGCCGCCTGCCGGCTCGGAGACTCCACATCCTCTTCGCCGTCCGCGGCCGCCGCGGCACCCGGATCAACCGCCAGCTCGCCGAGAGCCTCGCGATCTGGTCACGCCGCTTCCCCTTCGCCACCCTCGTCGTCACCCGCGCCGAAGGCGCCGTCAGCCACCGCAACCGCGTCGACGACCACGAACTCGCCGCCTTCCTCGAACCCCTCCTCCACGCCCGCCTCCCCACCCTCCTGCACGATCGCCTCGATGACGCCGTCACCACCACCCTCGAACGCACCGCGCCCGGCGACCTCGTCCTCCTCCTCGGCGCCCAGGGCGCCAACGCCGCCGCCTCCCACGCCCGCCGCTGGCTCGCCGACCACCTCGACCGCTAACCCCCAAAACCAGAGTCTTGACAACCGGGCGATGAAAGATTATTCTCGATCTTCGAATGCTTTTTCAGTCGACCCCGGTTCACGGGTGCTGGACCTGACGAGACCGACAACCCATGCGTAGCGCCGTACGTCGCCCGATGACTTACAAGCCGAGCTGTCTCTCGACGAGAGGCGGCGCGCTGGCGCATGGGTGATGTCAACGTAACCTCATAGCGAATCAGCAAGCGGCCTCTCGAAAATGAGAGGCCGTTTTTTTGGCGCCTTACTCTGGAGAGGTTCTGTATGGCCGCGTCACACCATTCGGCTGGGATGCCCCCCAAGCAGGGGCTCTACGACCCCCGGTTCGAACACGATGCCTGCGGGATCGGTTTCGTGGCGGACGTGAAGGGGAAGAAGTCGCATGATCTCATCCGAATGGGCCTGAGCCTCCTCGAGAACCTGACGCACCGTGGCGCGGCCGGCTGCGACCCCTGCACCGGCGATGGCGCGGGGCTGCTCTTCCAGATCCCCCATCGCTTCTTCCAGAAAGCCTGCGCCGAGGTCGGGATCGACCTGCCCGGCGCCGGCGAGTACGGCGTGGGCATGTTCTTCCTGCCGCAGGACCCCGCCGACCGCGAGGTCCTCGAACGGATCGTCCAGCAGGTGGTCGCGGAGGAAGGGGCGCGCCTCTTAGGCTGGCGCACCGTGCCGACCGATCCCACGCAGATCGGCGTCGAGGCACGCAAGACCCTGCCCGCCATCCGGCAGTGCTTCATCGCCCGGGACGGCCTGGACCCGGACGCCTTCGAGCGCAAGCTGTACCGGATCCGCAAGCGGATCGAGAAGGCGGCGGCCTCCGCGCCGGTCCGCGACCGGTCCTCTTTCTACGTGCCCAGCTTCTCGAGCCGTACGATCGTTTACAAGGGGCTGCTGATCCCGGAGCAGATCCCGCTCTTCTACCCGGATCTGGCGGATCCGGCGGTCGAGACGGCGATCGTGCTCGTCCATTCCCGCTTCTCGACGAACACCTTCCCGACCTGGGCGCGGTCGCATCCGTACCGGTTCCTCTGTCACAACGGCGAGATCAACGCCCTGCGGGGGAACATCAACTGGATGCGGGTTCGCGAGGCGGCGATCTCGTCGGACCTCTTCGGGGATGACCCGGCGGCGCTCTTCCCGATCATCGGGGAGGACCAGAGCGACTCCGCGTGCCTGGACAACGCCCTCGAGTTCCTGGTGATGGGCGGTCGTTCGCTGGCCCACGCCGCGATGATGCTGATCCCGGAGGCGTGGACCGGGAACCGCCAGATGGACCCTGAGGTGCGCGGGTTCTACGAGTACCATTCGGCGATCATGGAGCCGTGGGACGGGCCGGCGGCGGTCGCGTTCACGGACGGGCGCCAGGTCGGCGCGATCCTGGACCGGAACGGGCTGCGCCCTGCCCGCTACCTCGTGACGCGGGACGATCTGGTGGTGCTGGCCTCCGAGGCGGGCGCGTTGTCGTTCCCGCCCGAGCAGATCCGGACGAAGGGCCGGCTCGCTCCGGGGAAGATGCTGCTGGTCGACACCGTCGAGGGTCGGATCTGGGAGGACGCGGAGATCAAGGCGGCGGTCGCGTCGCGGCGTCCGTACCGGCAGTGGGTGGCGGAGCGGCAGGTCCGTCTGGCCGACCTGCCGGACGTGGAGGAGACGGCGCCGCCGGAGCGCGCGACGCTGCTGGAGCGGCAGGCGGCGTTCGGGTACACGGTCGAGGAGCTGCGCATGATCCTCGCGCCGATGGCCGTGGACGGCGAGGAGCCCGTGGGCTCGATGGGGACGGACACGCCGCTCGCCGTGCTCTCGGACCGGCCGCAGCTCCTGTTCAAGTATTTCCGGCAGCTCTTCGCGCAGGTGACGAACCCCCCGATCGACCCGATCCGGGAGCAGCTGGTCATGTCGCTCATGACCGACCTCGGCCCGCGGGGGAACGTGCTCGAGGAGACGCCCGAGCATGCGCGCCGGATCCGCCTGGAGCAGCCGCTGCTGACGGATGTGGAGGTGGCGAAGCTGCGCAGGCTCGAGAGCCCGTTCCGGACGCGGATGCTGAGCCTGCTCTTCCCGGTGGCGCCAGGCGCCCGGGCGATGGCGGAGGCGCTGACCCGGCTGTGCGAGGAAGCCGCGCAGGCGGCCCGTGAGGGCTACGGGATCCTGATCCTGAGCGACCGGGGCGTGGACGCGGAGCACGCGGCGATCCCCTCGCTCCTCGCCCTGGGGGCGGTGCACCACCACCTGATCCGCGAGGGGCTGCGCACGCGGGTGAGCCTGGTGGTGGAGACGGGAGAGGCGCGCGAGGTGCACCACTTCGCGCTGCTGATCGGGTACGGCGCAGAAGCCGTCGCGCCCTACCTGGTGTGGGAGACGCTCGCCGCGATGGCGGAGAACGGGGAGCTGCGCGACGTGGACGCCGCGACGGCGGCCAAGCACTACAAGAAGGCGGTCGGCAAGGGGCTGCTCAAGATCCTCTCGAAGATGGGGATCTCGACGCTGCAGAGCTACTGTGGCGCGCAGATCTTCGAGGCGATCGGGCTGGGCCGGGAGCTGATCGACCGCCATTTCACGGGCACCACGTCGCGGATCGGCGGGATCGGGATCGAGGAGGTGGCGGAGGAGACGCTGCGTCGCCACCGCGAGGCGTTCCGTGCTCGGGTCCCGCTCGTGCGCCTGGCCGCCGGTGGGGAGTACCACTACCGGAACCAGGAGGAGCACCACAACTGGAGCCCGCTGGCGATCGCGAAGCTGCAGCACGCGACGCAGTCGAACAACTACGCGACGTACGGGGAGTTCACGCGCATCGTGAACGAGGAGCAGGCGCGCTTCAACCTGCGGGGTCTCTTCGAGTTCATCCCGGGTGACCCGGTGCCGATCGAGGAGGTCGAGCCGGCGTCGGAGATCGTGAAGCGGTTCTGCACGGGGGCGATGTCCTTCGGCTCGATCAGCCGGGAGGCGCACGAGACGCTCGCGATCGCGATGAACCGGATCGGCGGCCGGAGCAACACGGGCGAGGGGGGTGAGGACCCCGAGCGGTTCCGGGACGAGCGGAACAGCGCGATCAAGCAGGTCGCGTCGGGGCGCTTCGGCGTGACGACGGAGTACCTGGTCAACGCGGTCGAGCTGCAGATCAAGATCGCGCAGGGGGCGAAGCCTGGCGAGGGCGGGCAGCTCCCCGGGCACAAGGTGGACGAGATCATCGCGAAGACGCGGCACTCGACGCCGGGCGTTTCGCTGATCTCGCCGCCGCCGCATCACGACATCTACAGCATCGAGGACCTGGCGCAGCTGATCTACGACCTGAAGACGGTCAACCCCCGGGCGCTGATCTCGGTCAAGCTGGTCGCCGAGGTGGGGGTCGGGACGGTGGCGGCGGGGGTGGCCAAGGCTCACGCCGACCTGATCGTGATCTCGGGCGATTCCGGCGGAACGGGCGCGTCCCCGCTCTCGTCGATCAAGCATGCCGGGATCCCCTGGGAGCTCGGCCTCGCCGAGACGCAGCAGACGCTGGTGCTGAACGACCTGAGGGGCCGTGTCCGGCTCCAGACGGACGGTCAGCTCAGGACGGGCCGGGACGTCGTCGTGGCCGCGCTGCTCGGCGCGGAGGAGTTCGGGTTCGCCACGGCGCCGCTCGTGGTGGAAGGCTGCATCATGATGCGGAAGTGCCACCTGAACACCTGCCCGGTCGGGATCGCGACGCAGGACCCGGTGCTGCGGGCGAAGTTCAGGGGTCAGCCCGAGCACGTGATCAACTACTTCTTCTTCGTCGCCGAGGAAGTGCGTGAGATCATGGCGCAGCTCGGGTTCCGCACGGTGGCGGAGATGGTCGGGCGCATGGACCGGCTGCGGCCGCGCATGCTCGATCACTGGAAGGGCCGCACGCTGGACCTCACCCCGCTCCTGCATCAGCCGAAGGTGCCGGAGACCGTGGCCATCCGCTGCGTCCAGCCGCAGGACCACGGGCTCGAGCACCGGCTCGACCACGAGCTGATCCGGCTGGCGCGGCCGGCGCTCGAGGAGAGGGTGCCGGTGCGGGCGGAGCTGCCGATCCGGAACATCCACCGGGCGGTGGGCGCCATGCTCTCGGGCGAGATCGCGCGGCGCTACGGTGGTGCCGGGCTGCCGGACGACACGATCCAGTTCAAGTTCACGGGTTCGGCCGGCCAGAGCTTCGGCGCCTTCGCGGCCCGCGGTCTGACGCTGATCCTGGAGGGCGAGGCGAACGACTACACGGGGAAGGGGCTCTCCGGGGGCCGGCTGGTGATCTACCCGCCGCGGGGATCGACCTTCGCGCCGGAGAAGACGATCCTGGTCGGGAACACGGTGCTGTACGGGGCGACGTCGGGCGAAGCGTACTTCCGGGGGATGGCCGGGGAGCGGTTCGCCGTGCGGAACAGCGGCGCGATCGCGGTGGTGGAGGGCGTCGGCGACCACGGCTGCGAGTACATGACGGGCGGCGTGGTCGTGGTGCTCGGCGAGACGGGGCGGAACTTCGCCGCGGGGATGAGCGGTGGGATCGCCTACGTCCTGGACGAAGCGGGCGACTTTGCGCGGAAGGTCAACCTGGGCATGGTGGAGCTCGAGGCGGTCGAGGATCCGGCCGACTGCGAGCAGCTCCGGCAGCTCATCGAGCGGCACGCCCGGTACACCGACAGCGCCCGTGCCCGGTGGGTGCTGGAGCACTGGACTGAGATCCTGCCCCGGTTCGTGAAGGTGATGCCGATCGAGTACAAGCAGGTTCTCCTCCGGCAGGCGGCGCTGCGGCGGCCGGTGGGGAAGCATTCGGGTAGAAAGGAGGCCGTGGTCCATGGGTGACCCGAAGGGGTTCCTGAAGCTCAAGCGGGTCGACCGTCGGTATCGTCCGGTATCCCTCCGGGTCAAGGACTGGAACGACCTCTACGAGCCGATCTCGGAGGAGACGCTCCGGGAACAGGGCGCGCGTTGCATGGATTGCGGCGTGCCGTTCTGCCAGGGCGACACCGGGTGTCCGGTGCAGAACCTGATCCCGGAGTGGAACGACCTGGTTTACCGGGGGCGGTGGAAGGACGCGCTCGTCGCGCTGCACGCCACGAACAACTTCCCGGACTTCACGGGCCGGCTCTGCCCGGCGCCGTGCGAGGGGGCGTGCGTTCTGGGCCTGATCGATGATCCGGTCTCGATCAAGAGCATCGAGCAGGCGATCATCGATCGTGGGTTCGAGGAGGGGTGGGTGCAGCCGCAACCGCCGCAGCAGGAGACCGGGCACCGGGTCGCGATCGTCGGGTCGGGGCCGGCGGGGCTCGCGGCTGCGCAGGAGCTGCGTAGGATGGGCCATACGGTGGTCGTTTTCGAGAAGGACGACCGTATCGGCGGGCTGCTCCGTTACGGGATCCCCGACTTCAAGCTCGAGAAGTGGGTCCTGGACCGGCGCCTCCAGCAGCTCGAGGCGGAAGGCGTGATCTTCCGGCCCGGCGTGGAGGTCGGTCGCGACTACCCGGTCGACGCGCTCCTGCGGGATTTCGACGCCGTGTGTCTGGCGATCGGTGCCCAGACGCCCCGGGACCTCCCGGTCCCGGGCCGGGAGCTGCGCGGCATCCACTTCGCGATGGAGTTCCTGACGCAGCAGAACCGCCGCGTGGCGGGCGACGAGATCGATCCGGAGTCCTCGATCACGGCGGAGGGGAAGCGGGTGGTGGTGATCGGCGGGGGCGACACCGGCTCGGACTGCGTCGGGACGTGCCACCGGCAGGGGGCGGTGGAGGTGCATCAGTTCGAGCTGCTACCGCGCCCGCCGCTCGAGCGCTCCCCGAGCACGCCGTGGCCGTTCTACCCGATGAAGCTGCGCACGTCGCACGCGCACGAGGAGGGCGGCTACCGGGAGTGGAGCGTGTCGACGAAGGCGTTCTCCGGGGAAAACGGGCGCGTCCGGGCGCTGCACGCGGTGCGGGTGCAGATGGAGACCGGCCCGGACGGCCGGCCCCGGTTCATCGAGATCCCGGGCACCGAGTTCGAGATGCCGGTGGACCTCGTCATCCTGGCGATGGGCTTCACGGGCCCCGTGCAGTCCGGTCTGTTGAGCGACCTGGGCGTGAAGCTGGATGCGCGTGGGAACGTCGAGGTCGACGCCAACCACCAGACCAGCGTGGAAGGCGTGTTCGCGGCGGGCGACGTGCACCGCGGCGCCTCGCTGATCGTCTGGGCGATCCGTGAGGGCCGGGACGCCGCCCGGGGGATCGACCGCTACCTGCGCCAGCGCGCCCGGTGAGCGAGGCGGCGCGGCGCAGCCCTCCGGCACGGCGCGATTGCAGACGGGTTCGACCCGGTTGAACGGGGTCTGGGCGTCTGCGAGCGCGGGCGGGCGTGGCCGCGCCGCCCTGTCGGAGCAGTCGGGATAGAGGTCAGCCTGGCCCGCCGTCCGACGCACCGGTCTTCGACGCGATGGAGCGCGCCCTCGCACGGGCGAGGCGGCGCGCTCCGTTCGCTTTGGCCCGGAACGCGGCCCAAGCGGGCGAGCCGGGCGTCTCCCGTGGCAGGGACGCCGGTGAACATCCTGCATCGCACCCGCGCGGTCCGGAGGGGCCCGCGCCGCCGGCGACCCGATCCCCACCTTTTCCAGAACGGAGGCCTGTTCCGATGATCCGCTACCGATTCCTCAGTCCGCTCTCGTGGCTCGGTCTGCTGCTGCTCCCGGCCTGCGCGCGCTCGGCCGTCGAGAACGGCGCCGCGCAGCAGATCGAACCCTCGACCGCCACCCTCGTCGCGACCGTGACCGGCCTGGCCGGGCCCGAGTCCGTCCGTTACGACCCGGACCAGGACGTCTACTTCATCGGCAACTTCAACGGCCCGGGGAACGCCCGTGACAACAACGGGTTCATCAGCCGCGTCCTGCCTGACGGCACCATCGACCGCCTTCGCTTCATCGCCGGGGGCGAAGGCGGTGTCACCCTGCACGCGCCCCGGGGGATGACGATCGTCGGCGACACCCTCTGGGTCGCCGACGTGGATGCCGTGCGGGGCTTCCACCGCCGCACGGGCGCGCCGGTCGCGAGCGTGGATTTCACGGCGCTCGGCGCCGGCTTCCTCAACGATGTGACGGCAGGCCCGGACGGCACGCTCTACGTGACCGACACCCCCAGGAACCGGGTCTATCGGATCGCCGGGCGAACCGCGAGCATCGCCCTCGAGGACACCGTGCTGAACCAGCCGAACGGCATCACGTGGGACCGGACGCGCAACCGGGCGATCGTCCTGCCGTTCGGCGGCAAGCGAACGCTCTTCGGATGGCAGCCGGGCGGGGCCGGGCTGCAGGTCGTCGCGACGCTGAGCGGCGGCGGGCGCTACGACGGCGTGGAGGTCCTGGCGCAGGAGCGCCTCCTGGTGTCGAGCCAGGCCGATTCGAGCCTCTACATCGTCACGGGCTCGCAGAGCCACCCGATCGCGCGCACCACCGGCGCGCCCGCCGACATCGGCGTGGACACCAGGCGGAACCGCGTGGCTGTTCCGTACGTTGCGCTGAACCGGGTGGACATCTGGCAGCTCCCGCGGTCCTACTCCCTCCGCTGACCGTCACGCCGGGGCCGGCATCCACGGATCCAGCCGGCCCTGGCGCCGCGGCGCCGGCGCCCGTGCTCCGGGTTCGCCTGCCCGGCGACGCGGCATGCGGAGCGTGAGTCGCGCGCGGCCCGGGGGCGTGGAGATGCGGGCCGTGCCGCTCCCCGAGCGATCCGTTAAATTCAAGACTTACGAGAACCCATATTCGAAGGAATCACCCGCCCCACGGGCGGTGGCGCGACGGGCGCCCGCGTGGCTCTGACGGGACGAACGCGGACGCCCGGGGCTCCGCTCCGCCCGGCGCTCCGGCACCTCCCGGGCACGGCCGGGGTAGACGCCGGGTAAGCGGATCATTGCAAGGAGAGACCGCCGAGATGCAGCTGGATCGCATGAAGGTCCTGGTGGTCGATGACGAGCCCGCCGTGCGGGAGGTACTCTCGCTCCGCATCGAGGCCTGGGGCCCCGAGGTGCTCGTGGCCGCCGACGTCGAGGAGGCCGAGCGGATCATCGCGGAGCACGAGCCCGACATCATCATATCGGACATCGTCCTGCCGGACGCGTCGGGCATCGAGCTGCTCTCCCGGCTCATGCGCCAGGACCCCGAGCGGCCCGTCATCCTGATGACGGCGCACGGAACCGTCGATCTGGCCGTCGAGGCGATGAAGCAGGGCGCCCGGGACTTCCTCTCCAAACCGCTGGACTACGCCAAGCTCCAGTCGCTGCTGCTGGCCGCGGCCGCCGAGCTCGAGCGGAAAGATGGGATCCGGGCGCTCGAGTCGCGCCTCGAGCGCGGCGCGGGTCTCGGCCTCCTGGTCGGGCAGAGTCGGCCGATGCGCGAGCTCTATCGCCTGATCGAGCTCCTCGCCACGAGCGAAGCCTCGGCCATCATCACGGGCGAGAGCGGGACCGGCAAGGAGGTCGTGGCCCGGACGATCCACGAGCTGAGCCGCCGCCGTGACGGCCCCTTCGTGGCCATCAACGCCGCCGCGATCCCCGAGGGGCTCATCGAGAGCGAGCTCTTCGGCCACGAGCAGGGGGCGTTCACCGGCGCCATCCACTCCCGGCCCGGCTGCTTCGAGCTGGCCAACGACGGCACTCTCTTCCTCGATGAGATCGGCGAGATGCCGCTCTCGCTCCAGCCCAAGCTGCTGCGCATCCTGGAGGACGGCCACGTGCGCCGGCTCGGCGGCAAGAAGGAGATCCGCGTCGATGTCCGCGTCCTTGCCGCCACCAATCGCAACCCCCTGGAAGCGATCCGGGAGGGCCGGCTGCGGGAGGACCTCTACTACCGGCTGAACGTCTTCGAGCTCGTCGTTCCGCCGCTGCGGGAGCGCACGGGAGACATCCCCCTCCTCGCCCAGCACTTCGTGCGCCTGGCCAACCGCAAGCACGGAACGGCCGTGGACGGCCTCTCGGAAGAGGCTCAGGCCCAGCTCGAGGCGTACGCCTGGCCGGGAAACGTCCGGGAACTGCGGAACGTCATCGAGCGCGCCGTGATCGTCGCGCGCCGGGGCTGGATCGAGACCTCGCACCTGCCGCCCTACCTGCGCTCGAACACGGCCGGCACCGAAGCCACGATCGTCCTGCCCGTCGGCATCACGGCCGCCGAGGCGGAGCGGCGCCTCATCCTCAAGACGCTCGAGCTCGTCGGGAACAACAAGGCGGAAGCGGCGAGGCGCCTGGGGATGGACGTGAAAACCCTGCGGAACCGGCTCAAGACCTACGCCATCGAAGAGCCCGAGGCATGACCGTCGCGACCCGGCTCTCCCTCGCGTTCGGGCTGCTGGTGCTGCTGCTCATCGCCGCACTGGCGTACCAGGCCATCACCGTGCGCCGGCTCGTCTCGAGCGGCTCCGAGCTCTCCGCCATGTCTGCCCGCCTGGAGATGAGCGCGGCCGAGCAGCTCTCCCAGCTCGACCGGCTCGAGGAGGCGGCGAGCAAGTACCTGGTCACCCGCGACCCCCGCTACCACGAGGTCTTCCAGAGCACGCTGGCCGCCTTCGACAGCACCCTGCGGCGCATGGCCTCGATGCCCCTCCCCGGCCCCGCCCGCGCGGAGCTCGCCCGGCTCCGGGTGCTCTGGGCCGCCTTCCCGGCCAGGGCAGAACAGCGGTTCCAGCTCGCCTTCAACGCCAAGGCCGAGGCACAGGTCACCACCGAGCTGTCGGGCCTGTTCGACGACATCGGCCAGCTCAACGCCCAGACCCGCCGCCTCACCGACGCCTCCCGCGAGGCGATCCGCCGGCGCCTCGAGGAGTCCGCCGCGGCCGGCCGGAACGCCGAGCGCGCTTCCATCGCCTTCGCCGCCGCGGCCATCCTCCTGAGCGGCCTCGTCGCCGCCTCGATCATCCGTTCCATCGCCGACTCCCTGCGCCGCCTCCAGCGAGGCACCCAGCAGGTGGCCGAGGGCAACTTCGCCTACCGCATCGAGACCCGCCACGACGATGAGTTCGCCCAGCTCGCCAGAGACTTCAACCTCATGACCCTGCGGCTCGCCGAGCTCGACCGCATGAAGCGGGACTTCCTCTCCAAGGTCTCCCACGACCTGAAGACCCCGCTCGCCTCGATGCAGGAGACCAGCCGCATCCTCCTGGACGGCGTCCCCGGCACACTCACGCCCAAGCAGCGCCGGCTCCTCGAGCTCAATCTCCAGTCCGCCCAGCGACTCTCCGGCATGATCTCCAAGATCCTGGACCTCTCGGCGATGGAGGCCGGCGCCGTGCCGCTCGAGCTCCGACAGCACGACCTGCTTGCCCTCGTGCGCCAGGCCGTCGAAATTGCTGCTCCGGCACTCGACGAGGACGAGCTCCGCATCATCACCGAACTGCCGGAGACCCCGGTCCTCGTCGAGTGCGACGGCGAACGTATCCTCCGCGTGCTGGACAATCTCCTGGAGAACGCTGCGAAGTTCTCGCCCCGGGGCGAAACGATCCGGGTCTCGGTTCGCCTGCTCACGGCGCCGCCGCCCGAGATCCCGTCCGCCCGGTGGCAGGACCTCGCCGCCCACGGCCGCACTGGCTGCGTCGCGCTCGTTTCCGTGGCCGACGCGGGGCCCGGTGTGCCCGAGGCTGACAAGGAAAAGATCTTCGAGCGCTTCTACCAGTCAGCCGGCGCGCGGAAAGTCCGCAACCGCGGCGTCGGACTCGGCCTCGCCATCTGCCGCGAGATCCTCGACGCACACGGCGGCGCCATCTGGGTAGAGGACGGCCCCGGGGGCGGCAGCATCTTCAGCTTCGCGTTGCCCAACGCCAGAGCCGCCGCTGCGGAGTCACTGCCCGCGATCGCCAGAGGGTAGGTCCGAAATGAGACTCGCTGGAACCGTTGCGCTCCTTTTCGCGCTCACGACCGGCGCCTGCGCCACGAGCCAGTTCGATCGGTACCTGGCGGAAGGCCGCTACGTCGAGGCTGTCCGCCTCTTCGAGGCCGACTCCTCCCTCTGGAAGGAGGAGACGCCCCTCTTCCGCGTCGCGGTCGCGCACGCGATGCCGGGCAACCCGGTCTACGACCCCGCCCGCGCCCGCGAGCTCCTGCAGCTCTTCCTGGAGCGTTTCCCCTCCTCTTCCCGCGCGGCCGAGGCCCGGCGCCTCGATGCCCTGCTCGCCGAGCTCGAACGGGCCCAGCGGCTCGCCGCAGAGCGCGACGAGCAGATCCAGAGCCTCACCACCCGGGCCGATTCCCTCGCCGCCGAGGCGACCGAGCAGCGGCAGCTCGCCCAGCGCCTCCAGTCCGACCTCCGCCGCCGCGAGATGCAGATCCAGACGCTCGAGAAGGAGCTCGAGCGCCTCAAGGCGATCGACCTCCGGCTCTCCCAGCCGAGAAAGACCGGGCGCCCGAACGATTGAGCGGCCGCGGAGGGGAACGGGGAATTTTTCCCTGCTCCGCCCCCATCCCTCTCCGGCCCGGCGCCATGCGGAAAAACTCGCGCCGCCCCGCCCAATCGGCCCGAAGTTCCCTTCCCTTCGCATCTGCGCCTCGCCCGACCAGCCACGCCCCGTTCTGGCAAACAAGTCGTTACATCGTTGATTTCCATTATTTTAGATGTCTTCGTCCCACCAACCCGGCTCCGCCACGCCATTGGGCACGGTCCTCGCACTACGCCCCGTCGGTCCCGGGTTCCTGTTCCCAGGAAGTGCTCAAACGTGTAGCTGGAGGAACGACATGCGTGCAAACGTGAGGACGGTGGCGTTCGTACTGGCGGGTGGCGTGGCTCTCGCCGGGTGCGCCACGAGAGGGCAGCTCAGAGAGGCGATTCAGGCCCAGGAAGCGGCGCTCCAGGCCGAGCGCGCCGAGCGGATCGCCGCCGATGAGCGTCTCGCCCAGGACCTCGCGCAGCTCCGCTCCGACATCGAAGCGCTGCGCAGAGAGTTCGATGCGCGGATCGCCGCGGTGGAGAAAGGAATCCAGTTCGCGCTGCCGGTGCACTTCGATTTCGATCGCGCTGAGATCCGGCCGCAGGACATGGCCGCGCTCGACCGCTTCGTCGAGGTCGTCTCGAAGCACTACCCGGGCTCGGTGGTGACGGTGGAGGGCTTCGCGGATCCGGCGGGCAGCGCCGCGTACAACAAGCGGCTCTCGAAGCGCCGGGCCGAGGCGGTTCGCGCCTACCTGATCGACAAGGGCATCCAGGCCCAGGTCCGCGCCGTGGGCATGGGTGAGGAGCGGCTGGTCGTTCCGGGTGCGGCCGCCGATGCTCCCGGCGCCGAGCTGAACCGCCGCGTCGTCTTCGTGATCGAGAGCCCGAAGGTGGACAACTCGATCGTGATGATCGGCTCCGCGGCCGAGTAAGCGCGTCTGGCCCGCCGGTCAGGGGGCCCGTGGGGTGGAACGCCGGGCTGAACCCCGGCGTTCCACCGAATCCTGGCCGGCGCGGCTCGCTTCTCCCCCTCCTGTGACCGCCGCGCCCACGAACGACTTTTCCTTTCGCCGACGGTCGCGCGACTCTACCCTTTCTCCGGGAGCCAGACCGATGTCCGCATTTGCGAGCACGATTCTGATCGCGGATGACCACGAGGATTCGCGAGCGATCATTCGCACGATGCTGGAGCATTACGGGCGGCGCGTACTGGAGGCGTGGGACGGGGAGGAGTGCCTGAGGAAAGCGCGCGCTGCGCACCCGGACGTCATCGTGCTCGACCTCGTGCTCCCGATCCTCAACGGTTGGGAAACGGCGCGTGCCCTCCGGCAGGATCCAGAGACTGCGCAGATCCCCATCCTCGCCTTCACCGCGGCTGTCCTGCCCGAGCAGCGGGAACGCGCGATCCAGGCGGGCTGCGATGCGGTCCTGGTCAAGCCGGCGTCGCCCACTGCGCTGCTGTCGGCCATCGACACGCTCCTGGCCAGCGCTCAGCGCCCGCTGAGCGCGGAGAGCAGTTCCCGGACCTTCTGAACATCGGGCGCCACCTGCGCTTCCGGATCCGAGCGCAGCGCCAGGTACTGCCCGTACGCGGCCAACGCACCTGCCACGTCCCCCATCTGGCGGGCCAGGTCCCCCTCCGCCCGCAGCGCTGCTGCCAGGTACCTCGGCCATGCTCCGGACATGTACGGCCGGCGTCGGATCGCCGCGAGCGCCAGACGCTCCTCCCCCAGCGCACGGTACAGCCGAGACACCGTGATGTGCGCGTAAGCGGCGGCGTCCCCGACCGCCGCGGTGGTCAGGACCAGCCGATCCAGCCTCTCGACCCGCGAGCGGGCGTCCGGCTCCCGGGTGAGCACCGCCAGCCACGCCTCGACGAGCTCCCCGCAAACCGGCGCGGGCGTGCCGACGGGCGCCGGCTCGTACCCCTGCTGCTCCCGGAGCACCGCCAGCGTCCGGCTCGCCGCCTGGACCTCAGAGCGCGCGAGCTGCCACTGCGCGAGCGCGCAGGCGTCGGCGTCCGCGCCCGGCAGGCCGGGGATTCGCGTCCGACGCTCGAGCTCCCGCGCCGCCAGGACGACCAGGCTGTCGTCCAGCGGCGGCCCGATGTCGGAGTACACCGCATCGAGCACCCGCAGCCGCAGGTGGGCGCGCGTGACGGGGCTCGACCGGTGCAGGCGCTGCAGGGCCGCTGCAGCCTCCGACGGCCGCCCGCGATTGAGCGCCAGGCTGTGCTCCGCCAGGATCAGGTCGACAGCCTGCTCGGGGGTTTCCGTCCCGGAGATCAGGAGCTCGAGCGCCCGGGCTCCATCTTGCGGCCTCACGGCGTCGAACTGACTGGCCGCGACGATCGCGCGGAGGCTGGTCGGGCTGAAATGGGCCAGGGAATCGGCCAGTCGGGCCAGGCTGGCCGTGTCACCCTGAGCCGCGGCGGCGCGCCAGCGGAAGAACGGCGCGAGCGGGTCTCCCGGATCCGCCTCCCCTCCCGCTTCCCCGGCCAGCCGCGCGAGGAGCAGCTTCGCGCCCGCATGCTGGGGATCCAGCGCTCGGGCACGGTGGAGAGCCGCGATGACCCGCTCCCGGCCGCTCTCCAGGGCCCGGGCCGAACCGTCCCCGGCCAGGCGCACAGCGAAACCGTACCAGACGTCCGCGCGCTGCGGAATGAGGCGCGCAGCGGTCTCCCAGGCGGCCAGCGCCTCCGCCGCGCCCGACGCGGCCGGGTAGGAGGGCCCGACCAGCGCCTCGAGGTGGGCGCGCTCACGCTCGCTCAGGCCATCCCGGAACCTCCACGCTCGATCCAGCGCACGTCGCTCGAGCTCGAAATCGTGCAGCCGCCCGGCGACGAGCGCCAGCCGCAGCGCAGCCAGGGCGAACGTCGAATCGAGCTGCAGCGCACGGGCGTACCCGCTCGCGGCGGCGGCGTAGTCCCCTCGCGCCTGGGCCGGAAGCGCGGCGAGGAACGCCCGCAGCGCAGGCAACGAGGTGGAGGTCAGGTCCGCGAGCGGCTCCTCCTGCGGCGCCTCCTGGAGCAGGAGCTTCCCGGCCAGCCGGTCCACCAGAACGGTGAGACTGTCCGTCGGCCCCTCCACCGTCGCTTCCCCCCTCACCCGTCCGGAAGGCACCGCCACGGCCGTGGCGCTAATGATGGCGCGCGCCGGCGTGCCGACCACGCTGCCGAGGATCACGCGCTCGGCGCCGAGCCGGGCCGCCAGGCTCACCACCGCATCCCGCGACAAGTCCGCCGCCGCCACGATCCCCGCTTTCCGCCAGGCCGAGAGCACCGCGCCCGCGTCCACCGCCCGCGCCGCTGTGTCATCCGCCAGCCGGATCGAGAGGAGCTCGACCATCCCTTCGCGGAGGTACCGGAGAGAGGCGTCGGCGCCCCAGACCCGGAACGGCGCGACGACGACGCGCTGGCGCAGGCGCGGCAGCTCGGGCGGCTCCTCGGAACGGTGGCGCGCCAGCTCGAACGCCAGCCCGGCCGCCAGCACCGCACACGTGGCCGCCGCCAGATACCACGCTCCAAATCGTCCACGCCCCCCCACACCCCCCGCCCCGCGCCGCAGATAACCACGGGCCGAGACCCGAATCGTCAACGGCGTCCTGCCGACGCGCCGCAGCTCCCCCGGCTCGTCGAGCGTGAGCACCTCCTCCGGCTCGACAACGGCCACCGGGTCCCGGAGCGACGACGCCCCCTCACCCCGCCTCGGCCGCAGACCCCGCAGCTCCTCCGCAACCTCCAGGACGATCGGGTCCGGCTCCAGCTCGTACTGCTCCCGCAGGAGCCGGACGTGGTACTCCGCGTGCTCGAGCGCCCCCACACGGTCGCCCAGCTCCTGCAGCACCCGCATCAGCCTCACGGCGACCGCCGAATCCGCCGGCCGGATCTCCGCTACCCGACGCCACCACTCCACCGCCGCCTTCCAGTCCCCGGCCCGCTCCGCCCGCGTCGCGAGCCGCTCCAGCGCGCCCACGGCCTGCTCCTCCAGCCGCTTGCGCTGGTGCCCCAACCACCACTCGAACTCGGGAGAGGAAAGATAGAAGCCGTCCAGGAAGGGACCCTGATACAGCGATGCGACCGTCAAATCGTCGCCCGCCTGCAGCGCCGCCTCCAGCGCCGTAACGTCGCTCCAGATCCGCGCCGCGTTCAGCCGGATGTCCTCCGCCACCTCGAAAAGGTCGTCACACCCGACCGCCCGGCGAGCAACGTACAACGCCTGGGTGAGAGAGTGACGCGCGCGTCGGGCCTCCACATCGGGCCAGAACAAGCCGACCAGCTTATCGCGGCTCAGACCCGCATCGCCGGCCACCGCCAGCACCGAGAGCAACCCCAGCGTGCGCCGCCGGGCCGCTGCGCCACCCATCGGCGTTCCGTCCTCCGCGTAGAGAACGGCACCGCCAAACGTCCGCAGCCGAATCATTTGAAGCCCGTGAGCCTCGCGTGAGGTCCCGCTGACGCTCGCGTGAGCGGGCACGGCTACCTTTCCTTCTGAACGGTGCCGACGCCGCTCGAGTCAACGCTAACCCCTGTGGATCGGCCCGTCAACGCAATTCTCCCATCCCGGGAAGGCGCCGGGCCTGATCGGCAAGCAGGGCTCGAACCCAAGGAGGGCGACATGACCCCGGGCACTGGCGACCGCGCGGCGGGAACCTCAATGACCAGCAGGCGATCCGTGATCGCGCAACCGGATCGCCCCCCACCTCTACCGGGCGGCCGCGTGCTGATCGTCTCGAACCGCCTGCCCGTGACGGCCAGGGTCGAGCGCGGCGTGATCCGGACGTACCAGAGCGCCGGCGGACTGGCGGCCGGGCTCCGTCAGCTCGCCCTCCACTGGCCCGTCGTCTGGTTCGGCTGGCAGGGGCTGGCCGGCGAGCTCGACACCGAAACGGGTGAGATCCCCGGGCCCGGCGAAGGCAACCGCACCATCAGCATCCCGCTCACCCAGCAGGAGGTCTGCGGCTTCTACCGCCGGTACTGCAACAGCGTGCTGTGGCCGATCCTCCACCGCCGGATGGACGAGGCCCACCACGACCCCGAAGACTGGCAGACCTACTGCGCCGTCAACGAACGGTACGCGGAGACCGTGCTACGCCACCTCCAGCCCGGCGATCGGGTCTGGGTCCACGACTATCATCTCTTCCTGGTCCCGCGCTTCCTGCGCGAGCGCCGGCCCACCGTGCCGGTCGCATTCTTCCTGCACACGCCGTTCCCCGAGCCGGAGGTCTTCCGCGAGATCCCCGAGAGCCGGGAACTCCTCGAGGGCATGCTCGGCGCCGACGTGCTGGGGTTCCACACCGAGGCTTACAGAGAGAACTTCCTGCGCGCCGTGCGGGCCCAGGGCTGGACCGTCGAGGGCAGCAGCGTCCGGGTCGGCCGGCGACACGCCTGTGTGAGGGTTCACCCGATGGGCGTCGATGCCGAGTCCTTCGCGCGCCTGGCCGCCGATCCCGAGGTCCTGGCCGTGGTCGACTGGATCCGGGCGAACGGCGGCGCGATCCTGCTCGGCGTGGACCGGCTGGATTACATCAAGGGCATCCCCGAGCGCCTCCTCGCCTTCGAACGCCTGCTCCAGGAGCACCCCGAGCTCCGCGGCCGCGTCTCGCTCCTCCAGGTCGCGGTGCCCTCCCGAGAAGAGCTCGGCGCCTACCGTAGGCTGCGGGAGTACGTCGAGGGCCTCGTCCTCCGCATCAACTACACCTACGCGCGGGCGGGCTGGACGCCAGTGGATTACCTGCACGGCTCCGTGGACCTGAACACGCTGGTGGCCCTCTACCGGGCGGCCGACGTCATGGTGATCACCTCGCTGCGCGATGGCCTGAACCTGGTGGCCAAGGAGTTCATTGCCACGCGCACGGACGGGGATGGCGTCCTCATCCTGAGCGAGTTCGCGGGCGCGGCGGCGGAGCTGGAAGCGGCGCTCCGGGTGGATCCGAACGATGTCGACGAACTGGCGCGGGCGTACTACCGGGCATTGACGATGCCCGAAGCGGAGCGCCGCAGGCGGATGCGCGAGCTGCGCCGGGCGATCGAGGCGAACAGCGTGCTCGACTGGGCGGCGGACTTCATGGAGCGCCTGCCGGCGGCGGGTGATCTCGCCCTCCCCGAAGCGGCGGTGGCGGGAGTGGCCGGGTTCGACGCGGCGGGCCCGGAGGCGTTCGGTCCGGAAACGAGAAAAGCCCGTCAGGCGGGTACCTGACGGGCCATAGACCTCCAGAGCGAGTGGTCGCACTAGGACTCGAACCTAGGACCTCACGGATGTGAACCGTGCGCTCTAACCAACTGAGCTATGCGACCAACCCGGCCCGGTCGTCGACGCTTCCTCGGGCGACCGGGCCATGCTTCCGTTCGGGAGCGCGTCGAGTCTGAGTCAGCGACACAGCCCTGCGCTCCCTGGATACCCCCACGGGGAATCGAACCCCGGTTTCCGCGCTGAGAACGCGGCGTCCTAGGCCACTAGACGATGGGGGCGTATCGCCCGGCGACGTTGTCGCCTGCAGGACTTTAAATCTAGCAGAGATCCGGCGCACGTCAACCCCCCGCCCCGGGGGAGCGGAGGTGGGCGCGCGACCCTTGACGATGTCGTAGATCATTATCATTTTTGGGTTTGTAGCACTGGCTGCAAAGCAGTTCTACCACGATTCGTCCCTACCCACATAGGTAGCAGAGAGAGTCCGCGCCGCGTGTAGGTGCGCGGGGCGGCCGCGAAGGAGCTGACCATCCGTAAGGGGCTGCCTGCCCGTAAGGGGCGTTGGGGCGGGAGGCGTCTGGCGCTTCCTGCGATCCTGGTCTTCGGTGTCCTCGCGCCGGGGTGGCTTGGTGCGCAGCTACCCACGCCGATGCCGGTGGGTGCTGGCCGGGTGGCGCCGCCGGCGGAGATCGCGGGGCTGGATGTCCAGCCTGCGGCGCCGCTGGAGTTCAGCCGGGCGTGGCTGGCGAAGGCGGAGCAGGTGCGGCGGCGGCGGGAGGAGCTGCGCGCGGCGGGCAAGCTGGATGGGGTGGAGCCCGCGAAGCTCGCGCAGGAGGGCGCCGCGCTGACGGGCGTGCTCCGGGTTCCCGTGATTCCGGTCCGGTACGCGGATGTCGAGGCGCCGTTCCCGGAGACCGTGCTGGCGGAGCGGCTGTTCGGGGCGCCGCGGGGGGACACGCTGTCGTACGCGGCGTACTGGAGCGAGGTGTCGGGCGGGCTGCTCCGGGTGGAGGGCGCGGTCACGCCGTGGGTGAAGCTCGAGCGGGAGGCCAGCTACTACCTGCCGAAGAATCAGTACGGGTGGGCCCGGTTCGGGCGGGTCGCCGAGCTGCGGGCCGAGGCGCTGGCGCAGGTGGACAGGTGGCTGGACTTCTCGCAGTTCGACAACGACGGGCCGGACGGGGTCCCGAACTCGGGGGACGACGACGGCTACGTGGACTTCGTGGCGTTCGTCTACGCGACGAAGTGCCCGAACGACTGGCATACGGGCGGGATCTGGCCGCATCGTGCGGCGATGCGGCCGTTCGAGACGAACGACCTCTCTCCGAGCGGCAAGCCGATCCTGATCGCCGACTACGTGATCCTGCCGGCGACGGAGAAGGGGACGTGTGAGCCGCTGCACATCGGGGTCCTGGCGCACGAGACGGGGCACGCGTTCGGGCTGCCGGACCTGTACGACTACGACAGCTCGTCGCAGGGGATCGGGGCGTGGGGTCTGATGGGGGTGGGGAGTTACAGTGCGACGTTTTCGCCTGCGCATCCGAGCGCGTGGGAGAAGGAGCAGCTCGGCTGGGTGACGGTCCGGTGGCTGCGTCAGGGCGAGGTCGGGCTGCGGATCCCGCCGGTCGAGCGGGAGCGTGTGATCTTCCGGTACGACCTGCCGGGCACGGGCGAGTACCTGCTGCTCGAGAACCGGCAGAAGGTGGGGTCGGACGCCTATCTGCCGGGGAGTGGGCTGCTCGTGTGGCGGGTGAACCCGGAGCGTGCCGAGCTGGGGGCGTGGAACACGGATGAAGGTCGGGCGGCGGTGCGGCTGATCGAGGCGGATGGGCGGCGAGATCTCGAGCAGGGCCGGAACGCGGATCCCGGGGATCCGTTCCCCGGGGCGTTCGGGAGGGACCGTTTCGAGCTGGAGTCGCCGCGGGCGTTCCGGCTGGCGTCGATCGTGGAAGAAGAGGGTGGTGTAATCCGGGTCGACGCGGAGGTCGGGTTCGCTGCGCCGACGCTGGTGGTTGCGCCGGACACGGTGTGGCTCCCGGCGAGTGCGGAGGGGGAGACGGTGGCCCGGCCGGTCGTGATCCGGCATGAGGGTGGTGTCGTGAGCGACTGGACGGCCCGGAGCTCGGTGAGCTGGCTGCAGACGGAGCGGCTCGGCGATCTCCTGTTGCTGAGGGCGAACCCGGCGGGGTTGGAGCCGGGCACGCACGCGGGCACGGTCGAGCTGGTCGCCAATGGGGCGGAGGGTGTGGTGGGGCGGGTTGCGGTGAAGCTGAACGTCGCCGCGCCGGGGGTTCCGGCGGTGATCGCCCGGGACGTGCCGTGGAGCTGGGGGCTGGCGGCGCGTAGCGGGCGCATCTTCCAGGCGAGCTACAGCTGGGATCCGCTCGGGCTGAGGCCCCGGCCGCAGCTCCTCCAGTTGTGGGATGGGGAGCGGTACCCGACGGTGCTGGTCCGGCTCCCGGCGGACGCGCTGTTCGCACCCGTGACCGTGGCCCGGGGCGACACGTACGTGCTCGCGCGGGCGCGGGACGAGAATTACCTGTATCGCGTGACCGCGGATGGGCGGGCGCGGGTGGTGGCGTCGCGGCTCGGTGCGGCTCCGGCGTACGGCGCGGCCGCGCTCCCCGACGGGACCGTGCTGGTCGCGGACTGGACCGGGCGTATCCAGCGGGTGACGCCGCAGGGCGCGGTGCAGCCGTGGGCGGAGCTGGGGGCGCACCTTTACCAGATCGCGGCCGACAGTGCGGGGACGGTCTACGCGGCGAGCTACACGGGCGAGGTCATCCGCATCCGGCCGAACGGCGAGCGCACGTTTCTCTCGACGGGGTTCAAGGCGGGGCAGCTGGTCGCGCTGGCCGCGACCCCGGGCGGCGACGTGTTCGCGGGGGAGAAGGGGGGCGAGGGGCGCATCATCCGGATCTCGGCGGACGGCCGGCGCTCGGTGGTGACCCGGATCCCCGGCGCCCAGTTCTACGGCCTGGCCGTGGACGGCCGCTTCCTGTACGCCCTCGACCTCGGCCAGCGGCAGTTGCTGCGGATCCCGATCGACGGAACCGACCACCAGATGGTCACGGCGGAGTGACCTCCGTCGCCCGGGCAGCGGGCCCGGCACCACCGTCCAGGATCGGACGGAGAGGTGCCGGGCCCGCTTTCATGGCCCGGCGTTCCCGCGAGCGGGCGCCGCTCGGCGGGGTCGCCGGCGCCCGCCGGAAGCTGAGCGTCCTGCCCGCGGCCCCGCCGATCGTCCTCGCCTCACTCCTTCTCCGGCTGCCAGGTCGAAGCCGGCGGTTTCTCCGCTACCTCTCGAGCGCGTCCACGATCGCCCAGGCGAGGAGCGGCACCATGATTTCGTGGTGTCCGGTGATGTGGTAGCCCCTCCCGCCGCCGGTCCGGGTCGGCCGCTCGACGACGTTCACCCGCGGGCGGTAGTGGTTCAGCATGTCGAAGTTGGCGGCGACGAACTCGCGCGGGCGCCCCCCGTGGACGTTGCGGCAGACGGTGAGCGCCTTGAGGAAGACCTCCGGCATGACGACGGCGGACCCGATGTTGAAGACCACCCCGCCTTCGAGCCGCTCGAGGTGCGCGGCCAGGCGGCGGAAGTCGGTGTGGCTGGTCTGGCCGATCGCCGCGCCATCGGCGGCGGGGTGCTGGTGCACGATCTCGGCGCCGAGCGCCGCGTGGACGGTGAAGCCCACGCCGAGTCGGCGCGCGGCGAGGAGGATGGAGAGCTCGGGGTGCGCGAGGTCGCGTCGGGCCTCGAGGGCGCGCCCGAGCGCTTCGCCGAGGCCCATGCCCGCGCGTGCGCCCTCGCGGATCGCCTCATTGATCTCCCGCCCGGTCTCCTCCGCCATGCCGAACGTGCCATCCGCGAGCCCGGCCTCGACGTCCTCGCTCGTGCCGCCCCAGCGGGCGAGCTCGTAGTCGTGGATCACCGCCGACCCGTTGGAGGCCAGGTGCGTGATGACGCCCCGCTCCATCAGGTCGATGAGCACCGGCGCGAGCCCCGTCTTGATGACGTGGCCCCCGAACATGACGACGACGGCGCGTTGTTCGCGAACGGCCACGACCACGGCGTCGACGATCTCCCGGAAGCTCTTCGCCTGAAGGATGTTCGGCAACGAGTCGAGGAAATCGCGGAACGTCCGTCCGCCGCGCGGGGGGTGCGCGAGGTCCTCGGCCCGAACCTTGTTCGGTCTGGCCGCAACCGGCACGGTGCGGACCCGCGAGAGGTCGATCTCGGCTGTCGGCTGCTGTCGACTCATGGATGGACGCTGGCCGAGGAGGCGCTCAGAGTGGTGACCGGCTGGCCGGGGGTGTAAGACTCCAGGTGCATCCGGAGCGATCCGAGGACCGGCACGTCGGACTTGATCTGGACAATGAGCCGGTGCTCGTCATCGGTGAAGTAGACCTCGGCCTTCCCCCCTTTGCCGAAGAGGCCCTTCGTCTGGAAGGTGGGCTGCACGACCACCGTGTTGAACATGCCTGCAGGCGTGGTGATGGTCTCCTTGCGCAACACCTTGAGCACCACGGGGTTGCCGTCCCGCTTGAAGTAGCGGTTGAAGGTGTAGGTCTTGCCCACCTCGAGGGAGAGGGTACGGGCAAGATAGATGAAGGAGATCTCGTCGAGCGGCATGTCGGTGTGGAGCTCGCCCGACTCGCCGTTGTCGGTGCGGACCCAGCGGCGTTTTTCCGGGAAGAACTCGAAGGTGCGGTGCCGTTCGTAGCGGATCTCCTTCTGGTCCTGCTTGAAGCGCCGGGCGACCAGGCGTTCCATGTCGAGCCAGGACTGGAAGTGGTCGTCGACTTTGGCGAAGAGGACGCCGCCTTTCACTCTCATGCGGAGGTGGTAGGTGGGCCGGCCGTGGACGGTATCGATCGCGGCGACCTCGAGGGAGCCCTTGCCGACCTCCCCGAAGGGCGAGACGGAGACCCGGTAGGTGAGGCGTTCGCCGGGGCCGAAGGGCACCTTGCCCGGCGTGGGAACCGGTTCCTCGACCTCGACGCTCTCCTGCTGCGCCGTGAGGACGGCGGGCAGCAGGAGAGCGAGCAGAGCGGCACGAAGCAGGTTGTTCATGGCTGACCTACGGCTTCGTTTTCGAGTTCGCCGCCCGATTTGGCCGGCCCCCTCGGGCGAGAGGAGCGCCTGGGCGCCGGACGCCGATGATTGCGCGACCTGGACGCAGGCTGCTGAGCCGGAGCCGGCGAGCCGGCGGCCGGAGTTTTTTCGCCCTGGGGGCTGGCCGCCTGGTTCTGCTGGGCAGCCTGGGATTGCGTTGCCGTCGCGGCGGCCGAAGCCTGAGCCGGTGGCCGGGACCTGCGCCGGTGTGGGCGGGGCCGGGGTTTGGGCTCCTGGCTGCGCGCCGACTCCTGGGGTGGCGTGGCGGAGGGGGGCGGGAGCTGCTTGGCGCGGGTAAGGCTGAGGATCTCCTTGAACGTCTCCCAGAGCCGGAACCGCGTCCCGCGACTCCGCCGGTCGTAACGCACCGGCACGGTCGTTTCGTCGAGGCGTCGGGCATGCGGGACCACGGCCCGGAGGATCTCGACGTTCGCCGCCCAGCCCTGGCGGGTGAGGAGCGGCTGGCCGTTCTGCGCCTCGAGCGCACGCCGGATCGTGATGAGCCGGTAGGCCCGGAAACCGGAGAGTGGATCGCTGATCCCCTCCGGCCAATCCATCCGGCGGAGCAGGTAGAGCAGGAGTTTCCGTCCCCAGCGCACGCTGCGGGGCGACTTCCGCGGCTCCAGCTTGAGCGCCCCGATCACGACGTCGGCCCCTGCCTCGATCCGCTTGACCAGCGCCGGGATCTGGTCCGGGTCCTCGGTGAAATCCGCCTGGATGGTCACGATCAGATCTCGCCGCGGGTAGTTGGAGCGGCGCACCGCCTCCTGGAACAGCTCCTCGAGGGAGGCGGCGTACCCGCGGCGCTCCTCGTGGCGGATCACCGTGAGGGGAAGCACGCGCGTGTACGGCGTCACGACCTGGTGGGTGTCATCGGTCGAGGCATCGTCCAGCACGAGGATCTGGTAATCCCGGCGAAACTCCGCCATGACCTGGCGGATCTTCCACAGGACGACGCCGATCGTGCGGGCTTCGTTGTACGCGGGTATGCAGATGTAGATCACGATCGAGCTGCGGTTAGGGATCGCGTTCGCTCATGCGCCGCCGGCGTGTGGGCGGCGGTCAAGGATTGTACCGACCAGGCCGGGCGGCGGTTCCTCCGGCGGCCGGGTCTTCCAGCGGCGATGGAACCAGAAGTATTGCTCGGGCGCCCGTTGGATCGCCGCTTCCAGTCGGGCGGTGAAGGCTGCGGTCAGCCTGTAGGCGACGTCGTCGGCTGGGCCGTCGCGCTCGACGAGCACCTCCTCCGTGCGGCCATAGTAACGCCCGTCCGGGCCCCGGTAAACCGACGCGAAGAAGAGCGGTGCGCCGGCGCGTAGCGCGAGCACGGCGGGGCCACGATGGGTCGACGCCGGCCGGCCGAAGAAAGGGACGAAAAAGCCGGCTCGACGGGCGTCCTGATCGGCCACGAACGCCACCACGCGCCCGGCGCGCAGCGCGCGCAAAGCCAGCCGGGGAGCGCGGCTGCGCTCGATGAGCCCCATGCCCAGCCTTTCACGCGCCGCGTTGATCGCCTGATCGAACAGGGGGTTCGCCTGGCGCTGGGCGACGGCATCCAGCGGGATCCCCCTGGCAGCAAGCGACGCGCCACCGATCTCCCAGTTGCCCAGGTGACCGGTGACCAGAACCACGCCCCGACCGGCGTCCAGCGCGCGGCGAAGCGCGTCGATCCCCTCGACCTCGGTCCTGGCCAGGACCTCCTCGCGGCTCGAGCCGGCAAGCCGGAGCATCGCCATGAATTCCCGGCCGAAATGGGCATAGGTTGCCCGCGCGGTCTCCCGGACCCACGCCTCGTCCCTGTCCGGGAAGGCGAGCCGGAGGTTGTCCTCGACGACACGACATCGGATCCCGAGCGGGCGGTACCCGAGGCGTCCGATCACCTCGCCGATCCGGGCCGCCGCGTCGTCGCTCAGTCGCCGGCCGGCCGCGGTGATCGCGGCCAGGAGGAGATACTCCAGCCGGTGGCCCAGTCCGGGGGCCCTGACGTGATGGCGCCTGGCAACACCGGAGGCTTCCACTCGACGAACGCTCATTCCGCCCTGCTCTAGCCCCGGCTCGGCGTCATCAGCTCCTGGTAAACCGCCAGCGTGCGCTCGGCTGTCATCGTCACGAGAAAATCTTCGAGCCTCCTGCGCTGGGCAGCCAGCATGGCGGCCCGGAGACCTGGATTCTCCCGGACGGTGCGCACGCGCCGCGCCAGCTCGGCTTCGTCGCCCGGCGCGTAGAGGGTGGCGCCGGTCTCCTCGTGGACCGGCCCCAGCACTTCGGCCGCGCCCGCCGCGTTGGCCGCGATGATCGGGATGTCCTGCGCCATCGCGTCCAGCAAGCTCGTCCCCAGCGGCTCGTCGGTGGAACAGAAGACGAAGAGGTCGAGCTCACGCAGCACGCGCCGGGCGTCCGGGATGAAGCCGGTCAGGTGCACCCGGTCGGCAACCCCCAGTGCCCGCGCCGCGGCCTCGAGCTCGGCGCGGCGCGGCCCTTCGCCCACGATCACCCAGTGCGTCCCCGGCAGCCGCGCGGCCGCCCGGGGGATCACGTCCTGCCCCTTGTAACCGTGGAGATGACCGATGTTGCCGATCAGGAAGGCGCCCGTTCCGAGCGCGAGCCGCTCGCGGAGCGGAGGGCAAAGGCCGGGCAGCGCGGCGACCTCATCTGCATCGACCCCTGAGTAGATCTTCCGGACCCGGTGCGGGTGGACGCCGCTCTGGAGCAGCGCGTGCCGCACCGTCTCCGAGATGGCGATCACGCGGTCCGCGCGATTCCACTTGAGCGCAGAGGTACGGAAATGCACGCGCCGGGAGGCCACGACCCGCGCGCCCGTGAGTCGGGCGGGCAGGAGCGCCACCTGCAGCGCGTGCGCATCGTGGCAGTGCACGAGCGGAAAGCCGCGGATCGCGCGGGCGACCGCAGCCATCGCCCGGGGGTCGAGCGCGCCGTTCCAGGGAATCCCGCGAACCGGAAGCCCTTCGTCGTGGAGCCGGGCTTCGAGCGGGCTCCCGCGGGGTGCAAGGCAGAGCTGCCGGACACCGCGGGCGCGCAGCTCCCTCATGAGGAGCCGGACCTGGTTCTGCCCGCCCGCCCACCTTCGCCCGCCATCCAGGTGGAGGACTGCGAGATCTTCCCGGTTCATGTCCGTTCGTACACCCCCGGACGCCCGGCGCCGGCACGCGGCCGCCGGCGGTTCTCCGCGGCCGCCACCTCCTCGAGGATCCGCCAGATCTCAGCTCCAGCCCGCTTCCAATGATAGTGATCTTCGACCGCTCGCCGGCCGGCCTCTCCCATTCTCCGGCGGAGCCCGGGGTCGTAGAGGATCCTCTCGATCGCCGCCGTGAGCGTGGCCGGGTCCTCCGGCGGCACCAGTATGCCGGTCTCGCCGTCGCGCACCGCATCCGCGATGCCGCCCGAGGCGCCGGCCACGACCGGCAGGCCCGTCGCTGCGGCCTCACAATAGACAATGCCGAAGCCTCCTACGTCTTGACGCGGCTCCTCCCGCGCGGGAAGCACGAAGAGGTCCGCGGCCGCGTAGAGGCCCGGCAGGGCGTCGTCGCCCACCGCGCCGAGGAACCGGACCCGGTCGCTCACGCCGAGCTCGGCCGCCAGTCGTTCCAGGCGCGGCCGGTCCGGCCCGGTGCCCGCGACGAGGTAGACCAGCCCGGGGTCTCGCGCCGCCAGCGCGGGAAGCCCCGCCAGGACTACGTCTATGCCCTTGCGCGGCACCAGGCGAGCCACCGTGAGCAGCACCCGCCGCCCGCGAAGCCCGAGTCGCTCCCGCCAAACGTCGGCACCCGGCGCCCCCGGCCGGAATCGCTCCGGATCCGTCCCCGGATGGACGACCCGCACGCGGACAGCCCCGGGCTCGATGCCGAGCCGGGCCAGCAGGGTGCACGTCAGGTCCGCCGTCGCGCGGGAGTTGGCGATGATCGCGGCCGCATTCCCCAGGATCGAGCGGGCCGTCCAGCGCCCGCGCAGCCCATGGGCCGATTTCCGCTCCTCCTTCAACAGATCGTTGCCGTGAACGTAGAGCACGTACGGCACGCCGCACCTGATGCGGGCCCAGAGCGCAATGTAGCCGGTCGGACGGACGTTGCCCGCCTGGATGAGCGATACGTCCCCCCGCGCCAACCGCCAGCGCGTCCACCGCGCCCACCGCACGACGTTGTAGAGCCGCCCCGCCTCCCGGAACGGAAAGGGCATCCGGTGGACGGCGACGTCGGGCTGGGCCGGGCCCGCGGAGCTCGCCTCCGCCGCGACGGTCGAGACCTCGACGCCCCCGCCGGGAGGTGACGGCAGATCTCTCCGTACAGGCGCGCCATCCCCCCGAGATCCGGGGGAAAGTCCTGCGTCAGGAAGAGCGTCTTCATCGCAAGAGTAGCTTGGCCGCGAGAAGGAGACACACGAACAGCGTCCCCAGCGCGGCCCGGTACTCCCGACCGCGGAAGTACCGGTGAAAGGAGAACTGCGTCGCCGGCACCGTCCCGTTTCGGTACGGCCGCAGGCGGGGAAAGAACGCCGGCACGTTCCGGGCATAGTCCCGGTACGCATCCCCGAACAACCCCTCGAGCCGGCGCTCCTCTCGCCGGATGGTCAGCCCGTAGACCACCACGAACAGGATCAGCAGAGCGATCAACACCTGGATCCGCCCGGCCGCGACCCCGAGCGCGACCGCGAGGAGAAAGTTCCCCGCGTAGAGGGGATTGCGGAGGTAGGCGTACGGCCCGCCGGTCGTCAGCACGGAGTTCTTGCGAATGGTACCGGCCGCCCAGGCCCGGAGCAGAAGACCCGGCAGGGCGATCATCGTGCCCAGCAAGAGCGAGGACGCGGATGGACGCGCCAGGAGGAAGTAGAATGGAGCGAGAAGCCACGGGCCGCCGATCCGTACCCAGTTGAGCGTCAGCTTCATTTCTCCACCTCTGGGCCGCCGAGGTCCCGGCTCCGGGATCGCGGCCCTTTCCTCGTCGTGTGGGGGATCCGCCCCCGTTCACTCATGTCGTCCCGGTTTCAGCCCGCGGCTGCTTCGCTTCGCATGCCGGCCTCCCTCGCCGCCTCACCGGCGCAGAGCCTCTCCCGGGATGTAACGGTCCACAGCACGCTGGATCCGCTCGAGGACATCCGTCACGGTGATGAGCTCCATCCGCCCGCTCTTCGGCTCGGTCCGGCTCGGGTCCGGCGGCTCGCCTTCGTCGGTGTACCGGTCCACCCAGAGGTCCTCGAACTTCCGGTACGGCCCCACTCGCCAGGGATTGGTATGGCCGTACAGACCGATGACCGGCACGTCGAGCGCGCGGGCGATGTGGACCGGCCCGGTGTCCGGCGCCACGACGAGCTGACTGCCGGCGATCACCCACACGACCCGGCGGACATCGTCCCCCATCGCCCACACCGGCCTGGCCCGCGCCCGCTCCACGATCTCCCGGGCGATGCGCGTCTCGCGCTCCCCCGGCCCGCCCACCAGCACGGTCCTGAACCCGAAGTCGAACTCCAGCGCGTCTACGACCTCCGCATACCGGTCCGCAAACCAGTCCTTGCTCGGCCGACTCGACGCGGGGACCAGCACGGCGACCGGCCGATCCCCGCCCAGCCGCTCGAAGAACTCCGCCTGCTTCCGCCGCTCCTCCTCCGAGAGCGTCAGACGCCACTCCACGCGGTAGTCACGGAGCCCGAACCACTCGAGGAATTCCAGGAAAAGGTCCAGCGTATGCCCGCGCGGTCGGGGAGCGAGCTGGTGGTTCCCGAACAGCCACACGCCGTCCCGGGCACGCCCGCGATCCACCGTCACCCGGTGCGGCGCGCGCGAGAACACCATCGGGAACACGCTCTTGAAATATATGTTCAGGTTCAGCGTCACATCGAAGCGCCGGCGGCTCAGCGCCCGCCAGAGGTCCAGCACCCCCCGCCACCCACGGCGCTTCTCGAAGACCACCACCTCGTCGATCGCGGGGTGATGACGCAGCACGCCGGCCGGCATCGGCTCCGCCACCCACGTGATCCGGCGGCGAGGATCGTCCCGTTTGAGCGCGTTCGCGACCGGCAACCCCATCACCACGTCCCCGAGACCCGTGAGGAGGACGATGCAGATCCGTTCGCAGGAGTCGCTCAGCGTTGCAGGCATCCTCGATCGATTGCGGGCCGGGGTTCCTGACTACAGCGTACTCAGGAGAGAGCGGTACCGCTCCACGACCCGCCGGATATGGAACGGCCGGGCGGCCTCGAACGCGGCCTCGCCCATCCGCCGGCGCAGATCGGCGTCCCTGGCCAGATGGTCCAGCAGCATACGCGCTTCGCCCAGGGTCTGGGCAAACAAGCACTCCTCCCCGTGACGCGCGACTTGCAGGTAGCCGGTCTCCTGGCCCAGCACGGCGGGAATGCCGAAGCTCATGTAGTTCACGAGCTTGACCGCGGAATTGAAACTGCGCTTGCTAGCCTCCGAGCGCCACGCGAAACCGATGTCCGCCTGGAGGTAGATCTCGGCCAGCTCCTCCCGCGTCGCGTGGCGAGGACTCGAAAGCAACGGGTAACGGAGCCCCGCGACCATTCGCCGGCTCTGCCGCCAGTGCTTCGGGTTGCCGACGAACGCCAGCGTCGGAGGCGTGCGCCCGGCCGGAATCCGCCGCTCCTCGAAGTTGCAATGATGATGGGGGATCTCGACGGCGGGCCGCCCGAACGCCCGCTCCAGGTGAACGGCGTGCGTGAAGTTGGAGGCGATGAACGCATCGATCCACTCCGCGCGCCGCCGGAACTGCCACCGGCTGTAGTTGTCGAGGGCGTCGACGACCTGGAGCACTCCCCGCCGCCGGACCGCCTCCATCGTGGCCAGCGGGGGCAACCACTTCACGTAGACGATGGCTTCGTAGCGCGCGGCGTGATCGGGCGTGAAGTGCTTGAGGCGCATGACGTCGCAGCCCAGCGCCGCCGCGACCTGCACGCCGCGGACCTCGGCCGAACCGATACCGGCCGTTTTGTAGACGAAGCAGGTTTTGCGCATTTCCCGGCTCAGCCCGGCTGCGTCCCGCGCCGAGCCGGCCGGGCCGCGTCGCCTCCGAACAATACGTGCTCCACTTCTTCCACCATGCGCTCGACGCCGAACCAGGCTTCCACCCGGTAGCGCGCCTCCGCCCGACGTCGCTCCGCCTCCTCCGGGCTCGAGCGTGCCGTGATCAACGCGCGCCGGAGCGCCAGCGCCAGCGCCTCGGCGTCCTCCGGCGGCACGATCCAGCCGGCGGGCGGCCGCCCATCCTGCGCCGCCAGCGCCTCCGGCACCCCGCTGACCTCCGTGGCCACGACCAGGGCACCGGCCGCCATCGCTTCCAGCATCGCCACCGCCATCCCCTCGTTGCGGCTGCTGGATGCGTACACGTCACAGCCAGCCAGGATATTGGGGATATCCGACCGGAATCCCAGCCAGTGCACCCGGTCGGCAATCCCCAGCGCCCGCGCCCGGGCCCGCAACCTCCCCTCCTCGCCTCCCGAGCCGGCGATGACCAGCCGCGCATCCGGCACGGCCAGGCGGGCGAACGCGGCCAGCAGGAGATCGAACCCCTTGCGCTGCTCCAGCCCGCCGACTGCGGCGATGACCGGCACCTCCGGACCGAGCCCCAGCTCCGCTCGCAGCGTGCTCCCCCCCGCCGGCCGCTCCACCTCGATCCCGTTCAGCACCAGGTGGACCGCCTCGGCCGGAAACCAGGGCGCCGAACGCAGCCACCGCGCCCGCACCTCCTGAGAGTTCACGATCAGGGCATCGACGTACCGCCGGAACGCGACCTGGTACTTCCGGCTCTCCGGAAGCGAACGCACCAGGCCGAGCCGCACAACCAGCCGGCGCACACCCGCCCGCCGCGCCGCCCAGCCTCCCCAGAAGATGCGCTTCCAGGACGTGAGGAGCACCGCATCGGCACGCTCCCGCCGGAGCCGCCACGCAAACCGGAGCGCGCTCACGACGTCGAGGTCGCCTCGCGGCCGCTCCCGCACGAGAGGCACACCGTGGCGCTCCAGCTCCCGCCACAGCGCGCCCTCCGGGTCACAGGCGACCACCACGCGATGTCCCCGCGCCGCCAGCCCTCGCGCGATGTAGGCGGTCTGCTTCTCGTTCCCCCGCCACTCCCGGCTACCGTTGTGAATGACGACCCGCATCCCGCCCCGGCACCTCCGCGCCGGCCAAGAGTCGCTCCCAATCGTCGAGCATTCGCTCGAAATCGAAACGTTCCGCCACCCGCCGCACCGCCGCCGCCCCCATCGCACGGCGCAGCTCCGCATCCGCCAGCAGCCGCGAAAGCGCGGCGCTCAGCTCCTCCGCCGTGAAGCCGACGATCTCGCCCGGAGCCGTGCCGTCCGGGAACGGCTCCAGCGCCTCGGACGCTCCGCTCACAGGCGTGCTCACCACGGGGATCCCCGCCGCCATCGCCTCCAGCATCGCGTTGCTCAGCCCCTCCCGATCCGAGCTCACCACGTACACGTCCAGCGCGTCCAGCACGTCGGCGACCTCGGACCGGAACCCCAGGATGTGCAGCCGATCCCGCACGCCCAGCCGCTCCGCCAGCGCCAGCAGCGCCGGGCGGAGCCCGTCCTCATCCTCCCCCGCGATGATGCAGTGCACGCCCGACGGCAGAGCCGCAAAGGCGTGGATCAGTCGATCCAGCCGCTTCTGCCAGGCCAGGCGAGCCAGCGTGCCGATCACCAGCGCATCGGCCGGCACACCCAGCGTCCGCCGCAGCGTGCCCGGCGGGCTCCGCCGCTCCGGCCTGGTCACCCCGGTGTGGATCGTCACCACCCGCCCGGGATCCAGCCGCCGCGCAGCCTTCAGGAAATCGGCTCGCAACGCCTCCGCGTTCAGCACCACCACGTCCACCCAGCGCCGCAACGCCACACGGTACTTCCACCGCTTCGGCACGTTGCCCGACAGCCCGACCCGCGCCACCACCCGCGGCACCCCGGCCAGCCAGGCGGCGAGCCCGCCCAGCCAGAGCTTCCGGAACGTGCTGAGCAGCACGACATCGGGCCTCTCCTTGCGGAGCAGCCACGCGAACCGCAGCGCGTCCTGCAGCATCGCATCGCCGCCCAGACGCACGAGCTGCGTTTCCAGACCAAGTCCCGCGGCGCGCTCCGCCACCCGTTCGCTGTTGCAGTACAGCTTCACGCGATGCCCACGCCGCCCCAACCCCGCCAGCAGCAACGCCGTCGCCTTCTCCGCCCCGCCAAAGAGCGGCGCACCGTTATGCGCAACGATGTACATGCACACCCCTGCCCCGCCGGGGCCGGCAACACGCCCGCCCGGTCAGGCCCAGCCAGCTCCGCCGCGGCCACGCGCTCCCCCGCCCCCTCACTTCCGCGCCGCCGTCCCATACACCGCCTCCGCCTCCCGGCCGTCCGGCGACAGCAGCCCCTCGAGCTGCAACCCGTAGAGACGATGGTAGACCCCCCGCCGCGCCAGCAGCTCCTCGTGCGTCCCCTGCTCCACGATCCGTCCACCATCCAGCACCACGATCTTGTCCGCACGACGGATCGTCGACAGACGATGCGCGATCACCAGAACCGTCCGGCCGCGCAGCAGCTCGTCGATCGCACGCTGGACCAGCCACTCGCTCTCGGCGTCCAGCGCGCTCGTCGCCTCGTCCAGGATCAGCAACGGCGGATTCCTCAACAGCGCCCGCGCGATCGCGATCCGCTGCCGCTCCCCACCCGAGAGCTGCGTCCCCCGCTCCCCCAGGATCGTGTCGTACCCGTCCGGCAGCTCCATGATGAAATCGTGCGCGTGCGCCGCTCGCGCCGCCGCCTCGATCGCCTCCTGCGACACGCCCTCCAGCCCGTAGGCGATGTTCGCCCGCACCGTGTCGTGGAACAGGATCGTCTCCTGCGTCACCATCCCGATCAGCGCACGCAGGTCCGAGAGCCGGAGGTCCCGCAGGTCCACCCCGTCCAGCGTGATCCGCCCCGCCGTCGGATCGTAGAACCGTGGCAGCAGGCTGGCCAGCGTGCTCTTGCCCGCCCCGCTCGGCCCCACCAGCGCCACCACCTCCCCGGGCCGGAGCTCCAGGTCGATCTCCCGCAGCACCTCCTCCCCCGGCGTGTAGGCGAAGCTCACGCCCTCGAACCGGATCGCCTCCCGGAACCCGTTCACCGGCCGGGCATCCGCCCGCTCCACGATCTCCGGCGCCGTGTCCAGCAGCTCGAACGCCCGCTCCGCCGCCGCCAGCCCCGGCTGCACCAGCGACGGAAGCTTGCCCAGCCACTTCACCGGCGACATCAGCCGCATGGCGATGCCCAGGAACGCAAAGAACGCCTCCGCCTCGATCTCCCGGTCCACCAGCACCAGCCGGCTCCCATACCACAGAAGCGCCAGGATCCCCGTCGCCGCCACCATCTCCGTCGCCGGCGGAAACAGCTGGCGCCACCGCTCGTTCCGGATCACCGCCTTGTAATGCCGCCGCGTCAGCTCCTGGAACCGCCGCTGCTCCCACGCCTCCGCGCCCGACGCCTTCACCAGCCGGATCCCCGTCACCGTCTCCTGAATGTGCGCCGACAGGTCCCCGAACGCGTCCAGCGCCCTCAGCACCCCGTGCCGCAAACGCTCCCGCAACCGGTTCCACAGCGCCAGCATCACCGGAAACGTCAGCGCCGTCACCACCGTCAACTTCCACGAGAGCGCCAGCAGCGTCGATAGCAGGAAAATCGTCTGGATCGTGTTCGAGAACGCATTCGCCAGGTTGCGCGTCACCAGCGTCCGGAGCTGGTCGACGTCGCTCGTCATCCGGGAGATGATCTGCCCCGCCCGCGTCCGCTGAAAGAACGGAAAACCGAGCCTCAGCAGGTGGCCGTAGATCTGGTTCCGCAGGTCGCGCGTCACCCGCTGCTCGATCAGCGTCACCGTGTAGGTCTGCGCATAGTCGGCCGTGTTCCTCAGCAGGAAGACGACGAACATCACCAGCACGACGTTGCGCAGCCCCTCCATCGGGGAGTCCGCCGGAATCAGCCCCCCGACCGTCCACTCGAGGAGCCGGTGCACGAAGTCGTCGGCGCCGGGCCCGAAGAGCGCGTTGCCAGGCGTGGACCCGGCCCCGCCCTCCTCCTGGAAAAGAATGTCCAAGAACGGGATGAGGAGCGTGAAGCTGAACGCGTCCAGCGCTCCGAAGGCGATCATCGCCAGGATCGAAAGACAAAACAGCCCCTTGTAGGGCCAGAGATAGCTCAGGATCCGCAGGTACTGCTTCATCGCGGTGTCAGCGTCGCGATCGGAAGGATCATCTCCTCCGGGCTCACCCCGCCGTGCAGGAACGAGCCACGGTAGCGTGCCTGATACTCACGCAGTTTGGTGGGGTAGACGAAGAAGAAATCCTCCAGCGCGAGCACGTAATTGGTCGCCAGCCGCCCGCGCGGGAACCGCAACACCCGCTCGTCGTTCACCGCGAAGACGGCTGAGGGCACCTCCGCCCGCAGGTCCAGCCCGAACTTGTAGCGGAGGTTGTTGGTGGCATCCCGGCGCGCGTAGACCGTGGTCGGCCGCTCGCAGAGGATGGAGCCGTGGTCCGTGGTGAGCACCGCGGGCACCCCCCGCGCCGCCGCCTCCCGCAGCAGCCGGTACGCCGCCGACCGCTCGAACCACTGCCTCGTGAGCGCCCGCAGCGCCGGGACATCGCGCGCCACTTCCATGAGGATGGTCGACTCGCTCCGGCCGTGGGTCAGCAGGTCGACGAAGTTGAAGACGATCGCGACGACGTCCTTCGACCGGAGCGCGCCCCGAACGCGGGCGGTCACCTCGTCCGCGTCGGCATCCGTGAAGACCTTCTCGTAGTGGATCTGGAGATCCTTCCCGGTGAGGCGACGGAGCTGGTCACGGAAGAGCTCGTCCTCGAAGGCGTTGAGGCTCCCTTCGTCCGTCCCCCACCAGCCGGGCCAATCCCGCGCGATCGCGTCCGGGAAACGACCGCTGAAAAGCGCGTTCCGGGCGTAAGGCGTCGCCGTGGGCAGGATGCTCAGGTAGAGCTCTTCCTCGAGGTCGTAATCCTGGGCGAGCAGGGGGCGGAGCACCCGCCACTGGTCCAGCCGCAGGCAATCGATCACGACGAACAGCACCGGGCCCTTCCCGAGCCGGGGCACGAGCCACCGCGCCACGACATCCGTCGACAGCGGCGGCCGATCCGCCGCCTCCCCGCTCACCCACGCCCCGTACGTGCGCGCCACGTAATGTCCGAACTCCCGCCGCACATCCCGCAGCAGCGCCTGGACCGAATCCAGGAGCCCCGCCTCCCCCGCCTCGTGCAGCCGGAGGTCCCAATCTACCAGCTCGTCGTAGAGCGCGAAGAAGTCCTGCCAGGTCGACGCCTGCTCCCGCAGCGCCGAGAGGCGGGCGAACCGCGCCGCGAAGTCCTGCGCCGCCTGCTGCTGCTGGAGCTGCGGCCCCTCGAGCAGCCGCGTCACCACCGCGAGCACCTGCCGCGGACTCGCCGGCTTGACCAGATAGTCGTCCACCCGCCGCCCGACTGCCTCGAGCAGCGTCCGGTCCTCCTCCGACTTCGTGACCAGCACCACCCGCGCGTGCGGCTCGTGGCGCCGCAGCTCCGCGAGCACCTCGAGACCCCGCCGGCCCGGCATGTGCTCGTCCAGCAGCACCAGCCCGTACGCGTGCAGACGCGCCAGAGCCAGCGCGTCGTCACCGTTGGTGGTCGTGTCCACCTGGTAGCCGCGCTGGCGGAGGAAGAGGAGGTGCGGCTCGAGCAGCTCGACCTCGTCGTCCACCCAGAGGATCCGCTTCGGCGTCGTCTGCATCACGCCTCAAGTTAGAACCGGCCCAGGGGAGCGTCAAACCAAACGCCGGGCCCTCACCGCGGCCGCACGTAGGTGTCTACCGCGAGCTGCACCTTCTCCAGCACCCGCTCCACCGTGACCCGCTCCATCCCGCCCGGCCGGTACTCCATGCTGCAAGGGTAATCCTCCCCGGGGAACCGGGCGTACCCGTCCACCACCAGCTCCTCGTACTTGCGGTACGGGCCCGAGCGCTTGGGGTTGGTGTAGCCGTACAGCCCCACGACCGGCACGTCGAGCGCCCGCGCGATGTGCAGCGGCCCCGTGTCCGGGCTCACGACCAGGTCGCTCCCCTCGAGCAGGTACACCAGCCG
>DATCLG010000039.1:0-8540 GCA_036564015.1 Longimicrobiales bacterium
CGGGAGGCGCTCCAGCTCCGCTTCGCCCGCTACGACAAAGCCGGCGAGGAGCACTACAACCTCATCTCGGCGCTCCACAAGGCGGTGCGGGGCAGCGACCCGCAGGGCGCGCTCTACTGGCTCGCGCGCATGCTCGAAGGCGGGGAGGACCCGCTCTACATCGCCCGCCGACTGGTCCGCATGGCGGTCGAGGACATCGGGCTCGCCGATCCGCAGGCGCTCACCGTGGCGCTCGCGGCCCGCGACGCCTACCACTTCCTGGGCTCGCCGGAGGGCGACCTCGCGCTGGCCGAAGCGGCGGTCTACCTCGCGACCGCGCCGAAGTCCAACCGGCTCTACGTGGCGATGGGTCGCGCGACCGAAGCGGCGCGCCAGACCCCGGCCGAGCCGGTGCCGCTCCACATCCGCAATGCGCCGACGCGGCTGATGAAGGAGCTCGGCTATGGGCGGGGCTACCGGTACGCCTTCGACTCCGAGGACCACTACCTGCCCCAGGAGTACCTGCCCGAGCGGCTGCGGGGGGCCACGTTCTACGAGCCCAGCGAGTTCGGGTTCGAGAAGCGGATCGCCGAGCGGCTCGCCTGGTGGGAGGAGCGCAAGCGCGCGCACACGGCGTCGGCCACCCCGCCGGACCAGCCCGGGGAAAAAATGCCGGGTCCGGGTGTATGAAGGGCGAGGTGTTGTCCTGAGCAGGAAGGGTTTTATGATCCAGCGAATCAAGCTCGCGTCCCTGGGCCTCATCCTCCTCGCCGCGGCGTGCGGCCCGCTCGCACGGGCGGCGTTCAAGGAGCCCGAGATCCAGCTCTCCGGGCTACGGATCGGGGGCCTCGGTCTCAAGGGAGGCCTGGTTTACGTCAAGCTGCACATCGAAAACCCGAACAGCTTCGACATCGAGAGCCTGAACCTGACCTACGACCTGCAGCTCCGCGATCCGGAGGCTGAGGCGCGGGGCGGGGATGGCTGGGTCAGCCTCGCGCAGGGCTCCTTCGACGAGACCGTCGAGGTGCGGGGCGAGAGCAGCACGGAGGTCGAGATCCCGGTCCGGTTCACGTTCGAGGGGATGAGCGGCGCCTTGCGCGCCCTCCGCGACACGGGCATCCTCGAGTACCGGGTCAGCGGAACCGTAACCGTCTCGAAACCCGTGAAGAAGGTCTTGCGGTACCGGCACCAGGGATCGGTCGACGCCGCGGAGTTCGTGCTTCGCTAGGCTGTATCGACCCGCGGGGCCGCAGTAGAGGCCCCGCCGGGTCGGTCCCACGACCGAAAGGAGGTCTGACCATAGCGCCACCGGTTTCGATCGAAACGCCCACGGAGGACGCCATCCTGGTCGCCGCGCCGGGCCGTGACGTGCCGCACAGCACCGCGGAGGAGCACCTCAGCGAGCTCGCCCGTCTGGCGGACACGGCGGGGGCCCGGGTGGTCGGCACCGTCCGGCAACGGATCGACGCGCCGCATCCCAGGTACTACATCGGCCCGGGCAAGGTCGACGAGCTGAAGGAGCGGCTGGCGGAGACGCGCGCCAACCTGGTCATCTTCGACGAGGAGCTCAGCCCTGCCCAGGGCAAGAACCTCGAGGACGCCCTGCGAACGCGGGTCATCGACCGCACCGAGCTGATCCTGGACATCTTCGCCAAACGCGCCCGGACCTCCGAGGCGCAGATGCAGGTCGAGCTCGCGCAGCTCGAGTACCTCCTGCCACGACTCAAGCGGATGTGGACGCACCTGGAGCGGACGCGAGGCGGGATCGGCCTGCGGGGGCCGGGTGAGACCCAGCTCGAGACGGACCGTCGGCTGATCAAGAAGCGGATCAGCGACCTGCGCGCCAAGCTCCGGGTCGTGGCCGTGCGGCGGGCGACCCAGAGGAAGGCGCGCTCGAGCGAGTTCCGCGTCGCCCTGGTGGGTTACACCAACGCGGGCAAGTCGTCGATCCTCCGGGCGCTCTCCGGCGCCGATGTATTCGTCGAGGACCGGCTGTTCGCGACGCTCGACCCCGCGACCCGGGTCGTCGAGCTCGGCGGCGGGCGGAAGATCCTCATGACCGACACGGTCGGCTTCATCCGCAAGCTGCCGCACCACCTGGTCGCGTCGTTCCGGGCGACGCTCGAGGAGGCCGGCGAGGCGGACATTCTGCTGCACGTGATCGACGCGTCCCATCCGGGGTGGGAGGAGCAGAAGCAGGTGGTGGAGGAGGTGCTCGCCGGGCTCGGCTTCCAGGACCGACCGGTGATCCTGGTCTTCAACAAGGTCGACCAGCTCACGCACGACGAGGAGAGCGAGCTGCGGCTGCGCGTCAGCAGCCTCTTCACCCAGCCGATCGTCTTCTCGTCCACGTTCGAGGCGGGCGGGCTCGACGAGCTGCGGGATCGGCTCCTCCAGGAGGTGCGCAAGCACCTCCCCGAGGTGCACGTCCGGATCCCGGTCTTCGACGGAGAGGCGCTGGCGACGATCTATCGAGAGGGGGAGGTCCTCCGGCGGGAAGAGCGGGAAACCAGCATTGACCTCGTCGCGCGGCTGCCGGCGCCGGCGCTCGGCCGGCTCCAGCGCCGCGGAGGGATCGAGATCTTCGCGTGAGCGAACGCGTCGTCATCGTCGGCCCGGGGCGGATGGGACTCGCCCTCGGTGCCGCGCTCGCGCAGGCGGGCGCGGTCGAGCGGCTGCTCTTTTTCGGCCGCTCGCTCGACCCGCCGCCGCATCCGCTCTTCGCCGCAGGCAGCCCGCGAGTCGAGTATTGCGTCGGGCCGCACCCGGTTCCGGCCGGGACCACGGCGCTGATCCTGGCCGTCCCTGATTCCGCGCTCTCGGAGGTCGCTCACGAGATCGCCGCGATGGGGCCCGCGCCCGCCGGGTGCGCCGCGCTGCACCTCGCGGGCGCCGTCTCCACGGACGTGCTCGCCCCGCTCCATGCCGTCGGCTACGCGACCGGGACGTTGCACCCGTTCCAGGCCGTGGCCGATCCCTGGGCAGCGGGCGACCGGCTCTGGGGCTCCGCGTTCGCGATCGCGGGCGACCCCGCGGCCATGGCCACGAGTCGACGGCTGGTCCGGGCCGTCGGCGGGCGAGCGCTCGTGGTTCCGCCCGCGCTCCGGCCGCTCTACCACGCCGCGGCCGTCTTCGCCTCCAACTACCTGGTCGCGCTCGCGGGCGTGGCGGTCCGCCTGCTGGGAGAGGCCGGGATCGAGGAGAAGGACGCGATCCACGCCATCGTCCGGCTCATGCGCGGCACGCTCGAGAATCTCGACCACCTCGGGATCCGGTCGGCGCTGACCGGGCCGATCCCCCGGGGCGACGTCGATACCGTGCGCCTCCACCTCGCCCGGTTGTCCCCCGACGCGAGGATGCTATATTGCGCCCTGGGACGTGAGTTGCTCCGCCTGGCGCGTGGCGCCGGGCTGGACCCGAACCGGGCTGCTGAGCTGGAATCGCTCCTCTCCCTGGACTGATGCGTCTGCACGTCAACATCGACCACGTGGCGACCGTGCGCCAGGCCCGGCGCACCGACGAACCGGACCCCGTCCGCGCCGCCGTGCTCGCCGAGCTCGGCGGGGCCGACGGCATCACGGTCCACCTGCGTGAGGATCGCCGCCACATTCAGGAACGAGACCTGCGCCTGCTGCTCGCCACCGTCCGCACCGGGGTGAACCTCGAGCTGGCTGCGGCGGGCGATGTCCTGCAGCTCGCGGTCGAGCTGCGACCGATGGAGGCGACGCTGGTCCCCGAGCGACGGGAGGAGATCACGACCGAGGGAGGGCTGGCGCTGCGCGACCCCGCGCAACGCGAGCGCCTTGCGGCCGCCGTCCAGCAGCTCAAGGCGGCGGGCATCCGCACGTCGCTCTTCATCGACCCCGACCCCGAGATCGTCCGCATCGCGGCGGAGCTCGGCACCGATGCCGTAGAGCTGCATACGGGCGAATACGCCGAACGCTGTCGTGAGGCCCGCTGGCCGGAGCTCGCCGCGGAGCGGCACAGCGACGCCGGGACGGCCGCCGCATTCGGAGCCGGCAGCAGGGCGGCGGTCGCCGCGGAGCTCGAGCGACTCCGCCAGGCGGCGAGCCTCGCCCACGCCCTGGGGCTCGACGTGCACGCCGGCCACGGCCTTACGTACGAGAACGTCGCGCCGGTCGCCGCGATCCCCGAGATCGAAGAGCTGAACATCGGCCACAGCATCGTGAGTCGCGCCATCTTCGTGGGCATCGAGCGAGCCGTTCGCGAGATGAAGGAGATCCTCCGGTTCGCCCGCGCTCGCCTCGCCCCCTACCCGGAGGCGTAGCGCATGCCCACCGTCCGCGAGTTCTTCGTTACGGAAGCGACCGAATGCCTCGACCAGCTCGCGAAGCTGCTCGAGGCGGCGGACGGTCAGTCCGTCGATGTCGGCGGGCTCCAGCGGCTGTGTCGGGCGCTGCGCGGGAGCGCGCAGATGGCCCGGGAAGAGAGAGTCTACCTGGCCGCGCTCACCCTCGAAGCCGCGGCGCGTGCGGTCGCGAGCCGCGCGGTGGCATGGTCGAGCGATCTGAAGGCGCGGGCCCAGCAGACGGTGGCGGATCTCCGCCTCCTCGTCACGCGCGCGGAGCCGGGGGACCGGGCGGACGCGCGACTCAGCGCTCTGGTCGCCCGCTGGCGCGAGCTGGGGATCCGGCCGCCCGGCCCCGCGGTCGCCCGGGCCCGTGCAGCCGCTGCCCGGTGGGACGAATCCCCGGACGCTGGCGGCCCGTCGCGGGAGTTCCGTCAGTACGCGGCGCGCGAGGTGGGCGGGATCCTGGCGGAGCTCGAGGCCGCACTGGCCGCGCTGGCGCGTGAGCCCAGGGGACGCGAGCCGCTCAAGTCCCTCCTGCGACGCCAGCGCGCCCTGCTCGGCGCCACCCAGCTCGACCACCTCCCGACCATCGCCGAGACGATCCGTACGGTCGACGAGATCACGCGTCTCGTCGCCCGAAACGATGTCGCCGTCGAAGGAGAGTGGCTCGAGGTCTACCGTTGCGCCCGGGACGTGCTCGCGGCGATCGTCACCCCGCTCAGCCGTGGTGAGGACCCGGCCCCAAATCCCCCGGCGCTCGAACAACTGCGCAAGCTCCGCGACCGGCTCGTCGAGCGCCACGGGCGGATCGAGGAGTCCCCGCCGCCGCTCCACGTCACCACCGGCAGCGACGAGCTCCCCGTCGAGGTGGTCAACTACTTCCGCACCGAGACGGCGGCCCTGCTGGACCGGATCGAGCGGATGGCGCGCGAGCTCGCGGGAGCGAACGAAGAACGGCAGCGCTCGCTTCGCTCCGAGCTGCGGACCGCGTTCTCGGCGATCCGCGACACCGCGCTGACCTTCGGGTTCTCGCAGCCCGCTGCCGTGGCCGAACGCGTGCTCCCCAGGCTGGCCGCTTGGGGACCTACCGAGCTGCTGCAGGTCGCCGCCAGGCTCCGCCAGGTGGTGCTCGGCGCAACTCAGCCTTCACAACAGGCTGCGAGCGCCCCCGCGCCGGTCCAGCCGCGCGCGGCCGCCCCTGCGGCCGCGCCCCCACCCCCACCCCCGGCCACCCCGCGCCCGGCACCGGCCCCCGCCGCAAAGCCGCAGGAGGAGGACGACGTCGTCCCGATCGAGAGCCTCTGCTACCGCGGGCCCGCGGCGCTCCGCCGCGCCCTCGAGCTGCGCCCGCAACTCGAGCCCCTCGTCGCCGGGAACCCCGCCGCGCGCGAGGTCCTCGAGGAGCTCTTCGACCTGATCCGGCTCGGACTCGAGTGACCGCCAAGCGACGCCTCCCACCGTTCCTCGACTGGAAGGCCATCCTCGGGCTCGTCCTCAGCGCGGGGCTGCTCGCCTTCGCCCTGCGCGGCGTCGACGCCGCCAGGGTGCTCCACGAGATCGCTCAGGCCGATCCGCTCACCTTCGTCGCCAGCATCGTCGCCACCACCGCCACTTTCGCCGTCCGCGCCTGGCGCTGGAGACCCCTCCTCCGCCCCGTCCGCCCGGGCCTCGCCTTCCGGCCCAGCTTCGCCGCCACCACCATCGGCTTCATGGCGAACAACCTCCTGCCCGCCCGCATCGGCGAGTTCGCCCGCGCCTACGCACTCTCCCGCATGGAGCGCGTCCCGCTCACCGCCTCCATCGGCTCCCTCGTCGTCGAGCGCCTCTTCGACGGCCTCACCATCCTCCTCCTGCTCTTCATCGCCATGGCCAGCCCCGTCTTTCCCGGCATGCCCACCGCCGGCAGCTCCGAGCTCGAGGCCGTCGCCACCTTCCTCACGGTCCTCTTCGCCGGCGTCGGCCTCCTGCTGACCGCCATGGTCATCTGGCCCGCGCGCCTCATCGCCGCCTTCGAGCGCATCGCCACCCGCGTCCTGCCCCGCGGCGCCCGCAAGCGCGTGATCGGCGCGCTCGAGGCCTTCCTCGCAGGGCTCGGCGCCCTCCGCCAGCCGCGCCTCCTCCTCGAGATCGCGCTCGGCTCGCTCGCCCTCTGGCTCCTCGGCGCCTTCTCCTACTGGCTCGCGCTCCGCGCCTTCGACATCCACGTCCCCTTCACCGCCGCCCTCTTCCTCCAGTCCCTCATCTCGCTCGCCGTCGCGCTCCCCTCCGCGCCCGGCTTCTTCGGCGTCTACGAGGCCGGGGCACGCGTCGGCCTCGTCGACGTCTGGGGCGTCGAGGTCAACAAGGCGCTCGGCTTCGCCATCGGGTTCCACATGGGGGGCTTCCTGCCGGTCACCCTCATCGGCCTCGCCTACGTCTGGCGCCTCGGCCTCTCCTGGCGCGAGGTCGAGCACAGCGAAGAGGTCGTCGAAGAGGCCGTCGAGGCCGCTACCGCTGGACCGCCCGCCCAGCCGCCAGCGCCCGAGGCGGGCGACGAAAAAGGGAGCTGAAGCCTGTGTCGCACGACGTCGTACGGGTCCCGGCTCCGGCCAAGGTCAACCTGAGCCTTTCCATCCTGGCCCGGGAGACCTCCGGGTACCACCAGATCGAAACGCTCTTCTGCGCCCTCGAGCTGGCCGACACCCTCGTCCTGCGCGCCGCGCCGCAGGGGCTCTCCCTCGAGGTCGAAGGCGCCGAGATCGGACCGCCGCAGGAGAACCTGGTCCACCGCGCGGCCACCGCCTTCTACCAGGCCGCCGGCCTCGCCCCGGCCGTGCACATCCGCCTCGAGAAGCGGATCCCGATCGGCGCGGGCCTGGGCGGCGGCTCGAGCGATGCCGCCGCGACCCTCCGGGGACTCAACCGGCTGCACGGCCACCCGCTCGACCACGAGACGCTGCTGCGCCTGGCGGCCTCGCTCGGCAGCGACGTGCCCTTCTTCCTCGCCGGCTCCCCCCTCGCCCTCGCTTGGGGCCGCGGCGAACGCCTCCTCGCCCTGCCCCCGCTCCCGCCCGCGCCCGCGCTCGTCGCCATGCCGGACTTCTCCATCCGGACCGCCGACGCCTACCACGCGCTCGCCCAGCACCGCGCCGCCACCGCCCCGCCCGTCGGCCCGCGACTCCTCCGGCTGGACGACCTCTGCACCTGGGAGGCCGTCGCCGCCACAGCAGTCAACGATTTCGAGCCCGTCATCTTTGCCCGCTACCCGGAGCTCGCCGCCATCCGCGATGCCCTGGCCGAACACCGGCCCCGACTCGCGCTCCTGGCCGGCAGCGGCGCCGCCCTCTTCGCCATCTTCCACGACGAAGACCAGGCGGCGGCCGCCGCGCGCGCCCTCCGCGCCCGGTTCCCCACGCTGCGGCTGTTCGAGACCCGCACCGCCCGCGCTCTCCCCGAGCCCGTCGCCGACCCGCACGGCCCTGACGCCAGGACGTGACCCGGAAACGCCTCCAGCACCTCCCACCGCCCCCGCCCACGCCGACGCCGGCTGCCTGCGCCTCCACCGGGCGCGGGCTGGACCCGCGCCAGGCCGCGCCCCGCGCCGACCCGGTCGATCCGGCTGGTTGATCCGGGCGGAAAAATCCATTAATTTTCAACATCTGCTCCGGGGTCGTCTAAGGGCAGGACAGAGGACTTTGGATCCTCTAGTGGAGGTTCGAATCCTCCCCCCGGAATGCTGAGTCGTGCCACGCCCGGAGTTCCGCGCGATGCCTGCTGTGCCTGCTGGTCGCCGCCTCCCCGCGGCCGTACGGCGCCGTCTCGAGGTCGCCACCGCCGCCGCATGGGAGGCGCTCGCCGAAACCCACGTGGCCAACGCCCTCCAGTTCGTCGAGCTCATGGCCGACCGGCTCCCCTTCGAGGACGCCGTCAGGCGCTACCTCCAAGAGATGGACGTGCCCCCGGCCATGGCCGCCGCCGTCCGCAACCGCGTCCTCGTCGCACTCGAAGAGCGCCAGGAGCAGGAGAGCCCCCGGCCCCCGCTCCGCCTCGAGGAGCCGACCGAGCCCGAGGCGGAGGCCGACGAGAAACGCGGCTGGCGCCGCTTCCGGCCCGACGTCGTCCTGCGCGACGTCCGCGCCCGTCACCGCCGCCACGAGGCGATCGAGCAGTGGATCAAGCTCGCCATCGCTCGCGCCGAAGAAAACATCATCAACACCCACATCAACAACGCGATCACCTTCGCCGCGCTGCTCGAGGATCACTACCCCCT
>DATCLG010000040.1:0-30280 GCA_036564015.1 Longimicrobiales bacterium
ACCTGCCCCCCCGTCCTCACCGCCCCGGTGGCCAGCCGGTGATCATTCTTTGAGTACGGCGCGTACCTCGCCGCCGTCCGGGGCGATCGGGGCGCACGGCCGCTCGGGCGGCCTCTCCCGCCAGGCCGCGTCCGTCCCGCCCCCACCCCCCTTTAACCTTTCGCCCCCCTCGCGCGTCCTTTAGAATGACCCGGCGAAACGGATCACAGGTAGGACCCAGTCGACCGGCAGGGATTCGCATGGACCGACATCGAGCTATCGCCGCGGCCTTGCTCGCGGGCTTGGCCGCGCTCACGCTTGCGGGCGCTGCGCCCGCCGCCGCCCAGCAGGCGCGCGGAGGCACGGTGCTCGGCCGGGTCGTCGCCGCCGAGACGGGCGAGCCGCTCAACGCCGCGAGCGTCGTGCTGCGCCTGCCCGGCGAGACGGACGCCGTCGCCACCACCGTGACCGACGCGACCGGGCGCTTCCAGTTCACAGGACTCGCGGCGGGCCGCTACTCCGTCGAGGCCGGCTACCTCGGCTACTCGCCCACGGCACGGACCGTCACCGTCGAGGCCTCCGGCACCGTCGACCTCGGCACCCTCGAACTGTCCGTCGCGGCGATCCAGGTCGAACCCCTGACCGTCGACGCGGGCCGCCCGCCCGCCGTCTTCGCCCCCGACCGCGACATCTACTCGGCCGAGTCGCTGCCCGCGGCCGCCGGCGGGGTCGCCACCGAGCTGCTCAGCGCCGTCCCCGAGCTCGAGGTCGACATCGACGGCACTGTACAGCTCCGCGGCAGCTCGCCCCAGATCTACATCAACGGCCGCCCGGCGCCCATGCAGGGCGAGGCGCTGACCGCGTTCCTCGAGCAACTGCCCGCGGACCGGATCGAGCGCATCGAGGTCATCCCGAACCCCTCGGCGCGCTACGACGCCGAGGGCGCGGGCGGCATCGTCAACATCGTCCTCAAGGAGGGCGTCGAGCTCGGCACCACCGGCAGCGCCTTCGCCAACGTCAACTCGCGCGGCTCGGCCGGGCTCGGCGGCCGCGTCTCCAGCCAGCGCGGCCCGCTCACCTTCAACGTCGCCGGGTTCCTCCGCCGGTCCGACCAGGAGTCGACCAATTACGACCTGCGCGAGAACCTGCTCGCCGAGCCCCCGACCCGCATCCGTCGGGACTCCTGGTCCGATCGCGGCAACCTCTCGGGCAGCGCCGACCTGAGCACCGAGCTCCGGCTCAGCCAGCAGACCGCGATCCGCGCCCAGGGCCGCTTCGCCGACTTCGGCGCCGAGTCCGACAGCCGGACCACGACCACGCACATGGACGCCGCCGAGCAGTGGACCCAGCGGTACCACCGCTCGTCCAGCGTCCGTTCGGCGCGCCGCTCCCTGGACCTCGAGCTCGGCTTCGACCACGCGTTCGAGCCCGAGCGCCACGTCCTGGAGGTCGAGCTGGAGCTCGAGTCCGGCCGCAACGACGAGGATGAGCGGGTCGAAACCGAGTTCGAGCTGCTGGGCCCGGACCCTGCGCCGCTGCCGGCGGCGCTCACCCTCGAGGACTCGGGCAACCGCGACCGCGAGACCACGCTCGAGGTCGACTACGTGCGCCCGTGGGGGGAGTCCGGGCAGCTCGAGCTGGGCTACCGCGGCAGCTTCCAGCGCCGGGACGATCACCGGCTCCTCGAGGAGTTCGAGGAGATCGCGTCCGGCGAGCCCACGCTGGCCACGGAGCAAGGGTTCACGCACGGGCAGGACGTTCACTCGGGATACCTCACGCTGATGCGCGAGATCGGGCCGCTGGGCGTGCAGGTGGGTGTGCGCGTGCAGCACACGGGCACGCGCTTCGAGCTGCCGTCCGGCGAGGCGTTCGAGCGGTCGGACGTGGACGTGTTCCCGAGCGCGAACATCACCTTCGAGGCAGGCGATGGCGCGCGGCTGCGCTTCTCCTACTCGCGCCGGACGCGCCGGCCCGGGCCGTGGCTGCTCAACCCGATCGACCAGTCGACGGACCCGCTGAACCGCCGGGTCGGGAACCCCGACCTGGAGCCGCAGTACACGCACTCCTTCGGCCTGGACGCGAGCCTGTCGACGTGGTGGGGCACGCTCCGGTTCTCGCCGTACTACCGTCGCGTGGAGAACGACTGGGCGCAGATCCAGCGGGTGGACGAGAACGGCGTGTCGACGCGGACGTGGGAGAACGTGGCGTCGCAGGACGTGCTGGGCCTGTCGTTCACCGCGTCGGCCCGGAGCCCGGACGGCTGGGGCGGGTTCGTGAGCGTGAACGGGTACCACGAGCGTCGGGAGGCGGGCAACATGACGGCGGACATTTCGGGCCGGTCGTTCCGCTGGTCGGTGCGGGGCAACGTTTCGGGCCGGGTGTCGCCGACGCTGGACGCGCGGGCGCACGTCGCCTACACGCCGGCGCACGATGTGCCGCAGGGGCGGGTCTCGTCGCGGGTGGACAGCAGCATCGGGCTGCGGCAGCGCCTGCTGGACGGCCGTGCGTCGCTCAACCTGAACGTGAACGATCCGTTCGACATTTCGCAGACACAGTTCGAGAGCCGGGACCCGACGTTCGTGCAGCTCGGGCGGAGCCGGGTGAGCCGGAGGCACGTGTCGCTGGGCTTCTCGTACAACTTCGGGGGCGGTACGCGCGGGGGCTGAGGCCGCGTCTGGCGCTCCGACGGGGCGCGGCCCGGGCGCCGTGGCCCTGGTCTCGTGCAGGCAGGCATCTGGAAGACCCGGTGCCTGCCTGCTACTTTGAGTACGGGATTCGCGGCTCTTTCGGGAAAGGTCCGGGTTTGCCGGGGTAGCAGGAGGGGAAGGGCCCGGGGCGGCGGCATCGCCCTGGGGCCGGTCCCATCCTGGAAGGCAGCACATGCGATCGGAGATCACGACGCCCGAAGTCCTGGCCGAGGAGAGCGCGGTGGAGCTGTCGCTCCGGCCGCAGCGGCTGGCCGAGTTCATCGGGCAGCCGAAGGTGAAGGAGAGCCTGCGAATCGCCATCGATGCGGCGCTCGCGCGACGCGAGCCGCTGGACCACGTGCTGTTCCACGGGCCGCCCGGTCTGGGGAAGACGACGCTGGCGATGCTCATGGCGCGGGAGCTGGGCGTGAACATCAAGACCACGTCCGGGCCGGTGCTGGAGAAGCCGGGCGATCTGGTGGGGATCCTGACGAACCTGCGGGAAGGCGACATCCTGTTCATCGACGAGATCCACCGGCTGCGCCCGATCATCGAGGAGTTCCTGTACCCGGCGATGGAGGATTACCGGATCGACATCCGGTTGTCGGAGGGTCCGAAGGCGCAGACGATCACGGTGCCGGTGGAGCGGTTCACGCTGATCGGGGCGACGACGCGGTTCGGGCTGCTGACGCCGCCGATGCGGGCGCGGTTCGGGATCATCCAGCGGCTGAACTACTACTCGGTGGAGGACCTGAAGCTGATCGTGGAGCGGAGTGCGGAGCTGCTGAAGGTGGAGTGCACGGCGGAGGGGGCGGAGGAGATCGCGCGGCGGTCGCGGGGCACGCCGCGGGTGGCGAACCGGCTGCTGCGGCGGGTACGGGACTATGCGCAGGTGCGTGCGGGGGGCGTGATCACGGCGGAGGTGGCGGACGAGGCACTCCGCATGCTGGATGTGGACGAGTACGGGCTGGACGAGATGGACAGCCGGATCCTGAAGGTGCTGATCGAGCATTTCGACGGAGGGCCGACGGGTCTGAACACGCTGGCGGTGGCGGTGGGGGAGGATGCGGGGACGCTGGAGGAGGTGTACGAGCCGTTCCTGATCCAGAACGGGTTCCTGATGCGGACGCCGCGGGGTCGGGTGGCGACGGCGCGGGCGTACCAGCGGTTTGGCTACGAGCTGCCGGCGTCGCGGGCGCAGGAGGCGGGGCTTGCGGGGGATCGGTGGGAGAGCGCGCAGGGGGAGCTGAACTTGTTCGAGGGGTGAAGTGGACGTCGTGTGTTTGAGCAGCGCGGACCGGCAGTTGCTGTCGGCGCGGTTCGCGGAGCACGGCAACTCGCATCGGCGGATGGCGAGCGCGCTGGAGGAGGCGGGTGCGGGGGAGGCGCTGGAGCGGCTGACGGCGCTGCGGCGGCTGGAGCGGCGGTTCGCGATCGACCTGGGCTCGCTGTGCCATCGTTATGAGCGGCGGAACGACCCGGCGGTGCACCCGATCGAGCGGATGGTGCTGAGCTACGTGGCGTGCCGGCGGCTCTCGGCGGACGGCTCGGAGGAGCTGTGGGTGCTGGTGGACCGGGTGCGGGAGGTGCGGGAGCTGATCGAGGGCGGGCCGTCGGGCCGGCCGCGGCACGAGGCGGCGGGCGGGGCGGGGTCGGCGCAGGGGCGGTGAGGCGGGGGCGGGCGGGGAGGGCGCGGCGAGTGGCCGGGGAGTCAGGCAGGCGATGAGCGCGGGATCGGGGGGGTACCCCACCTCGGCGTTCGACTACGAGCTACCGCCGGACCGGATCGCGCGGTACCCGGAGGAGCGGCGCGACGAGAGCCGGCTGCTGGTGGTGGATCGGCGGACCGGGGCGCTCGCGCATCGGATCTTCCGGGATCTGCTGGAGCTGGTGCCTGCGGGGGACGCCCTGGTCCTGAACGAGACGCGGGTGTTCCCCGCGCGGCTGCTGGGGCGGCGGCCGGGCGGGGGGGAGGCGGAAGTGCTGCTGCTGCGGCCGGCGTCGGTGGCGGCTTCGGGGTCGGAGCTGGTGCACCCGGACGCGCGGGTGGAGGGGGAGGCGGTGCTGTGGGAGGCGCTGGTGCGTCCGGGCGCGAAGCTGAAGCCGGGCCGGGTGGTGCAGGTTTCGGAGGAGCTGAGCGTCGAGATCGTGGACGCGGCGCCGGACGGCACGCGGGTGGTGCGGCTGGTCACGGCGTTGCCGGTGGAGGAGGCGCTCGCGCGGTACGGGCGGATCCCGCTGCCGCCGTACCTGGGTCGGGAGGCGGAGCCGGCGGACGCGGAGCGGTACCAGACGGTGTACGCGCGGCAGACGGGCTCGGTTGCCGCGCCCACGGCGGGGCTGCATTTTACCGCGGAGCTGCTGGCCGCGCTGGAGCAGAAAGGGGTTCGGCTGGTGCGGGTCGTGCTCCACGTGGGGCCGGGGACGTTCCGGCCGGTGGAGGTGGAGGATCCGGCGGAGCACCGGATGCATGCCGAGGAGTACGCGGTATCGCCCGAGGCGGCGGCGGCGCTGAACGAGGTGCGGCGGGGCGGGGGGAAGCTCTGGGCGGTCGGCACGACGGTGGCGCGCACGCTGGAGACGGTGGCGGACGAGAGCGGGTTCGTGCGGCCGGGGTCGGGGCGGACGGAGCTGTTCATCCGTCCGCCGTACCGGTTCCGGGCGGTAGACCGGCTGATCACGAACTTTCACCTGCCGCGTTCGACGCTGCTCATGCTGGTGGCGGCGTTCGGCGGCTACGAGCTGGTGATGCGGGCGTACCGGGAGGCGGTGGAGCGGGGCTATCGCTTCTACTCGTACGGCGACGCCATGCTGATCCTCTAGCGCGCGGCCGGGGGTGGGGCCGGGTTTGCAGGCTGGAACCGGAGGGATGTTCGAGTTCGAGGTCACGGCGACGGAGGGCGCCGCGCGTGCGGGCGTGTTCCGCCTCCCGCACGGGGTGGTGCGGACGCCGGCGTTCATGCCGGTGGGCACGCAGGCCGCGGTGAAGACGCTGACGCCGGAGGAGGTGGAGGGGGCGGGTGCGGAGATCATCCTGTCGAACACGTACCACCTCTTTCTGCGGCCGGGGCATGAGGTGGTGCGGGAGCTGGGCGGGCTGCACGCGTTCATGAACTGGCAGCGGCCGATCCTGACGGACTCGGGCGGGTTCCAGGTCTTCAGTCTGGCGGGGATCAACGAGGTACGCGAGGAGGGCGTCGTCTTCCAGAGTCACATCGACGGGTCGCGCCACCTCTTCACGCCCGAGCGCGTGATGGAGATCGAGCGGGCGCTCGGGGCGGACGTGATCATGGCGTTCGACGAGGTGGTGCCCGGGGGGGCGAGTCGGGAGGCGGCGCTCGCGGCGCACGAGCGGACGCTGCGCTGGCTGGTGCGTTGCCGGGAGCGGTTCCTGGAGCTGACGGCGGAGGCCCCGGAGCCGGCGCAGACGCTGCTGCCGATCATCCAGGGCGGGGTGTATCCGGACCTCCGGCGGGACGCCGCGCGTCGCATCCAGGAGCTCGGGGAGTGGGACGGGATCGCGATCGGGGGGCTTTCGGTGGGCGAGCCGAAGCCCGTGATGTACGAGATCCTGGAGGTGCTGGAGCCGGAACTGCCGGCCCGCTGGCCGCGGTATCTCATGGGTGTGGGCTACCCGGACGACCTGCTGGAAGGGATCCGGCGGGGGGTGGACCTGTTCGACTGTGTGGCGCCGACGCGGAACGGCCGGAACGGGACGGTGTGGGTGGAGGAGGAGGGGCAGATCAACATCAAGGCGGGTCGGTACCGCACGGACCGGCGTCCGCTGGACGAGTCGTGCGACTGCTATACGTGCCGGAACTACACGCGGGCCTATCTTCGCCATCTGTATGTTGCGGGCGAGCTGCTGGCGTTGCGGCTGCTCTCGCTGCACAACGTGCGGTTCCTGATCCGGCTGGCGGAGCGGGCGCGGGAGGCGATCGAGGCCGGCGGGTTCACGGGCTGGAGTGAGGACTGGCTCGCCCGCTATCGGGGCGCGCGGGCCGCGAACGAGGGAGGGACGACGTGACGACGACGGTACTGGCGATGCTGGCGGCGCCGGGGCAGGGGGGTAGCCCGGGGCTGGTGCCGTTGATCCAGCTGGTGTTGATCCAGCTGGTGGCGATCTTTGCGATCTTCTATTTCCTGTTGATCCGTCCGCAGCGGAAGCTGCAGGAGCGTCACCGGCAGATGCTGGCCTCGCTGAAGCGCGGGGATGAGGTGATGACGGAGGGCGGGATCATCGGGGAGGTGGTGCACGTGAAGGACGACCGGCTGACGCTGCGGACGGCGGAGAACACGCGGATCGTGGTGGCGCGGCAGAAGATCGCGCGGGTGCTCGGGCCCGAGGGCGCGGCGGAGGGGGGCGGCGGCGCGGCCCGAGCCGGGGAGAAGTCGTGAGCCATGGCAGTGCGGGAGATTCGGATCCTGGGCGATCCGGTGCTGCGGCAGAAGGCCGAGCCGGTGGTGGAGGTGGACGACGAGGTCCGGCGTCTGATCGCGGACATGTTCGAGACGATGTACGACGCGGACGGGGTGGGGCTGGCCGCGCCGCAGGTCGGGGTGAGCCTGCGGGTGATCGTGGTGGACCCGCGGGACGAGTCGGTGCCGCCGTTCGCGCTGGTGAACCCGGAGATCGTGGAGCGGGCGGAGGAGGTGGAGCGTGGGGAGGAGGGGTGTCTGAGCATCCCGGGTTTGCGGGAGATCGTCGAGCGTTCGGCGCGGGTGGTGGTGGAGGGGCTGGACCGGGACGGGCTGCCGCGGCGGATCGAGGCGGAGGGGCTGGTAGCCCGGATCCTGCAGCACGAGATCGATCATCTGGACGGAATTCTGTTCATCGATCGGCTGAGTCCGCTGAAGCGGCAGATGTTGCTGCGGCGCTGGCAGAAGGTGAAGCCCGGGGCGTAGGGGACGTTCGGGCCGGTTCGCGGGCGGCAGACAGGAGATCGGCGTGCGGGTTCTCTTCTGGGGGACACCGGAGTTCGCGTTGCCGTCGCTCAGGGCGTTGCTGGGCGAGGGGCACGAGGTGGTGGGGGTGGTGACGCAGCCGGACCGGCCGGCGGGGCGGGGTCGGGTGTTGCAGACGCCGCCGGTGAAGCGAGTGGCGCTGGCGGAGGGGATCCCGGTGCTGCAGCCGGAGCGGGCGCGGGGTCCGGAGTTCGAGGCGCAGGTGCGGGAGCTGGCGCCGGAGTTATCGGTGGTGGTGGCGTACGGGCAGATCCTGAAGCGGGAGATCCTGGATCTGCCGCCTCGGGGCTCGATCAACGTGCATGCGTCCTTGCTGCCGGAGCTGCGGGGCGCCGCGCCGATCAACTGGGCGATCATCCGGGGCCACGAGGTGACGGGGGTCACGGTGATGCGGATGGTGGAGCGGATGGACGCGGGCCCGGTGATCCTGCAGGTCCAGGAGCCGATCCTGCCGGACGAGTCGGCGAGCGACCTGGCGAACCGGCTGAGCGAGCTGGGAGCGCAGGCGCTGGTGGAGGCGCTGGCGCTGATCGAGGTGGGGGAGGCGCGGGAGGTGGAGCAGGACGAGTCGCGGGCGACGTACGCGCCGCGGCTGGAGCGGGAGGACGCGCGGATCGACTGGGGGCTGGACGCGGTGGAGGTCTCGCGCTGGATCCGGGGACTGGACGAGGTGCCGGGCGGGTGGAGCACGGTGCGGGGGCGGGAGGTGAAGGTGTACCGTCCGCTGCCGGTGCCGGAGTGGGAGCATGCTGAGGAGCCGGGCACGGTTCTGCGCGCGGAGGCGAACGACCCGACGGAGGGGGTGCTGGTCGCGTGCGGCCGGGGCGCGGTATGGGTTCGGGAGGTGAAGCCGGCGGGGAAGCGGCGGATGACCGCCTCGGAGTGGGTGCGGGGCCGCGGGGTCGCGGTCGGGGACCGGTTCGTCTGATGCTGGCGCGGCTGCATCTGGTCACGGATGACGGGGTGCTGGAGGCGCCGGGGTTCGGCGAGCGGGCGCAGCGGGTGCTCGCGGCGCACGGTGAGGCGGTGGCGTTGCATCTGCGCGGTCCCGGGTTCAGCGGGGTGGGCCTGTTCCGGCTGGCGGAGGAGCTGGCGTTCGCCACGGACGCGACGGGGACGGAGTTCCTGGTGAACGATCGCGTGGACGTGGCGCTCGCGGCGGGGGCGGACGGGGTGCAGCTCGGGCGGCGCTCGCTGCCGGTCGCTGCGGCGCGGCGGGTGCTGGGCGCGGATGCGTGGATCGGCTACTCGGCGCATTCGGCGGAAGAGGCGGCGGAGGCCGAGGCTGCGGGCGCGGACTTCGTGCTGCTCGGGACGATCTACCCGTCGGCGTCGCACCCGGGGGAGGGCGGGGCGGGGGTGGAGCTGGTGCGGGAGACCGTGGCGCGGGTCAGGATTCCGGTGCTGGCGATCGGCGGGATCACGCCGGAGCGGGTGGGCGAAGTGCTGAGCGCGGGCGCGTACGGGGTGGCCGTGCTGAGCGGCGTCTGGCGCGCGGCCGACCCAGTGGCGGCGGCGGCCGAGTACCTGGCCGCGCTCGGAGGTGGATCCTGATGGAGACGATCGAGATCACGCTGAACGGGGATTCGCGCCGGATCCCTGCGGGTCGGACGGTGGCGGACCTGCTGGCCGACCTGGGGCTGCACCCTGGCCTGGTGGTGGTCGAGCACAATCGCGAGATCCTCGATCGGTCCCGCCTGGCGGAGGTGCAGGTTCGGGAGGGGGACGTGCTGGAGGTGGTCCACTTCGTGGGCGGCGGCTGACCCCTCGCCGGGGTGGCCGGGGGCGGGGCGCGGGCGCTGCTTTTTGCGTGGCCCGGGCGTTCGTGGTTACAATCCCAGGGAGCGGGACGGCGGGACCCGGGAAGGGAGTGAGGAAGCCATGACGACGACAACGATCGAGCCGGCGCTGCATGATGAGCCGCTGGTGATAGCGGGCCGGGCGTTCCGGTCCCGGCTGATCGTCGGGACGGGAAAGTACCGCGACAACGAGACGATGGTGCGCGCGATCGAGGCGTCGGGCGCGGAGATGGTGACGGTCGCGGTGCGGCGGGTCGACCTGGATCGGACGCGGGAGGAGGGGATCCTGTACCATCTGGACCCGACGCGGTACTTCATCCTCCCGAACACGGCGGGTTGTTACACGGCGGAGGAGGCGGTGCGGTACGCGCGGCTGGCGCGTGCCGCGGGGCTGAACGACTGGGTGAAGCTGGAGGTGATCGGGGACCAGCGCACGTTGTTGCCGGACGTGACGGCGACGCTGGAGGCGGCGAAGCAGCTGGTGGCGGAGGGGTTCAAGGTCCTGGCCTACACGAACGAGGACGTGGTGACGGCGCTGCGGCTGGAGGATGCGGGGTGTGCGGCGGTGATGCCGCTGGCGAGCCCGATCGGGAGTGGGCTGGGGCTGGTGAACCCGTACTACATTCGGGAGATCAAGAGCCGGCTGTCGGTGCCGGTGATCGTGGATGCGGGGGTGGGGACGGCGTCGGACGCCTGCATCACGATGGAGCAGGGCGTGGACGGGATCCTGATGAACACGGCGCTGGCGGAGGCGCGGGAGCCGGAGCGGATGGCGCGGGCGATGAAGCTGGCGGTGGAGGCGGGGCGGCTGGCGTACCTGGCCGGGCGGATGCCGCGGCGGGAGGTGGCGGTGCCGTCGTCGCCGGTGAAGGGGATGCTGGACCCGGTCTCGCCGAAGGCGTAGCCGCGGGGATGGCGGCGACGGCGGCGCGCTGGGCGGCGCTGGACGTCCTGCGGGCGGTTCGGCGGGGGGAGCTGGCCGACCGGGCGCTGGGTCGAGCGTTCGCGCGGGTGGCGGCGGGCGAACGGCCGTGGCTGCAGGAGCTGGTCTACGGGACGCTCCGGCTGCGCGGGCGGATCGACAGCCTGCTGGACCAGGTGGTTCGGCGGGGGATCGACTCGCTCGAGCCGGACGTGCTCGATGTACTGCGACTGGGCGCGTACCAGCTCTTCGAGATGGGGAGCGTGCCGGCGTACGCGGCGGTCTCGCAGGCGGTCGAGATGGGGAAGAGGGTGGGGGGTGTGGGGGCGGGCAAGCTGGTGAACGGCGTGCTACAGGCGCTCATCCGGCGGCGGGACTCGCTGAGGTTCCCGTCGTTCGAGCGGGACCCGGTGGGCCATCTCAGCGCCTGGGGCTCGCACCCTCGATGGCTGGTCGAGCGGTGGGTGCGGCGGTTCGGCCGTGACGGCGCCCGGGCGCTGGTGGAAGCGAACAACCGGCGCCCGGAGCTGTATCTGCGTCCGGTGGGCGCGACGGTCGAGGAGGCGCGGGCGCGGCTGGCCGAGGCGGGGATCGCGAGCGAGCCGGTCCCGTTCGCGCCGGACGCGCTGCGGATCCTGCCGCCTGCGGGCGCGGTAGAGGCGCTGGCGCGTGTCCCGGCGGTGGTGCAGGACCCGGCGGCGGGGCTGGTGGTCCGTTACGCGGCGATTCCCCGGGGCGCGCGGGTCGCAGACCTGTGCGCGGCGCCGGGCGGGAAGGCGGTAGCGCTGGCCGAGCGCGCGGGTTACGTTGCGGCCGCGGACCTCTCGATCGATCGACTGGAGCGGGTCCGGGAGAACGCGCGGCGCATCGGCGGCCTCGCGCTGGGCGTGCTCGTCGCGGATGCACGCCGCCCGCCGATCCGGGAGGGGAGCGTGGACGCGGTGCTGCTCGACGTGCCGTGCACGGGGACGGGCACGCTGCGGCGCCATCCGGACGGGAAGTGGCGGATCGGCCAGCAGGATCTGGAGCTCCTGGTGGCGCTCCAGCGGGAGCTGCTGGAGGCTGCCGCTCCGCTCGTCGCGCCGGGCGGACTGCTGGTCTACTCGACCTGTTCGCTGGAACCGGAGGAGAACGAGGCACAGGTGGAGGGATTCCTGGAACGGCACCCCGAGTTCACGCTCGAGCCGACGCCCGAGCCGCTGGACCCGGGGTTGCTGGATGAGGCGGGCCGGCTGCTCGTGCTGCCGCAGCGGTTCGGCGTGGACGGCGCGTTCGCGGCGCGGCTGCGCCGGAGGGCTTAGGGCGCATGCTCGGCGAGTCGCTCCGGCGTCGGTGGGGCGCGGGCACGCGCGGCGGCGGACGCCTGTCGGTGCCCGACTGGGCGGTGCGCGTCCGGTGGGCGGCCATCGCGCTGGTCGCGTTGCTGGCCAGCTTCGGCACCGGCTATGCGCTCGCGGTTTACGTGATCTTCCCCGCGCCCGAGGAGGCGGGGAGCGGGACGCCGGTCCCGGAGCTGGTGGGCCGGCGGCTCGCGGAGGCCGAGCGCGAGCTGGAGGCACGCGGGCTGGTCGTGGCCGAGGTCGTGCAGATCCCGCACCCGCGGGCGCCTGAAGGCGAGGTGATCGCGCAGAGCCCGCTGGCGGGGCAGTGGCTCCGCCCCGGCGGCGCAGTCCGGCTGGCGGTCAGCGCCGGGAAACCCCGGAACCGGGTCCCGGAGGTCACGGGGCTGACGGCCGAGAACGCGGCCGCGATGCTCGAGCGCGCGGGGTTCGAGGTCGGGCGGCGCGAGGAGATGGCGCCCCTGGAGCAGGGCCGCGTGGTCCGCACGGAGCCTGCGCCGGGAACCGTGCTCGAGCTCCCCGCGCGGGTCACGCTGATCGTGAGCGCGGGCCCGGGCACGCCGATCCTCCCGGACCTGAGCGAGCCTGCGCCCGACAGCGCGGGCGTGGACCCCGCGGGGCCGCCGGCTGAAGGGGCGGGGCCGCTGGGCCCGGATTCCGAGGAGTGAGAAACCGGAGCGGGAATGACAGAACGGACGCGCAATCGATTGCTCACGGTCGCCGCGCTGGCGGTGGTCGCCGCCCTGGTCGTCCTGGGGTGGGTCCACCGGAACCGTTTCCTGCCCCTGGAAGACGGCGCGGCGGCTCCGAGCTTCGTGGCGCGCTCCCTCGACGGCCGGGAGGTCTCGTTCGATGAGTTCCGCGGACGGGTCGTGCTGCTCAACGTCTGGGCGACCTGGTGCCCGCCCTGCCGGCGCGAGATGCCGGCGCTGGAGCGGCTCTACCGCAAGCTCGGCCCCCGGGGGCTCGAGGTCGTCGCGGTGAGCGTCGACGAGCACCCCGGCGGGTTCGAGGCCCTGGCCGGGCCCGGCGGCCTGGTCCGCTCCTTCGTCGAGGAGCTGGGCCTCACCTTCCCCGTGCTGCTGGACGTCGACGGCGTGGTGAAGGACCGGTACGGCGTCATGGGGTTGCCGACCACGTTCCTGATCGGGCGGGATGGCCGGATTCGCAAGCGGTTCCTGGGTCCGGCCGCCTGGGACGAGCCGCCGTACTCGACGACGATCGAAAGACTGCTGGAGAACTGAGCCGTGCGCATCTGGAGGGCCTTGACCCACAACTTGTCCCTCAAGCTCGCCTCGCTCGGGCTGGCGCTCCTGCTCTGGGTGGCGGTGCGGGCGGATGCGCCGGCTCGCATCGCGATCGGCGGCGTGCCGGTCGAGGTCCAGGTGAGCGCGCCGGGCTGGACGGTGGTGGAGCCGCCGGCGCCGGAGGCGGTCACGGTCGTCTTCTCCGGGCCGGCGTACGAGCTGATCCAGCTCACGCGCGAGCGGCCCCGGGTGGTCATCCCGGTCGAGGAGGTGGTGGACACGGTCGAGGCGCGGCCGATCCGGGTGGGTTGGGTGCGGGTCCGGGCCACGCTGGAGCGGACGCGCGTCGAGGATGTCCGGCCGCCGACGGTGCGGCTGCTTTTCCGACGGACGGCGGAGCATCAGTCATGAGCGGGCACCCGTTGCTGGTCCTGGGGCTCGAGACCTCGTGTGACGAGACGTCGGCCGCGGTGCTGCGCGGGGAGAGCGAGATCCTGGGGCACGTGATCCTGTCGCAGGACGTGCACCGGATCTACGGCGGGGTGGTCCCGGAGCTCGCGTCGCGGGCGCACCTGCGGGTGGTGGACGACGTGGTGGAGGGCGCGCTGCGCGAGGCGGGTGTCGGGCTCGAGGAGATCGACGTCTTCGGGGTGACGGCGGGCCCGGGATTGATCGGCGCGCTGCTGGTCGGCCTGACGTGGGCGAAGGCGGTCGCCTACGCCAACGGTCGGCCGCTGGTGGGCGTGCATCATATGGAGGGGCATCTGTTTGCGGCGACGCTGGAGAACCCGGAGCTGGAGCCGCCGTTCGTGGCGCTGCTGGTGTCCGGCGGGCACACGCTGTTGCTCTGGGTGCCGGCGTGGGGGGAGTACGAGCTGCTGGGGGAGACGAGGGACGACGCGGCGGGGGAGGCGTTCGACAAGGTGGCGAAGATCCTGGGGCTGGGCTACCCGGGCGGGCCGGCGATCGAGCGCGCGGCGCGGGCGGGTGACCCGGCGGCGCATCCGTTCCCGCGGCCGATGCTCTCCTCGGGGCAGCGGGAGGGGGACGAGGATTACTACGATTTTTCGTTCAGCGGGCTCAAGACGGCGGTGCTGAACCGGGTACGGGAGCTGGAGGCGGAGGGGCGGCTCGAGGCGGAGGTGCCGAACCTGGCGGCGTCGTTCCAGGCGGTGGTGGTGGAGGTGCTGGTGGCGAAGACGATGCGGGCGGTGGAGGCGAAGGGCTGCCGGCGGGTGCTGCTGGGCGGGGGGGTGGCGGCGAGCCAGGCGCTGCGGGCCCGGTTCCGGGAGGCGCTGGGGCCGGACGGCGAGCTCTTCTACCCCTCGCCGCGGCTGGCGACGGACAACGGGGCGATGATCGCCCGGGCGGCGCTCTTCCGCTACCTCCGCGGTGAGCGGGCGGGGCTGGACCTCACCGCGCAGGCGGACCTCCCGTTCCCGGGGCTGGTGGGGCGTCGCGGGGTCGCGGCGTGAGGGGTGGGGGAAGGGCGGTGCTCACGCTGCTCCACATTTCAGACCTCCACTTCGGTCCGGTCTACCTGCCGGCGGTGGGCGAGGCGCTGCTGCGGGCCGCGCAGGAGCTGGAGCCCGACATCATCGTCGTCAGCGGCGACTTCACGCAGCGGGCGAAGCCGGAGCAGTTCCGGGCCGCGCGGGAGTTCCTGGCACAGCTGCCGCCCGTGCCACAGGTCGTCGTGCCCGGCAACCACGATGTGCCGCTCTACCGGGTGGCTGAGCGGCTGTTCAGGCCGTACGCGCTGTACCGGGAGCACATCGCACCGGAGCTGGAATCGGTGCTGGTCTGCGACGGCGCGGTGATCGTGGCGCTCAACACGACGGACCCGCACCGCGCGATCGTGAACGGCCGGATCGGGCGGCGGCACCTGGAGTTCGCGGCGGCGGCGTTCCGCTCCGCGCCGGAGGGGGCGGTGCGGATCGTGGTCGCGCACCATCACTTCGCGCCGCCGCCGGACTACGAGGGTGGCAAGGCGATGCGCGGCGCGCGGGCTGCGCTGGACCGGTTCACGGAGCTGCGCGTCGACCTGATCCTGGCCGGGCACCAGCATCGGGCGTACATCGGGAACTCTCTGGACGTCTACCCGGGTAAAGACCGGGAGCACGGGATCATCATCGTCCAGGCGGGCACGGCCACGTCTCGACGCGGTCGCGCGCGAGAGCGGGAGAAGAATTCGTTCAACGTCATCCGGGTCGGGGAAGAGGTGATCCGGGTCACGCACTACATGTTCTTCGACGACGCGCGCGGCTTCGCGCCGCAGAGCCGTCACATCTTCCCGCGGGCGCGGCGGAAGTACCTGGCCGCGCCGCCCGATGTGAGGGAGGAGCGGTGGGACGACCGCGAGGCGTCGTACGAGCCCGGAGTGGCAGAACGGAGGGAATGAGCCTGTGGGGGCACGGGGCGACGGGCGTCGAGGCGGGCGTTTGCGGCCAGGCCGGGTGGGTCTGGCCGTGACTGTGCTCGTCGGCCTGGTCCTCGGGGGCGTGCCGAGGCAGCTCGGGGCCCAGCAGGTCCAGACGCGGGGCGCGGAGGTGCTCGAGCTGCGCTTCCCCGGCGCGCGCGCGTTCGACCCCGACCTGCTGAGCAGCGCGATCGTGACGGCCGCCACGCGGTGCCGGCTGCCGGGGCCGCTGGCCGTGGTCTGCTGGCTGGGCCGTGGGGTGGACCGCCAGTACCTGGACGAGAACGTGCTGCGCGCCGACGCGGTGCGGCTGCGGCTCTTCTACTTCCAGCGCGGGTACCGCCAGGCGCAGGTCCAGCCGGAGGTGATCCCGAAGGCCGAAGGCGTGCGGGTCGACTTCCGGATCGACGAGGGCCAGCCGGTGCGCGTCGCGTCGGTCGAGCTGGTCGGGCCGACGGAGCTGCTGCCGTCGGACATCCAGCGGCGGCTGGCGCTGCAGCCGGGGCGGCCGTTCAGTCTCCTGGACTACGAGGCCGCGCGGGACACGCTGGTCGGGCGGCTGAAGGACCGCGGCTACGCGCGCGCCGAGGTGCTGGCCAGCTACACCATTCCCGCCGATTCGCCGCTGGTCGCACGCGTCCGGTACGAGCTCATCCCCGGGATCCGTGCGCGGTTCGGTGTGCCGGAGGTGATCGGGGCGGAGAAGGTCTCGCCGAACGTCGTGCTGCGGATGCTGACGTTCGATCCCGGGGATGTGTATCGGGAGCAGGAGCTGATCCGCAGCCAGCGCAACCTCTTCGGGCTGGACATCTTCAAGCACGTCGAGATCCGGGCGCGGCCGGAGGCGATGGAGGACAGCATCATCCCGGTCACGGTGCAGGTGAACGAAGGGAACGTGCACCGGGTGAGGCTGGGCGTCGGGATCAACACGATCGACGCGGTGAACGCCGAGGCGCGCTGGACGAGCCGGAACTTCCGGGGTGGCGCGCGGAGGCTGGAGGTGCGGGGCCAGCTCTCGAACGTGCTGGCGTCGCAGCTGCGGGAGGTGCCGGTCTTCGAGACGGGGGGCGGGGTGTACGGGAAGCTGAACGGGTCGCTGGCCGTCGATTTCGCGCAGCCGTGGTTCTTCAGCCCGCTGAACACGTTCGGGGCGGGGCTCTTCTTCGAGCGGCGCAGCATCCCGGACGTGTTCGTGCGGACGGCGGCGGGCGGTTTCTTCTCGCTGCTGCGGGCGGTGAGCGCGCGGACGTCGGTGAACCTGGCGTACCGGCCGGAGCTGACGTACCTCGAGACCGAGGGGGACGTATTCTTCTGCGCGAACCTGAACGCGTGCGGGCCGGAGGAGATCCGGGTGCTCAAGGAGGCGCACTGGCTGGCGCCGGTGACGATCTCGGCGGTGCGCGACCATTCGAACTCGCTCTTCTCGCCGACCAGCGGCTACATCCTGCGGCTCGAGGCGGAGCACGCGTCGCGGGTGACGGGCTCGGCGTTCGCGTACACGCGGCTGACGGGTGAGCTGAGCGAGTACCGGGAGATCGTGAGCGGGGTGGTCGTGGCGGCGCGGGTGCGCGGGGGCTGGGCGCGGGCGGCGGAGGGCGCCGGGACGGACGGCGCGTTCGGGCTGCACCCGCAGAAGCGGTTCTTCGCGGGCGGGCCGAACAGCGTGCGGGGCTTCGCGCAGTACCGGCTCGGGCCGAAGGTGCTGACGATCAACGCGGCGCGGGACCTGGCGGCGCCGGTGCATGATCCGCGGCGGCCGGGCGCGGGGTGCACGGCGGCGTCGATCAACGATGGGAGCTGCGACGCGACGGCGCTGGCGGAGCGGCACCCGGACCGGTTCGATGTGCGGCCGGTCGGGGGCGGGAGGCTGCTGGAAGGCAACTTCGAGCTGCGTTTCCCGCTGCTGGGCGACAAGGTGCGGGGCGCGGCGTTCGTGGATTTCGGGCAGGTCTGGAGCGAGGATTCGCCGGTGAGGCTGGGTGAGCTGGCGTGGGCGCCGGGTTTCGGTGTCCGGTACATGAGCGTGATCGGGCCGATCCGGGTCGACGTGGGTTACAACCCTGGCGCTGCGGAGCGGCTGCCGGTGATCACGACGGGGGTGGAGCCGTGCTCGGTGGCGGCGGGGGATCCGACCTGTCACGCGACGGGGGAGGGCGGGCTCACGGGGCTGAGGAACACGAACGAGCTGAGGCCGCTCTCGATTCCCGTGGCCCTGGGCCGGCGCTCGTTCTTCGATCGGCTGCAGCTCCATCTTTCGATCGGACAGGCGTTCTAGGGCGATGGACCGCTGGCTGCGCATCACGGGGTACGCGCTGATCGGGTTACTCGCCGGTGTGGCGCTGGCGGTCGCTGCGCTGTTCCTGTTGACGCGCACGGAGTTCGGCGCAGAGCGGGTGCGGCGGTTCGTGGTGGGGCGGTTCGAGGAGAGCGTGCGGGGCCGGCTGCAGGTCGGGCGGGTGACGACCCGGAACCTGCTGGGGGAGGTGACGGTCCACGGCGTGTCGATCGACGACCCGGAGGGCGAGCCGTTCTTGCGGGTCGACAGTGCGCGGCTCGCCTACGACTGGCGGGACCTGCTGGCGGGGCGGATCGTGTTCCGGCGTGCGACGGTGTACGGTCCGAGGGTCTACCTGGAGCGGCTGCCGGGCGACACGGCGTGGAACTACGAGGAGATCTTCCCGCCCTCGGGGGAGCCGGATCGGCGGCGGCTGATCCTGTTCCAGAACGCGCGGATCGTGGATGGGCTGGTGGTGGTGCGGTACCCGTTCGAGCCGGAGGGGCCGGTCGAGGCGGGCGACACGGCGCGGCTGATCCTGGAAGCGACGCCTTCGGGGCTGGTCCGGGTGCTCCGGTTCGAGGGGATCAACGGTTTCTTCCGGTCGATCCTCTGGGAGACGCCGGAGGAGAAGGGGCGGCGGATCGAGGCGGTGGACCTGGCGGTGCGGGGTTACGTGTACCGGCGGCCGTTCGACGTGCGGGACCTGGAGGGCACGACCACGATCCGGGACTCGGTGATCGCGTTCGAGTGGCCGCGGCTGGTGTTGCCGGAGAGTCGGGGTTCGGTGCTGGGGCGGGTGGTGCTCCGGGAGGACCGGAACTTCATCGATCTGCGGATCGAGGGGGAGGAGGTGCGGCTGCGGGACCTGCAGTGGCTGTACGCGCCGTTGCCGGGGGAAGGGGCGGCCAGCATGACGCTGCGGGTGCAGACGCAGCCGGTGGGGACGCTGTGGCTGGCGACGGACGCGCGGGTGGTGCTCCCGCGCACGCGGGTCGCGGGGACGTTCGGGATCGTGGCCGGGGATACCCTGTACTTCACGCAGGTGGATCTCCGCGCGTCGCCGCTGGACCTGGAGGAGGTCGAGCGGATCCTGCCGGGCCGGCTGCCGGTGCAGGGGCTCCTGGTCGGGACGGTGGAGGTGGAGGGTCCGATCTCTTCGCTGGAGACGGCGGGCGATCTGCGGCTCACGCGGGGCACGCGGGCGGGCGGGTCGGCGGTCGTGCGGTGGAGCGGGACGCTGGATCTCCGGGACCGGTTCGGCGTGCGTAACCTGCGGGCGGACGTGCGTCGGCTGGACCTGGCGGTGCTCGCGGCGCTGCGGCCGGACCTGCGGCTCGCGGGGACGGTCTCGGGGCGGTTCACGGCGGCGGAGCGGGAGCGTGGGGGGATGCGATTCGAGGGTTCGCTCCGGCACCAGCTCGACGGGCGGGTGGCGGCGGAGGTGCGGGGGCGGGGCACCGTGGGGCGTGGGGGGTCGATGGTCGACGTGCAGCTCGATGCGGGCGCGCTCGAGCTGGAGGCGCTCTCCAGGGCGTTTCCCTGGCTGGCGGGCCTCCAGGGGACGGCGCGGGGCCCGGTCTCCCTGAAAGGCCCGCTCTCCGACCTCGCCGTGAGCGTGGATCTGGAAACGCCGGCCGGGCTCTTCCCGGTCCGCGGCCGCCTGGACCTGACCGGCGAGGCGCCGCGCTACCGGGCGGAAGGGGAGGTGTCGGCGTTCCGGCTGAGCGAGCTGGTGAAGGGGCTGCCGCCGACGGTCGTGACCGGCCGGTTCGCGCTGGAGGGGAGTGGCGGCGGGCTGGCGAAGGGCCGTGCGGGGCTGGATCTGCAGGTGACGGCGGGGGAGGTGGGCGGGGTGGCGGTGCACGGCGCCGTGCTGCGCGCCGGGTTCGATAGCGGGCTCGCGCGCCTCGACACGCTCTTCGTTGCGACCGCCGCGGGTCGCGTCGAGGCCGGGGGCACGCTCGGCCTGGTGGCCGATCGCACGGGCTCGCTGCGCGTCCAGGTGTCGGCCGACTCGCTCGTGGCGCTGCGGCCGCTGCTCTTCCCGGACACGGTCTCGGAGGGCGGAGCGGGGGGACGGGTCGGCGGGGCGTTCGAGCTCTGGGCGACGCTCAGCGGCACGCGCTCCGACCTGAACGTGGATGTCGAAGCGCTGCTCGACGCGGTGGCCTACGACCGCATCGCCACCGGGAAGGCCGGGCTTCGCCTCACGGCCCGGGGCCTGGGGACCGGGCGCATGCACCTCGAGGCGAGTGTGGAAGCCGACTCACTCCGGTTCTACGGCGTGAACCTCAACCGGGCGCGGGTGGCGACCACCGTCGACGGCCGGGCCGGCGAGCTCTCGATCGAGGCGTTGGGGCCGCGGGGCCAGGAGTACTGGCTCGCCAGCGGGTTCGGGTACGACGGCAAGGCGGCAGAGCTCGAACTGCGTGAGCTGCGGCTGGGCGAGGGGCCCACGGGCTGGACGCTCGTCGGGCCTGCGCGCGCCAGGGCGGAGGGCGGCGCGATCACGCTGAGCGCCCTCGAGCTGACGCGAGGCGACGGCAGCGGCCGGATCCATGCGGAAGGGAAGCTGCCGTGGGACCTGCACATCGGCGGGGCCGCATCGGGCCCGGAGCCGCCCGGGAGCTTCCGCCTCACGCTCGATCGGGTCCCGATCGGGGAGCTCCTGCAGCTCGTCGGGCCGGAGCCGGAGCTGGATGGGGTGCTCGATGGGAGCCTCGAAGTGCTGGGCGAGGCCTATGCACCGGCGATGAACGCGGAGGTGGCCGTCTCCGGGCTGCGGTACCGTGACGCTCGCCTCGACCGGCTGGACGCGCGGGTCAGCTACGTCGGCCGGCTGCTGGATGGTCGCTTCGAGGCCCGGCAGGGGGACCGCCGCGTCCTCGCCGGGCGGGGTCGCATCCCGGTGGATCTGGCCCTGGCGCCGTTGCCGGAGCGGCGGCTCCCGCAGCCGATGGAGCTCGACGTCTGGGCCGACAGCCTGCCCGCCGCCTTCCTCACCGGCTCCCTCCGCGGGTTCCGGGACGTCCGCGGCTGGGTGAGCGGGAGCATCAGCGTCGGCGGCACGACGATCGAGCCGGAGCCGACGGGAACGCTCTCGCTGGAGGGCGGCGCCATGACCTGGCTGCCCAGCGGGGTCCGCTACCGCGATGTCCGCGGCACCTTCCGCATGGGGCGGGGCGGCGTGGTGGCCATCGACGCTCGCGGCCGCACGGAAGGCGGGGAGGCCCGTGTGACCGGGACCGTCACCCTCCGGCCGGCCAACGACCCGCGGTTCGACCTGCTGCTCCGCGCCCAGGGGTTCGAGCTCGCGAGACGGCGCGAGGTGGAGCTGACGGGCAGCGGCGAGGTCCGGCTGAGAGGGCGCTACAGCGAGCCGCTCCTCTCCGGCCTGCTGTACGTGGACCGGGGCGCGCTCTACCTCGACGAGCTCTGGCGCCAGTACCAGATCGTCGAGCTGGACAACCCGCTCCTCTTCGACGTCGTCGACACGTCCGCCGTGGCGGTGCGCAACATCCTGCCGGCGGCGATCGAGAGCCCGTTCCTCCGGAACCTGCGGGTCGATAGCGCCACGATCCAGGTGGGCCGCGACTCCTGGCTGCGCAGCCGTGAGATGAACGTCGAGGTGACGGGCGAGCTGGCCGTGACGTTCAACCGCCGCGACAGCGACCTCCGGCTCTCGGGTTCCCTGGCCGCCGTCCGGGGGACGTACCAGGTCTACGGCCGGCGCTTCCAGGTCCAGGGTGGAACGGTCGAATTCTTCGGCACGCCGGGCCTCGACCCGAACCTCGAGATCACGGCGCTCTACCGCCTGGCCCGCGCGGGGAACGACCCGCTGAACATCGAGGCCGTCCTGACGGGCACGCTGCGGAGCCCGCGCGTCTCGCTGCGGAGCGACGCCCAGCCGCCGATCAGCGAGTCGGACCTGGCCAGCTACCTCCTCTTCGGCCGGCCGACCTACGCCCTGGCCGCCAGCGAGAGCCAGGCACTCGGGCTCACGACGGCCGCGGCGCAACTGGGCGCCGGCTTTGCGGCGCCGAGCGTGTTCGGCTTCGCCGCCACCGGGCTGGAGGCCGTGGCCGACAAGCTGGTGGACTACGTGGCGATCACCGCCCCGGACATCGGGGATAATACCTCGGCGTTCGGCAGCTTCTTCGCCGGCACGCAGTTCGAGGTCGGCCGCTACCTCGGCGACGACCTCTTCGCGGTGGTGAGCCAGCGGCTGATCCGCGAGAGCGGCGGCGCCACCGGGCTCGGGACGCCCGGCGCGCGCATCGAATGGCGCTTCCACCCGAGCTGGACCGGCGAGCTCTTCTGGGAGGACCGGTTCGCCCGCCTTCCGTCGTTCGGCATCCAGGACGCCGTCGTGTCCCGGAAGGTCCTGGGCGTCTTCCTCTCCCGGGAGTGGGGGTATTGAGCCGCCTCCGCCCCACCCCGCACCGGTCCGCAGATCCCGGCGCCGCCGCGCCGGAGCCCCGCACCGGCCGCACGTTCGTCATCCTCAACCCCGCCGCCGGCCGCGACGACCCCGCCCGCCTCCGCCGCCGCATCGGTGAGGCATTCGCGGCGCACAACGCGGCGTTCGACCTCGAGGAAACCCGGCACGCCGGCCACGCCACCGAGCTCGCCCGCCAGGCCGCCGCCCGGGGCTACCGCGCCGTCTGCGTCGTCGGCGGCGACGGCACCCTCGCCGAGGCGATCGGCGGACTCGCCGGCACCAACGTCCCCCTCGCCGTCATCCCCCGCGGCACCGCCAACCAGGTCGCACGCAACCTCGGCATCCCGACCCGCCTCGAACCCGCCATCGACGTCGCCGTCCACGGCGTGCCGATCCCCATGGACTTCGGCCACATCAACGGCCGTACCTTCGCCCTCGTCGCCGGCGCCGGCTACGACGCCGCCGTCATGGCCGCCGCCACCCGCGACCTCAAGGAGCGCTGGGGCTTCGCCGCCTACCTCTACGCCGCCATCAAGGAAGCGCTCGCACCCGCCCGGCCCGTCTTCCGCATCGTCGCCGACGGGCACACCATCGAGACCCGCGCCATCACCGTCATGATCGCAAACATGGGCCGGCTCTTCGCCAGCCTCCCCCGCCCCTCCCTCCCCCTCTCGCCCGACCCCGCCCGCGCCTGGAACGACGGCCTCCTCGACCTCCTGATCGTCGCGCCCCGCTCCCTCCCCGAGCTCGCGGCCCTCATCTGGCGCGCCGCGCACCGCCGCTTCACCGGCGACCCCCGCCTCCTCCACCTCCAGGCCCGCACCATCTCCGTCCACGCCGACCCGCCCGCCGCCGTCCAGATCGACGGCGACCCCGCCGGCACCACCCCGATCACCGCCTCGATCGTCCCCGGCGGCGTCCGCATCCTGGTCCCCAGGCGCGCCCGCCCCGAGCCCGAGCGCCGCAGCAATTGACAACACCCGCAAGAAAAGCGAAATTAAACTGTCTGGACCCATGCCGCCGCGATCTGCGTCGCGACGGCATCTTCGTTAGCGGAACGCGAAGAGGAGTAAAGGCGTATGGCGATGCCCGCCACCCAGATCCGCCGCGGGACGGTGATCGTTTTCGAAGGGGACCCCTGCCGCGTGATCGACTTCCATCACCACACGCCCGGCAACCTGCGCGCCTTCGTGCAGACCAAGCTGCGCAACCTGCGGACCGGCACCACCTTCGAGCACCGGTTCCGGGCCGCCGACACCGTCGAGCGGGCCGTCCTGGCTACCCAGGAGCTCCAGTACCTCTACTCCGATGGCCACCACTACCACTTCATGAACACCCAGACCTACGAGATGCTGGAGCTCGACGAGGAGACGCTGGGCGACGCCGCGCAGTGGCTGACGCCCAACATGAACATCCTGGCCGAGTTCTACGAGGGCCGGCCGATCGGCATCGAGCTGCCCTCGTCGCTCGAGCTCCGGGTGGTCGAGACGGAGCCGGTCCTGAAGGGCGCGACCCAGACGGCGATGACCAAGCCCGCCAAGCTGGAGAACGGCGTCACGATCCAGGTCCCGGGCTTCGTGGCCGAGGGCGACGTGGTGCGCGTCGACCCGAGGGAAGGGAAGTACCTCGAGCGGGTGCTGCGCTGAGCGCGGACACCGGCGACGCGGTCGGCTCGCCGACGCCGCGAGTGGCCCCCGAGGCGGCGGGCGGGTGTGGGGCACGCGGCGACCGACGGGCGAAGGGTTCGGCTGAACGGCGGTCCGCGTGGTGGCCGCGGGCCGCTGACCGGGCCCTGGATCCGCGGCCGGCTGGTCGGCGGTGGATCCGGCTCGTGCGCTCGCACGACGGAGGATTCGCCTCCGGCCGGTTTGCGAGAACCCCCGCTCCGTGGCCGGTGCCGGCCCTCTCGCGGCTGGCCCGGCCCGAAATCCTGGTCCTCTTCCGCCCCACGCGCCCGGCGGCGAGGTCGGCCGCCCGGCGCGGTGGCGCGCTGAGCCGGTGATGGGCGGCGCGGCCGGCAACCCGGTGGGCCGCGTCGACGATGGCGGTGTCACGGTCTTTCCCGTCGTTCGCTCCTTCCCGTACATCTTTCTGCGTCGCGGACGTGGCGATCGCGACCGGCGGTCTGGCCCTGGCGCCTGCGCTGGCCCGGCCGGCGCGGGGCGAGTCTCCGGGGCGGGGATCGAAGCCGGGCTCACCCGGTCGGCCGGCCGGTCGGACCGGGAACGGGCGCTGGGGGTAAGAGAGGCCGTCCAGCGCGTTTCTTGACTTTTGGCATTTCTTCGGGCAATTTGCGTCTCCATGCGTGAAGAGAAGCTGGTTGTGCGCGGCGCTCGCGAGCACAACCTGAAGAACATCGACGTGGAGATTCCCCGTGACCGTCTGGTGGTGGTGACGGGGTTGTCGGGCTCCGGGAAGTCGTCGCTGGCGTTCGATACGATCTACGCGGAGGGCCAGCGGCGGTACGTGGAGTCGTTGTCGGCGTACGCCCGTCAGTTCCTGGGGGTGATGGAGAAGCCGGATGTGGACGCGATCGAGGGGCTGTCGCCGGCGATCTCGATCGAGCAGAAGACGACGGGGCGGAACCCGCGCTCGACGGTGGGGACGGTCACGGAGATCTACGATTACCTGCGTCTGCTGTGGGCGCGGTGCGGGACGCCGCACTGTCCGACGTGCGGGCGGCCTGTGCGGCGGCAGTCGGCGAGCCAGATCGTGGACCAGGTGCTGGCGTGGCCGGCGGGGACGCGGCTGGAGGTGCTGGCGCCGCTGGTGCGGGGTCGGAAGGGCGAGTTCCGGGAGCTGTTCGAGGAGGCGCGGCGGAAGGGGTTCGTGCGGGTGCGGGTGGACGGGCAGGTTTACGAGCTGGACTCGCCGCCGAAGCTGAACCGTTACGAGAACCACGAGGTCGCGGTGGTGGTGGACCGGCTGGTTTTGCGGCCGGAGGACCGGGCGCGGCTGGCGGACTCGGTGGAGACGGCGCTGAAGACGGCGAACGGGGTGGTGGAGGTGGTGGTGCACGGGGGGGAGGGGGAGGCGCGGAGTCATCTCTTCAGCGAGCGGTACGCGTGCGTGCACTGCGGGACGAGCCTGCCGGAGCTGGAGCCGCGGCAGTTCTCGTTCAACTCGCCGTACGGGGCGTGTCCGGAGTGCGGGGGTCTGGGGACGCGGAAGGTGGTGAACCCGGAGCTGGTGATCGGCGACCCGATCATCTCGATCCTGGAGGGCGTGATCCTGCCGTGGGGTGAGCCGACGGGTCACCTGCGGCGTTCGGTGATCCCGGGGCTGGCGGAGCATTACGGGTTCGACCCGAACACGCCGTGGGGCCAGTTGCCGGAGTCGGTGCGTCACGTGGTGCTGTACGGCTCGGGTGGGGAGCGGATCCGGTTCCCGTACCGTATGGGGGGCACGCAGGGGTACTACGAGGAGCCGTGGGAGGGCGTCCTGGCGAACGTCATGCGGCGTTACCAGGAGACGACCTCGGACGCGGTGCGGGAGCAGCTCGAGGAGTACATGTCGGAGCTGCCGTGCCCCGCGTGCCGGGGGCGGAGGCTGAAGCCGGAGAGCCTGGCGGTGACGGTGGGGGGGAAGTCGATCGGGGATGTGGTGGAGATGAGCGTGTCGGAGGCGCTCGCGTTTTTCGAGAGCCTGCCGCTGGCGGGGCCGCGAGGCGAGGGCGGGCCGGTGGACGGGCTGCCGGCCGAGGTTGCGGGGCCGATCCTGAAGGAGGTCAGGGACCGGCTGCAGTTCCTGGTGAACGTGGGGCTGGAGTACCTGACGCTGGGGCGGAGCGCGGACACGCTGTCGGGTGGGGAGGCGCAGCGGATCCGGCTGGCGACGCAGATCGGGAGCCGGCTGGTCGGCGTGCTGTACATTCTGGACGAGCCGTCGATCGGGCTGCACCAGCGGGACAACGAGCGGCTGCTGGCGACGCTGAAGCAGCTCCGGGACCTGGGCAACACGGTGATCGTGGTCGAGCACGACCGGGACACGATCCTGGCGGCGGACCACATCATCGATCTGGGGCCGGGCGCCGGGCGACACGGGGGGGAGGTGGTGGCGGAGGGGCCGCTGGACGTCGTGCTGAAGAGCGAGCGCTCGCTGACGGCGGCCTACCTGCGGGGGGATCGCGAGATCCCGATCCCGGCGAAGCGGCGGGCGCCGCAGCCGGGGCGGGAGCTGGTGGTGCGGGGGGCCAGGCAGCACAACCTGAAGGGGATCGACGTGCGGTTCCCGCTGGGGACGTTCATCTGCGTGACCGGGGTGAGCGGGTCGGGGAAGAGCACGCTGGTGGACGACATCCTGTACCGGGCGCTGGCGCGGCACTTTTACCGTGCCCGGGTGGTACCGGGAGAGCACGACGGGATCGAGGGCCTCGAACTGATAGACAAGGTGATCGACGTGGACCAGTCCCCGATCGGGCGGACGCCGCGCTCGAACCCGGCGACGTACACGGGCGTCTTCACGCCGATCCGGCAGCTGTTCGCGGAGCTCCCGGAGTCGAAGATGCGGGGGTATTCGCCGGGCCGGTTCTCGTTCAACGTGAAGGGCGGGCGTTGCGAGGCGTGCCAGGGCGACGGGCTGGTGAAGATCGAGATGCATTTCCTGCCGGACGTGTACGTGCCGTGCGACGTGTGTCGGGGCCGGCGGTACAACCGGGAGACGCTGGAGGTCTACTACAAGGGCCGCAACATTGCGGACGTGCTGGAGATGACGGTGGATGAGGCGCTGGAGTTCTTCGAGCAGGTGCCGAACATCCAGCGTCGGCTCCAGACGCTCGCGGACGTGGGTCTGGGGTACATTCATCTGGGCCAGTCGGCGACGACGCTGTCGGGCGGCGAGGCGCAGCGGGTGAAGCTGGCGACGGAGCTGTCGAGGCGAGACACGGGGCGGACGCTCTACATTCTGGATGAGCCGACGACGGGCCTGCACTTCGAGGATGTGCGACTCTTGCTCGACGTCCTGCACCGCCTGGTGGACAAGGGCAACACCGTGATCGTGATCGAGCACAACCTGGACGTGATCAAGACCGCGGACTGGATCATCGATCTGGGCCCAGAGGGCGGCGATGCAGGCGGGCGGGTGGTGGTGGAGGGGCCGCCGGAGGAGGTGGCGCAGCATCCGGTCTCGCACACGGGGCGGTTCCTGGCCGAGGTGCTGGGTATGGCGCCGGTGGGCTGAGGGTCTGCGCGGCTCCGGCACCGAAACCTCCGACCTCTCGCGGACGTAGGGCCGATTGACCAACCCAGGACCTGGAGCGAGTCCATGATCACACGCGAAGACCTCGAGAGCTTTCTCCTCCGGATCGGCCCCGAGTGCGAGGAGGTCGAGGAGGGCATGTGGGTGTTGCGTGGGCCGGAGAACGTGGCGCCCGTCGTCGTCCACTACTCGCCGCCGGTGGTGCTGCTGCGCCTGAAGGTGCTGGATCTCGGCCCGGCACGGGACGATGCTCGCCTGGCCGGCTTCTACCGGCGGCTGCTGGAGCTGAACGCCAACGACATCGTCCACGGGAGCTACGGCGTCGAAGGGAGCGAGGTCATCCTCTCGGATGCGCTCGATCTGGAGACGCTCGGCTTCGAGACGTTGCGCAGTTCGTACGAGAGCCTGGTCCTTGCGGCTTCGAGTCATCTACCGGGGCTGGTCGAGCTGATACCCGTCGCACACGAGGGCTAGCGTCATGGGAATCTTCCAGAAGCTGTCGATGCTCATTCGGTCGAACATCAACGACGCGATCGCGCGGGCCGAGAATCCCGAGAAGGTGCTCAACCAGCTCCTGCTGGACATGCGTGAGCAGCTGTCCCGGGCCAAGCAGGAGGTCGCGATCGCGATCGCCGACGAGCGGAAGCTCAAGGCTCAGGTGGATGAGGAGCGGCGGCTCGCGGCGGACTGGGAGAGCCGTGCGATGCTGGCGGTGCGCGAGGGGCGGGACGACCTGGCCCGGCAGGCGCTGATCCGTCAGCAGGAGCATGCGGAGCGTGCGGCGGCGCTCGAGGAGACGTGGCGGCGTCAGGCGGCGGAGACGGAGAAGCTCAAGGAGTCGCTCCGGCAGCTGAACGACAAGATCGAAGAGGCGAAGCGCAAGAAGAACCTCCTGATCGCGAAGCAGAAGCGCGCGCAGGCGCAGAAGCGGATCCAGGAGACGATGGCCGGGCTGAACGACCGCTCGGCGTTCGAGACCTTCGAGCGGATGGCGGAGAAGATCGAGGAGGCCGAGCGCCGTGCGCTGGCGGCTGCGGAGGTGCAGGAGACGCTGACGGGCGATACGCTGGAGCGGCAGTTCGCGCTGCTGGAGAGCTCGGATGCGATCGAGCGCCGGCTCCTGGCGCTGAAGGAGCGGATGGGACTGCTGGGGAGCGGCTCGGCGAGCGCGGCGCTCCCGGAGGACGCGTCGGCTTCCCGGATGAAGCGTCTGGCGCCGGCGGGTCTGGAGGAAGGCGAAGTCAAGGACGCGCAGTTGGAGGGAGAGGCCTGACCGGCGGATGACTCGCAGATCGTATGGCGTGCTGGGCGCGGCGGTCTTCACGCTGCTGCTGTTGCTCTTTCTCTACAGCGTAGCGGAGATCCTGCTGCTCCTCTTCATTGCCGTTCTTTTTTCGCTCTACCTGAGCACGGTCACGGATGCGCTGCAGCGGCGGTTCGGGGTGCCGAGGCCCCTCGGGCTGACGACGGCGCTGGTGGCCACGGCGCTGGCGCTGGTGGGCATGGGGTATCTGATCGTGCCGCCGCTGGCGACCCAGACGCAGGAGCTGATCGCGGCGCTGCCGGCGCTGCTGGAGCGCTGGGAGGCGGACCTGCGGCAGGCCGTGCAGCGGTCCAGGCTGCTGGCGCAGCTCATCGGCCCGGTGGACGGGACCCAGAGCTACGTGGGGAACCTGGTGCAGGGGATCTCGCGTTACTTCCACGGGTTCGTGCCGTACGTCTTCAGCGGGGTCCATTTCCTGATCCAGGTGGTGAGCGTGCTGATCATGGGGGTGTATCTGGCGCTCCGGCCCGCGCTCTACCGGGACGGGTTCATCCTTCTGGCCCCGCCGGTGCACCGGGAGCTGGTGCGGGACATCCTCGCGGATCTGGGGGAGACGCTGCGGGCGTGGATCTTGGGGCAGTTGCTGGCGATGACGATCCTGGGGGTGCTGACCTGGATCGGGCTGGAGCTGCTGGGGGTGCCGTACGCGCTGGCGTTCGGGGTTTTCACCGGGGCGGTGGCGATCGTGCCGTTTTTCGGGACGCTGGTCTCGACGCTGCTGCCTGCGCTCTTCGTGCTAGGGACGGGCGGGCTGATCAAGGCATTGCTGGTGGCGGCGCTCGGTGTGGGGGTGCACCTGATCGAGGCGAACGTGGTGGCGCCAATGATCATGGAGCGGCAGGTGCAGCTGCCGCCGGTGCTGACGCTGCTGAGCGTGCTGGTGATGGGGCACCTGCTGGGTGCGGTCGGCCTGCTGGTGGCGGTGCCGGTCCTGGCCACCGTAATGGTGGTGGTGCGGCGGATCTACGTGCAGCGGATCCTGGAAGGGAAGGGGTTCCGACGGGCGATCCGGGACCAGCCGCTCGAGGTGAAGCTGCCGGCCGAGGGGGTGCTGGCCCATCCGGAAGCGCTGGCCACCACGGTCCCGGCGATGCTGGAGCACTGAGGCGGGGGCGGGGCGGGGAGCGGGGGCGGCGGGCCCCGGCGCGGAGGGGGCGCGGTCACGAGGTTTGGCGGTCGCCCTCCCCCAGGACCTCCCGGACCATGCGCGCCAGCGCCTGGGGCGTGAACGGCTTTTCCAGCATCGGGGTTCCGGGCTCGAGCAGGCCGCGCTTCGCGATCTCGAAGCCCGTGTAGCCGGAGATGAAGAGGACCTTGAGGCCAGGCCGGGCGCTGCGGAGCCGTGCGGCGAGCTCTCTCCCGCCCATTCCGGGCATGATCATGTCGCTGATGGCCAGGTCGATCGGCCCGTCGTGGCCCTCCGAGAGCCGGATCGCCTCCTGCCCGTCCCGGGCCTCGAGCACGGTGTACCCCTTCTGCTCGAGGACCTTGCGGATCAGCGTGCGCACGGCGTCCTCGTCTTCCACCACGAGCACGACCTCCGAGCCGCCGGGGGCGGCGTGGGGCTCGGGGTGGGGACGGGGTGTCTCGGGTTCTTCGGCCACCGCCTCCACACGCGGCAGGTAGACCTCGAAGGTGGTGCCCTGCCCGGGCTCGCTGTAGACCCAGATGTAGCCCCCGCTC
>DATCLG010000041.1:0-30361 GCA_036564015.1 Longimicrobiales bacterium
TGCTGGGGTAATCCATACGGGGGAAGCGCAACACGAACTGAGGCCGACGGAACCAATGGACCGGAAGGACAGCTTTGGGAGCCGCTCGACGCTGCAGGTAGGCGGGCGGACGTACGAGATCTTTCGTCTGGAGGCGCTGGAGCGCGCGGGTCTCCCGGTCGCGCGGTTGCCTTACTCGTTGAAGATTCTGCTGGAGAATCTCCTGCGCCACGAGGATGGGGTGGTGGTGAGCGCGGAGGACATCGAGGCGCTGGCACGCTGGGAGGCGCGTGCGGTGCCGGAGCGGGAGATCGCGTTCACCCCGGCGCGGGTGCTGCTGCAGGACTTCACCGGTGTGCCTGCGGTGGTGGACCTGGCCGCGATGCGCGACGCGATGAAGCGGATGGGCGGGGACCCGAAGCGGATCAACCCGCTGCAGCCGGCCGAGCTGGTGATCGACCATTCGGTCCAGGTGGATGCGTTCGGCACCCGGCTCGCTTTCGCGACGAACGCGGAGCTGGAGTACCAGCGTAACCGGGAGCGGTACGCGTTCCTGCGGTGGGGGCAGCGCGCGTTCCAGAACTTCCGCGTGGTGCCGCCGGAGACGGGCATCGTGCACCAGGTGAACCTGGAGTACCTGGCCCGTGTGGTGTTCGACGTGGATGCGGGCGGGGGCCGGCGGATCGCCTACCCGGACACGCTGGTGGGCACGGACTCGCACACGACGATGGTGAACGGGCTCGGGGTGCTCGGGTGGGGTGTGGGTGGGATCGAGGCGGAGGCGGCGATGCTGGGCCAGCCGGTGTCGATGCTGATCCCGCCGGTGGTGGGCTTCAAGCTCTACGGCGAGCTGCCCGAGGGTGCGACGGCGACGGACCTGGTGCTGACGGTCACGGAGGTCCTGCGCAAGAAGGGGGTCGTCGGGAAGTTCGTGGAGTTCTACGGGCCGGGGCTGGCCAGCCTGCCGCTGGCGGACCGGGCGACGATCGCGAACATGGCGCCGGAGTACGGGGCGACGTGCGGGATGTTCCCGGTGGATCAGGAGACGCTGCGGTACCTGGCGCTGACGGGTCGGTCGCCGGAGCACATCGCGCTGATCGAGGCCTACATGAAGGAGCAGGGGCTCTTCCACACGGCGGAGAGTCCGGAGGCGGAGTACTCGGACACGGTGGAGCTCGATCTGTCGACGGTGGAGCCGAGCATTGCGGGTCCGCGGCGGCCGCAGGACCGGGTCGCGCTCTCGCAGGCGAAGCGGTCGTTCCTGGAGGCCGTCGATCTCATGATCAAGGGCGCGGGGGCGCGGCCTGCGCCGGAGCAGCTCTCGCAGTGGTCCGCCGAGTCTGGTGATGGCGAGGTGGCGGTCCAGACGCACGTTCGGCCGCGGGTGCGCTGCGTGGTCAACGGCGAGGAGGTGGAGCTGACGGACGGGTCGGTGGTCATCGCGGCGATCACGAGCTGCACGAACACCTCGAATCCGTCGGTGATGGTGGCTGCGGGGCTGCTGGCGAAGAAGGCGGTCGAGCGCGGCCTCAAGACGAAGCCGTGGGTGAAGACCAGCCTGGCGCCGGGCTCGAAGGTGGTGACCAGCTACCTGACGGATGCCGGGCTCACGCCGTACCTGGAGGAGCTGGGCTTCAACCTGGTCGGGTACGGGTGCACGACCTGCATCGGCAACAGCGGTGCGCTGCCCGAGCCGGTGTCGCGGGCGATCGAGGAAGGGGGGCTGGTGGCGGTGTCGGTGCTCTCCGGGAACCGGAACTTCGAGGGGCGGATCAACCCGGACGTGCGGGCCAACTACCTCATGTCGCCGCCGCTGGTGGTGGCGTACGCGCTGGCCGGGCGGATGGATTGGGACCCGTACAACGAGCCGATCGGCACGGATCGGGAGGGCAGGTCGGTCTTCCTGCGCGACATCTGGCCCACGCAGCATGAAGTGCAGGAGGTGATCCAGAAGTCGGTCCGGCCCGAGATGTACCGGAAGGAGTACGCGGAGGTCTTCCGGGGCGACGAGCGCTGGAACGCGCTGCCGGTACCCGAGGGCGACCTGTTCGCGTGGGACGAGGCGTCGACCTACATCAAGCATCCGCCGTACTTCGTCGACATGCCGCCCACCCCGCCGAAGGTGGAGGACATCCGGGGGGCGCGGGTGCTGGCGCTGCTGGGCGACAGCATCACGACGGACCACATCTCGCCGGCAGGCTCGATCAAGAAGGACTCGCCGGCGGGGAAGTACCTGATCGAGCGCGGGGTCGAGCCGAAGGACTTCAACTCCTACGGGGCCCGGCGCGGCAACCACGAGGTGATGGTGCGGGGCACGTTCGCGAACGTCCGGCTGCGCAACAAGCTGGTGCCGGGCGTCGAGGGCGGCTACACGGTGCACCTCCCCTCGGGCGAGCAGATGACGATCTACGACGCCTCGGTGCGGTACGCCGCCGAGGGCGTGCCGCTCATCGTGATCGCGGGGAAGGAGTACGGGACGGGGTCGTCGCGTGACTGGGCGGCGAAGGGTCCGCGGCTCCTCGGGGTCCGCGCGGTGATCGCCGAGAGTTTCGAGCGGATCCACCGTTCGAACCTGGTGGGGATGGGGATTCTGCCGCTCCAGTTCCTGCCCGGGGACGGGGCCGAGACGCTGGGCCTCACCGGCCGGGAGGTGTACGAGATCATCGGGCTGGCCGAGGGGATCGAGGAGCGCTTCGCGCGGGGCCGGACGGTGACCGTGCGGGCCACGCGGGAGGACGGCGCCGTGGTGGAGTTCCCGGCCACGGTACGGCTCGACACCCCGCAGGAGATCGAGTACTACCGGCACGGCGGGATTCTCCAGTACGTGCTGCGGCAGCTCCTGTCTGCGGAGGCCGTGCCGGCGTAAGGCCGATCACGCGCCTCAGCACGGTCCGGCCGGCGGAGCGGTCGCGCCGCTTCGCCGGAGTCGCGCCGAACCGGGTCGCACCGTCGTCAGTGCGGCCCGGTTCGACATCTGCCGGGCAGGCGGGCTCGTGGGAGCCGCGCCTACCGCGACAGGTGATCCAGGAGGATCGAGGTTGCGATCACCCCGCCGAGGTCGGCCAGGGCGAAGTGGCCGGGGAAGTGGCTGCCGGCCAGGCGGGCGAAGGCGCGTTCGTCCCAGTGGTCGTGGCGTCGTCCGACCCGTGCGTGCCAGTGTGCGTGCTGCTGGCGTAGCCTCGCATGGAGGGCCGCGTGCTTGCTATGCCAGTGGCGATCGCGGCGGCCGCGGTCGTGGGCGCGGTGCCACTGGAGGTGCATCCGCTCGAGCCGTTCGTGCAGCGCGCGGTGCTCCCAGAGGTAGCGCTCGAAGGCGTAGTCGCGCCGCGCACGGACGGGCTCGCGCTTCACGTACCACGGGAGGCGGCGGTCATCGCGGTCGTACCGATCCTCCCAGCGGACGCGCTTGTCCCGGCGATCGATGTCGTCCCAGCGTTTGGCATGGCCGGGGGCGTGGTCGTGGAAGCGGTGGCCCGGCGCGGTGTGGCGGTGGCCCTGGGCCTGGACGTGGCTAGCGGTGCCGAGGATCAGGGCACTCAGGAGCAGAGTCGCGAACGTCGGTGCTCGCATGACGACCTCCACCGAGAGAGGACGATTGGAACGCGGCGGTCGGGGAGTAGAGCACCCAGCGTGCCGGGAGTGGCGGTTGCCGGAAATGGCGTGATCAAGCCGAAAAACAGGGCTCCGGGGTCCGTTGCCCCGTGCCCTGGCTGACCGCAAAAGGGGGCGGGAGGCCGTCGCCTGTGGAGGACGGAGGTGTGAAGGCCGCCCCGCCCGGGCGCCGGACGGGGCGGCCTTCAGCCCTCAGGTCTCCACTTTTTGGCGCCGGGCCGGGGCGGGAGTCCCCGCGGCCTTGGCCTCGGCCGCCGCCGCCAGCTGGGCGAGGAGGAGCTTCCTCCTCTCCTTCAGTCTTTTCTCACGCCGTTTGCGGCGACGACGGAGTTCCTGCTGTCGAGTGCCTTTTCCCATAGCTTTCTCCAAGTGGATCCGTGGTGACCCGCGTGGCCGGCGTCCCCGGCCTCAACGGCGAAGCCGGTGGTTCGCACGTGCTGCGTCCGGCCGACGATCGTGTACGTTCCAGCTCCGGTGCGGTGCTCGACCCGGCCGAAGCCCCGTCCGGCGGAGTCGAGGTCGTGGTCCTCGGGAGGACGGGCGGCCCTGGTCGAGGCGAACGACGCCCTGACGCGCTCCCCGCCGCCTGGTCCCGGGTCGTGCGATACCGTGGCCGGCCCGGGTGTGGCATGGCCGCTCGGCCCGTCCGCGAGGGATGCGCGGCCGCCGGGGCGGGAGCTCCGCCCTGCCTGCGTCCTGACGTCGAGCGCCGCTGGTGCCAGGACGGCCAGGGTGAGGAAGAAATTGCGCGTTCCGCCTCGCCCGTCGTTTTCGGTGCGAGGGAACCCCGTTGGCGTCGTTCACCGTAAAAAATAATTGCGCCGCCACCCATGGAGCCAGCGGGGAGGGGTCGGGTGGGGCCGGTCGACGATTCGATTCCGGGGTACCACGGGTCATGACATCGATTCTCACGATAGCGGTCTTGCTCTTGCTCGTCGGCCTGGGCGCGGCGGCTGCCGTCTACGTGCGACAGGAGCGTGAGCGAGCGCGTCGGCTCTACGAGGCGCAATTGCAGGCGGCGCTGGACGATGGGGTCCTGACGCCCGATGAGACGCGGGAGCTCGCGACCCTGCGGGCGGAGCAGGGGTTGAGCGACGCCGAGACGCGGATGATCGCGCGCGCGTGTTATCGACGGGCGCTGCGGGCGGCGGTGGCGGATGCGGAGGTGGACGAGGAGGAGGCGGGGCGGCTCGAGCGGCTGCGGGAGCAGCTCGGGTTCACTGCCGACGAGATCCGGGTGGACGAGCGGAAGTACGAGCGCCTGCGGCTGCTGTCGCGGATCGGGCGCGGGGATCTGCCGGAGGTGCCGGCTCCGTTCCTGCTGCTGGCGGGCGAGCGGTGTCACTGGGTGGCGCAGGCCACGCTCTGTCGGCGGATCGGGATTCCGGCCGGCTCGCGTCCGATGCCGGAGGGCGTAGGCTTCCGGGTTCAGGGGGATGAGGCGTTCCGCGCGGGCGGGGCGCGGGACGCGCTGGGCGCGGATGCCCGCATCCTGCCGCTGGATCTCGGCCTGCTCGTGGTGACGAGCCACCGGACGATCTTCCGGGGTGCGAAGCAGCGGGTGAGCTTTCCTCATGGTGCACTGGAGCGCGTGGTGCTGTACCGGGATGGCCTGAGCTTGGAGGCGGAGGAGCCCTGGTACATCCTGGTCGACGACGCGGAGCTGACCGGGGCGGTGGTGCTGGGGGCGGCGCGGAAGCGCCGTGCGGAGCTCGTGGAGCGGGCGGCGGCGCGGGGACGGGGGACCGCGTAGGCGGCGTCCTGGGCCGGCACGGCTCCTGCGGACGGGAGGGGACGTGGGGCTTTTCGCAGGAGAAAGGAGACGGCCATGCACAACACGATCGAGCGCTACTCCGAGCGGCACCGTGAGGAGGCGCTCGCCGAGCTCCGCGCCGAGCTTGCCGAGTTCAGCCACGACGGTCTGGTTCAGCTCCGGGAGGATCTGGGACGGGGGGTGGTGGTGCGTGGGAGCTGGGCGGGTTGTGTGATATCGTACAAGCGGGGCGCTCCGGGTTCGGCCCGGCGTGACCGGCTGGGACGGGCGCGGAACACGTTCACGGTCCTCTGGGACAACGGGTGGCTGACGGACGAGGAGGTGGCGGCGGTGGTGGACATGGAGCTGTCGCGGCGGGTCGCGGCGAGCCGACCGGCGCCGGAGCGGAAGAGCGAAGCGCCAGCGGAGGCGGTCCCTTTCGATTCTGTCCCATCAGTTGACCCGCAATCCTGAATCGATTACGTTTAGAAAAAGGAGCGGAGGGCCCGTAGGGTCCTCCGCTCTCGAACGCTCGGGGCTGTAGCTCAGCTGGGAGAGCATCTGGTTTGCAACCAGAGGGTCAGGGGTTCGAGTCCCCTCAGCTCCATGGGTAAGGAGATGGCCAGGCCGCCCGAGGCGCGCCTGGCCGTTCTTGTTTCCGGGCGCGGGGCGGGGCGTGTCCCTGCGGCCCATGGTTTTTTCCTCGGCAGCGGTTCATTTTTCGAAGCGGGTCGCGTGGAGGGGGCGCAGGGTTTCGGGTAGGTGTGTTGCGGGTTTATTTTCGAGCGAGGCGGGGCGGCCGGTGCCGGGGCGGTTCCGGGCCTGGATTTCTTCCGAAGGCGTGAGGGAGCGTGAGCCATCCGACGAAGCTGGAGCCGGAAGTGGAGCGAGGCGAGGAGCGCTTGCCGCGGCGGCTGGGGGTGTGGAGCGCGGCGGCGGTGCTGGTGGGGTCGACGATCGGGAGCGGGATCTTCCGGGTGCCCAGCGCGGTGGCGGCGGAGGCGGGGAGTGTGGGCGCCGCGCTGCTGGTGTGGGTGGCCGGGGCGGTGGTGGCGCTGTTCGGGGCGCTGACGCTGGCCGAGCTGGCGACGCTCTTCCCGCGGTCGGGCGGGATCTACGTCTTCCTGCGTGAAGCGTACGGGCCGTTGCCGGCGTTTCTGTTCGGCTGGACCGAGCTGCTGGTGATTCGCCCTGCGGCGCTGGGGGCGATCGCGATGATCTTCGCGCAGTACCTGGGGGCGTTTTTCCCGCTGAGCGATGGGGGTGTGCGGGTGATCGCGGCGGTGGCGATCGCGGTGCTGGCGGCGGCGAACATCCGTTCGATCGTGTGGGGCGCGGCGGTGCAGAACGTCTCGACGCTGGCGAAGGTGGTGGCGCTGGCGGGGCTCGCGCTGGTGGCGTTCGTTTTCGGGAGTGGGCAGGGTGGCGGGGCGCTGGCGGAGCCGTGGTCGTTCGAGCCGCGCTCGTGGGGCGGGCTGGGGGTGGCGCTGGTGGCGGCGCTGTGGGCGTACGACGGGTGGGCGGACCTCACGTTCGTGGCGGGGGAGGTGCGGGACCCGGAGCGGGTGCTGCCGCGGGCGCTGCTGTGGGGGGTGGGGGTGGTGATCCTGGTGTACCTGGCGGTGAACCTGGCCTACCTGTATGTGCTGCCGCTGGAGGGGGTGGCGGGGTCGAGGCTGGTGGCGGCGGACGCGGCGACGCAGATCTTCGGGCGTGCGGGGGCGACGGTGATCGCGGGGCTGGTGGTGTTGTCGACGTTCGGGGCGCTGAACGGGTCGACGATGACGGGCCCGCGGATCCTGTACGCGATGGCGGATGACGGGCTGTTTTTCCGGGTGATCGCGGCGGTGCATCCGCGTTATGGGACGCCGTACGCGGCGATCGGGCTGGCGGCGCTGCTGGGGATCGCATACGTGTCGATCCGGACGTTCGAGCAGCTCGCGGGGGCGTTCATTCTGGGGATCTGGCCGTTCTACGCGCTGGCGGTGGGCGCGGTGTTCGTGCTGAGGCGACGGCGGCCGGAGCTGGTGCGGCCGTACCGAGCGGTCGGCTACCCGGTGGTGCCGGTGATCTTTCTGCTGGCGTCTGTCGCGATGCTGGTGAATGCGCTGATCGAGGAGCCGGTGGAGGCGGGGCTGAGTCTGGGCGTGATCGTGGCGGGGATCCCGGTCTACTACGCGTGGCGGGCGCTGGGGAGGCGGGCGCGGGAGGCATGAGCCGGCGGGGGGTGCGGACGACCCCGGATCCGCTGCGCGCCGCGCTCGAGCGGGCGGGGCAGGCGGCGCTGCTGGGGTGGGCGGTCCTGCGGGTGTTGCCGCGGCCGCAACGGTATCTCCGTGCGGCGGTGCGGCAGGCGTACGTGATGGGGGTCCGATCGCTGCCGCTGGTGCTGATCATGGCGGCGCTGGGTGGGGCGGTGACATCGCAGCAGGGCGGGGCGCAATTCACGGGGGGACTCCCGGTCTGGGTGATCGGGAGCGTGGCGACGGCGAGCATCCTGACGGAGCTGGGCCCGGTCCTGACGGGGATGGTGCTGGTGGGGCGGATCGGCGCGAGCATCGCGGCGGAGCTGGCGTCGATGAAGGTGACGGAGCAGATCGACGCGCTGTACGCGCTGGGCCGGGATCCGGTGGCGTACCTGGTGACGCCGCGGGTGGTGGCGGGGGTGTTCGTGGTGCCGCCGCTCGTGGTGCTGGCCGATGCGGTGGGGTTGCTGGCGGCGTGGGCGGTGTCGGTCGTGGTGATCGACGGCATGACCACGGCGGACTTCCTGTACGGCATGCGGTGGTATTTTCGGCCGTTCGCGTTGATCTACTCGGTGCTCAAGGGGGCCGCGTTCGGGCTGGCGATCACGTTCCTTGCCTGCTTCGTGGGGCTGATGGAGGCGAAGGGGGGCGCGGAAGGGGTGGGCCGGACGACGACGGCTGCGGTCGTGACGACGACCCTGGCGCTGATGGTCCTGGACCTCGTTCTGGTGCCGCTGCTCAAGACGTTCTGAGCGTGGGTCGGCGGCGGGCGGGGCAGCGTTCGACCCGGCGCACCCGGAGCGCCTGGACGAATCGAGAATGGAGCTGGATCGGGAGCTGGGAAGATGAGTCCTGTGGTCACGTGTGGCCTGGAGCGGGCGTTCCGGGTCGCGCAGCGGATCACGCGGTCAACCAGGGGTAGGGATCGGGTTGGCGTGCGGCCGTCCGGGGTGGCTGGGAGCCCGGATCCGGCGGTCGGGCCGGTGGTCCGCCGGGGTCGAGCCGGTGGGCCGGCGGTGGCGTGAGGGGAAGGGATGGAGATCCGGGGTCGGAACGTGACGGCGCTCGGGCTGCTGGTGCTGGCGGCCGGGGTGCTGTTCACGTGGGGCATGTTCTTCCTGCAGGGCAGGCCGGTGCTCGGGGGCGGGCTGCAGGTCCTGGTGGTGCTGGAGGATGGGGCCGGGCTGAAGCGAGGGGACCGGGTCCAGCTGCAGGGTGTGGAGGTGGGGGCGGTGCGGGGTGTGAGGCTCGAGGCGCCGGGGCGGGTGCTGGCGGAGCTGGCGGTGGATGGGGATCTGAAGCTTCCGGCGGACACGCGGGCCTGGGTGGTGGGGGACGTGTTCGGCGCGCACGTGGTGGAGCTGGTGCCCGGGACGGCGATGGTGAAGCTGGAGGCGGGGGACACGATCCGGGGTGAGGCCGCTCCGGGGCTTCCGGCGATGATGGTGGAGCTGGGGGGGAAGGCGCGGGCGGTGCTGGCGCGAGCGGATTCGCTGCTTTCGCCGGTGGCGATCCGGGACATGCACGCGACGGCTGCGGTGTTGCCGGCGAGCGCGCAGGAGCTGCGGGCGGCGTTCGTGGAGCTGCGCCGGGCAGCGGAGTCGCTGAGGCGGAGCACGGAGGCGGCGGAGCGTGCCGGGGCGGGGCCTGCGCTGGCGAACGCCCTGCGGCAGATCGAAGCGAGCGCGGAGTCCTTCTTGGCGGCGGCCGAGGCGATGGAGCGGTCGCTCGGGTCGCTGGCGTCGGTGCTGGCGAAGGTGGATGCGGGGGAGGGGACGCTGGGGCGGCTGGTGAACGACAGCACGCTCTACGGGGAGCTGCACGGCGCGATCCGGGAGATGCGGGCGCTGGCGGCCGACATACGGGAGCGACCCGAGAGGTACGTGAGGATCAAGATCTTCTGAGAGTGCCCTTGCCCGGTCTGTGGGCGGGAGAGTAGATTTAGATCGAAGCTGGGTCGGTGGCGGCGGTGCGGCGGAGGGTGCATGTACTCGCCGCTCGAGAAGCGGGATTCTAGAAAAAACTGGGGAGTCTCCCGTTGAAGGGACGGCGCCCCGTTTTTTTTCCGACGACGAAGCTCGGGGGTGACCATGCGCTTTGAACTGGCAGAGGAGGAGGCGATCGCCCGCAGTGCCGCCACGATCTGTCGGATCGCGGCCGAGGGGATCCACTGGCGGGTGCTCGTGGAGACGTGGGAGGAGGGTGGAGGATACCGGGGGCGCTTCATCTTCGAGCCTGAGGGGGTAGGTCAGTTCTTCGAGGTGAGGCAGGGTCCGCCGATGCTGCACGGTCGGAGCCGGGAGGAGGTGGTGGCCGCGGCGCATGAGTTACCGGAACAGCGGTTGCGGGTGTTGCTGCATTCGCTGGCGTGAAGGGATCGGGGCCTGGCAGGAGAGGGGTGGGGCGCGGGCGCCCCGCCCCGTTTTTTGTTCCGGGGCGGGTCACTTCTGCCGGAGCTCATGAAGTGAAAGGCACTTAGCCATGCCTCGTATGATTCTTGCTCCCGGGGGAGGTCAGGCAGGCGCGGGGCGAGAGGGCGCGGTTCGCGGTGCAGGCCGGCTCGAGCCGGGAGGTGGAGCGGGGGAGCGAGGAGTGACGATGGCCGGCTGGGGTGCGCCGCGGTCACGCTGTCGGAGACAATGTGATCGAGCCATGAGTCCTGCGGGTGCCGGGGTGTCGGCTCGCCCGCGCCGTGGGGTGGTGGGCCGGGGGCTGGTGGGCGGAGGCGGGGAGTGGGGGTGGCCGCGTCGGATCGAACGGACGTGCAACGGGGGAACCATGTTGAGCGCGGGGCTGCAGATCGTGCTCCTGCTGTTCGCGGTGGTCGGTTATGCAGGGGCCGGGGCATCGCTGGCGGCGAGTCGTCATCGACATATCGAGGAGGGGAAACCGGACCTGGGGTTGCTGGGGGTTGCGGCGATGCTGATGCTGTTCGGGGCGTTGTGCACGGTGGTGGCGGTGGGCTTCACGGGCGTGCTGGCCTTTGGCGCGGTCGTCGTGTGGGCGAGCTACGTGTTGATGGCGCAGCACGTGGGGCTGTTCACGATCGAAGCGGGTCGGCCGCCGAGGGAGGAGGAGAGCCCGACGGAGGAGCCGCGGCGGGCGAAGTGAGGCGGCGGGTCACCAGTAGCGCTGGGAGGAGAGGGTTTCGATGCGGCGCAGGATCCAGGGGACGGTCTCGGTTTCCATGACGCGGGCGAGCTGGTAGCCGAGCTCAGCGGAGGCGATGGCGGCCGGGGTGACAGGGGGGTGTTCGACTCCGCGTCCGCCGTTCAGGGGGAAGGCGTCGTAGGCCCAGGCGATGGGGTGGAGGAGGCGGGGAGAGAGGATGCGAGGGAGCAGGAATCGCTGGCGGAAGCGCAGGAGGGAGGAGGTGCGGCGGTGGCGGGTGTCGCCTTCGAGGAGGAGGGCGGCGGTGGCGAGTCGGGTGATGTCGTCGCGGGCGCGGCGGGCCGCATCGGCGAGGCGGCCGCTGGCGAGCGCGGCGCGGACGATCGGCCCACCTTCGGCGACCCAATCGAGAAGACAGGAGGCGCAGAAGCAGGCGTCGGCGGGGGTGAAGGGGAGGCGGAGCGGGGAGCGGGGCCAGAGGGGGAAGCCGTCCTCGAGGGCGTCGACGAGCATGGGGGTCCGGCAGCCTTCCTGGAGATCGGCGGCGCAGACGGTCCAGGGTTCCAGGTCGACGCCGGTCAGGGCGGAGACGTGGTCGGCGAGGCGGTAGACGGCGGCGCTCGCGCGGTCGCGGTGTGAGGGGGGCACGTCGCAGACGACGAGGACGTCGATGTCGGAGTCCTCGTCGAAATCGCCGCGGGCCTTGGAGCCAAAGAGGACGGCGCGGAGGAGGGGCGGATCGCCGGCGGCGAGCATGGCGCGGAGGAAGCGAGCCACGGCGTCGTGCTCGCGGGGGTCGAGGGTCGGGACGGGGGGAATCATGGGGTCGGGGGCCCGTAGAACTCCTGCGGGTCGAAGCGCGGATCGTGGTGAAGGGCCTCTGAGCCGGCGTCGGGTCCGTAGGCGGCGAGGACCTCGGCCTCGAGCTCGCGCGTGAGCTGTTCGCCGGAATATACGGGCATTTCCGCGATCGCGCTCGAGGGGATGGTGTCCAGGAGGACATTGTGGTTGTCCTCATCGAGTCGGGCGTAGCCCACGGGGATGAGGAGGTGGCGGTGCTGCCGATCGAGGCCGAGCGCTTCCTCGTTGACGCGGCAGACGAGGTAGCGCACTTTCATGGCCCGGGTATCGACGATGAGCTCGTCGATGGAGCCGATTTTCCGGCCGTCGGCCGCGAGGACGGTCCAGCCGCGCGGGTCGGGGTCGTGGCGGGCGATGCGGAAGTCGGGGAGGCTGGAGAGTGGGGCGAGGATGGGGAGGGGGGTGGGGGTGGCGATGACGCGGGACTCGAGCTCGGAGGGGCCGTAGACGGCCCCGGCGTGAGAGGGGCGGGGCCGGTACTGCTCGCGGGCCAGGGCGCTCTGGTACGCGTTGATGAGGGCGGACTCGTAGCGCGGGGTGAGGGTGGTGAGGTCGTGGGGGTACTCGGGGATCTCGCGGAACTGGTCGCGGGTGAATCCGGGCACCCAGACGACGCGCTGCTGGCGGTCGGCGCGGGCCTGGCCGATGGGGAGCAGCACGTGTTTGCGGAAGAGTCCGAGGTCGATGTCGAGGTAGCGCGGCTCGCCGTGCTGGTCGAGGAGGAGGTCGTGGACCCTGCCGACGTGCTGGTTGTCGGCGAGGGTTCTGACGTTCCAGCCGCGGACGTCGAATCGGCCGGGGGGGAAGTCGTAGTCCTGGTGTTGCGAGAGAGCGACGAGTGGCATGAGGCCTCCTGGGGGTGGACGGACGGGGTGTCAGGGGACCCGTGCCGGGGGTGGTAGCGGGCAAGAGCCGTTCCACGGGGCTGCGGGTCGAGGGGGCGGAGCGGGAGAGCCGGGGATGATTCTGGTAGCTCCGACTTCGTTCAAGGGGACGCTGGGGGCTGCGGAGGCGGCGCGGGCGATGGCCCGGGGTGTGGGGCGGGCTGCGCCGGGTGCGCGGGTGGTCGAGCTTCCGCTGTCGGACGGCGGGCCGGGGCTGATCGACGCGCTACAGGTGGCGGCGTGCGGGGAGGTGGAGCGGGTGGAGGTGACGGGGCCGCTGGGCGAGCGGGTGGAGGGGCGGCTGCTGCACGTCGATGGGGGCGTGGTGCTGGAGAGCGCGGATGCGTGCGGGTACCATCTGGTGCCGCCCGAGCGGAGGGACCCGCTGCGGACGACGACGTACGGCGTGGGGGAGCTGATGCTGGCGGCGGCGCGGTCGCTGCGGGAGCGGGGGGCGGGGAACGGGCGTGGTAGCGGGGCAGGTGCGCTGGAAGGGAGGATCGTTGTCGGGCTGGGCGGTTCGGCGACGGTGGACGGTGGGGCGGGGATGGCGCAAGCGCTCGGGTGGCGGCTGGTGGGTGCGGGAGGCGAGCCGGTCGCGCGTGGGGGCGGGGGGCTGTTGGGGCTCGAGCGGATCGGGCGTCCGGCCACGCCGCTGGCGTTGCCGCCCGTGGTCGGGCTGACGGATGTGCGGAACCCGCTGCTCGGGGCGGAGGGGGCGGCGGCGGTGTTCGGTCCGCAGAAGGGGGCGGGCCCGAGGGAGGTCGAGCTGCTGGAGGAGGGGCTGTCGCGGCTGGCGGCGCGGATCGAGGAGGATCTGGGGCTGGACGTGCGCGGGCTGCCGGGCGCCGGCGCGGCGGGGGGGCTGGGCGCGGGGCTGGTCGCCTTCGCGGGTGGCGAGCTGGTCCCCGGGAGCGCCTGGGTGTTCGATGCGGTGGGGTTCGACGAGGCGCTCCGCGAGGCGCGGCTGCTGGTGACGGGCGAGGGGTGCTACGATGCGCAGACGGGGATGGGGAAGGTGGTGGGGGAAGCGGTCGAGCGGGCGCGGGCGCGGGGGATCCCGGTGTTGATCGTTGCCGGGCGGATCGCGGCGGAGCTGCCGGCCGGGGTGAGCGGGGTGGATGGGGGCGGCGCGATCCTGACGGCTGCCGGGGTAGAAGAGCTGGCCTGGCGCGGGGCGGCGCAGTTGCTGACGGGCGCGGCTTCCGAATAGATTCGCGGGCCTCCGAGGAGGTGCTGGCAGCTTTCGCGCGGGGCGCGGAAGGGGAGTGTTGCGTCCATCGATCGCGCTTCTCCGGACGCGGCCGAGGGGGCTGGCTGGAGTCGCAGGCAGAGCACGCGAGCGAGAGGCGAAGAGAGGAAATGTCGAACGGCGCGGATCTCATGGACAAGCTGGTCTCGCTGTGCAAGCGGCGGGGCTACGTTTATCAATCTTCCGAGATTTATGGCGGGACCGGCTCGGTCTGGGATTACGGGCCGCTGGGCGTGGAGCTGAAGAACAACATCAAGCAGGCCTGGTGGCGTGCGATGGTGCACGAGCGGGACGACATCGAGGGGCTGGATGCGGCGATCCTGATGCACCCGCGCGTGTGGGAGGCGAGCGGGCACGTGGCGGGGTTCGTGGACCCGCTGGTGGAGTGCCGGCAGTGCCATCGTCGCTTCCGGGCGGACAATCCGGAGCTCCAGGGGGGTCGTTGCCCGGTCTGCGGGGCGAAGGACTCGTTCACCGAGCCGCGGATGTTCAACCTGATGTTCAAGACGTTCATGGGGCCGGTGGAGGAGGAGGCGGCGGTGGTGTACCTGCGGCCGGAGACGGCGCAGGGGATCTACGTCAATTTCCTGAACGTCCTGAACAGCAGCCGTCAGCGGATCCCGTTCGGGATCGCGCAGATCGGGAAGGCGTTCCGGAACGAGATCACGCCGGGGAACTTCATCTTCCGGACGCGCGAGTTCGAGCAGATGGAGATGCAGTTCTTCGTGGAGCCGGGGACCGACGACGAGTGGCTGGAGTACTGGAAGGAGCAGCGGATGGCGTGGGTTCGGTCGCTGGGGATCCGGCCGGAGAAGCTGCGTTTCCACGAGCACGACCCGTCGGAGCTGGCGCACTACGCGAAGCGCGCGTTCGACATCCAGTACGAGTTCCCGTTCGGGTGGCAGGAGTTCGAGGGGATCCACAACCGAACGGACTTCGATCTGAGTCGGCACCAGGAGTATTCAGGGAAGAAGCTGGAGTACGTCGACCCGGTGAATCGGGACAAGCGGTACATCCCGTACATCGTGGAGACGTCGGCGGGGGCGGACCGCCTGATGCTGGTAGTGCTGGCGGACGCGTACCGCGAGGAGGAGGTGGAGGGGGAGACGCGGGTGGTGCTGGCGCTGCACCCGAAGCTCGCGCCGATCAAGGTGGCGGTGTTCCCGCTGGTCAACAAGGACGGGATGCCGGAGCTTGCGGCGCAGATCCATCGAGCGTTCCGGGCGGCGGGGATTCCATCGTTCTACGATGACAGCGGCTCGATCGGGCGGCGGTATCGTCGGCAGGACGAGGCGGGGACGCCGTTCGCGATCACGGTCGATGGTCAATCGGTGACGGACCAGACCGTGACGGTGCGGGACCGGGACACGCTCCGACAGGAGCGGGTGAGCGTGGACCGTGTGGTGGAGTACATTCGGGAGCGGATCGCCTAGCGTGAGATGACGGCGGATCTTGCCGGCCGGGCGGAAGAGCTCTGGACGGCGTTGAGCCGGGAGCGCTACCGGGTCTGGGCGGGGCTCGAGGCGCGCCCCGGGCTCGAGCGGATCTACGCGGGCTTCCCGGAGCTGTTCCGGGAGGACACGCTGGCGGCGGTGGCGGAGGCGGCAAAGGAGCTGGGCGACGAAACGGCCGGGCGCCAGCGGCGGCTACGGGCGTTCCTCCTGGCGGTGAGGGGGGAGAGGGCGGCGGCGGGAGCGCTGGAGCGCCGGCTGGCATGGGAGGCGGAGACGGTGCTGCGGCTCGGGGAGGTGGTGGTGCCGTTCCGCCGGGTCGGAGCGGAGCAGGCGGCGGAGGAGGACGCGGAGCGCCGCTGGGCGCTGGAGGACGCGCGACTCACGGCGCTGAGGGAGGTGGAGGGGCTGGATCGGGAGCGGCTGGAGCGGGTGTGGGAGGCCTGGGGCTCGGTGACGGGGGCCGGATACCTCGCGGCATGGGAGGAGGCGAACGGGATCGCGCTCGAGCCGCTGGCCGGGGAAGCGCGCTGGCTGCTGCGGGAGACGGAGGATCTGTACCGTGAGCTCCTGAGGGACGAGCTCACGCGGAACCTCGCCGGAGTCCGTCCGGGTGCGGCGCGGGCGGTGGACGGGCTGCGGCTGGAGCGGGCGCCGCGTTTCGATGGGCATTTCGCGGGGCTGGATCCCGTGGACGTTGCTCGCCGGCAGCTCGGAGAGCTCGGGCTGAGCCTGGAGGCGGGCGGGCGAGTGCGTCTGGAGCGGGAAGCGCGGGCGGGCGGGCTCGCGCGTGCGTTCTGCGTGGCGATCCAGGTGCCGGGCGAGATCGTGCTGTCGTTCGTCCCGGCGAGCGGGTGGCGCGACTGGCCGGGCTTCTTCCACGCGCTGGGCCACGCGCAGCATTTCGCGTGCACGGACCCGGGGTTGCCGTTCGAGGACCGAGTGCTGGGCGACTGGTCGGTGGCGGAAGCGTGGGCGGGGCTGTTCGAGCGGCTGACCTGGAATCCCGTGTGGCTGGCGCGGTACGTGGGTCTGCGGGGCGGGGCGCAGAAGGATTACTGCCGGGCCGCGGTGCTGGGGGATCTGCTGCGGCTCCGTCGCGCGGCCGCGCGGCTGCTGTACGAGCTGGAGCTGCACGGCGCCGGGCGGTTCGAGGGGATGCCGGGCCTGTACGCCGAGCTGCTGACGGAGGCGACGGGGCTGCGGCACGATCCGGCGGGCTACCTCGACGAGGTGGAGCCGGACCTCTACGTGGTGCGGCGGCTGCGGGGCCGGGCGCTGGAGGCTTCGGTGGCGCACGTGCTGCGCGAGACCTACGACGAGGACTGGTTCCGCAATCCCCGCACGGGTCCCTACCTGGAGGAGCTCTTTTCGTCGGGTCACAGAGAGGAGGCGGAGTTGGTGGCGCGCCGGGTGACCGGCGAGGAGCTGTCGTTCGCGCGGGTCGTGGCGGCGTACGCGGAGGTGGTGGGGTAGCGGCTGCGGTCCGGGGAGCGGGCCGGGGGGCGCGGCTCTGCGTTCCGCGGCGTTGCCGTCCATGCGGGGGGTCGGGCGCGTGGGGCCGCCGCGCCGCCAGCCGGGCACGGGACGGTGGGGTGCGCGGCGTGACAGGGACGGGTTCGCTTCCAGGGCACTGAAAGGAGCCGTGCGTTTCGAGGAGTTCGAGGACCGGGCGTGGCAGCTCTGGGAGGAGATCCCGGAGCGTTACAAGGAGGGCGTGGACGGGCTGGTGGTGGAGCGGGGCGCGCTTCCTCACCCGACGCTGCCGGACATTTACACGCTGGGGGAGTGCCGCACGGAGAGTTATCCTTCGAGCTACGGCGGGCCGGAGACGATCCGGTCCGTCGTCGTTCTTTATCATGGCTCGTTCGAGAGGCTGTCGCGGCTGGACCCGGAGTTCGACTGGGAGCACGAGCTCTGGGAGACGCTGACGCACGAGCTGCAGCATCACCTGGAGTACCTGGCGGACGAGGACGCGCTCGAGGCGATGGACTACGCCGTGGACGAGAACTTCAAGCGGCTGGAGGGCGAGTCGTTCGATCCGTTCTTCTACCGATCGGGGGAAGAGGTGGCGGAGGGGGTGTACCGCGTGGACATGGATTTTTTCCTGGAGCAGGAATACCCGGACGGCCGGGAGCCCGGGGAGTGGATCGAGTTCCTGTGGCACGGGGTCCGGTACCGTGCGCGGCGTCCGCGGGAGCTGGGCGACGTCTGCTTCCTGGTGGTGGAGGATGGGATCGAGGAGTGGCCGCCGGGGGACCTGTGGCTGGTGCTGGTGCGGCGGAAGCGGCTGGGGCGGTCGTTGCGGGCGTGGCTGGCGGGTGAGCGGCCGGAGGTGCGGGAAGCGGGGGTGGAGGCGGAGGCGGTTGCGGCGGAGTAGACGGGGCGGCAGGAACGCGGTATCATGGCGACATGAAGGGTGAGCGCGAAACGGGCGGGGGCGAGGCGCGGCCTGAGCCGTACGAGCTGGTGTTCGGCGGGCCGTTCGAGGCGGAGTGGTTTCCGGCGACCCGGGCGGAAGCCGAAGCGCGGGGCATCGACCCGGCCACGCCGGACACGTTCCTTCTGCTGGCCGAAGCGGGACGTGCGCTTGCCGAGCTGGTTCCCGAGGGGGCGGGGGAGGCGGTGGTGGCGTACGGGAGGCTGCTGTATCAGGCCTACCATTACTGGTTGTCTGGCAAGCGGCGGTTCGTGCTGGAGGCGGAGGTGGCGCGGCGGCTGGTGGAGGGTGGAGCTCGTGTCGGGGAGTGGGTGCTGACGCCGCCGCATCCTGCCGGTTACCTGCAGTTTCCCCGGTATCTGTTCTGGGCGCGGGTGAGGGAGGGGGCGCCGCCGGAGCCGGTGGACGGTCTTTTCTGGACAATGGCGGGTGGGCAGGGCGAGGCGCTCGCGGAGGGCCGGCGGGTGGACGTGCTGCTGGTGCTGGGGCTCATGCCGGGGCGGCCGGGTTTCAGCACGATCGAGGTGGAGGCGGAGGTGCCGGTGGGGGGGCCGGGGCACTGGGCGGATGTGGACGCGCGGCCTGAGGGGCGGGATTTCGAGAACATCCTGCCGGGCGGGGAGCTACAGGGGTACTATGCACTGACGACGCCGGCGGAGGTGTTGAAGCTCCTTTCGCTGGTATTCTGGTACATGGCCATGCACCCGGCCTCGGTCGGCGAGGACGGGAGGATCCGGCTGGTGGAGGATGGATAAGCACGCCATTGCGGGGGTGCTGGAGGAGATCGGCACGCTGCTGGAGCTGCGGGGCGAGGATCCGTTCCGGGCGCGGGCGTACTACAACGCGGCGCGGGCGCTCGAGGGTGTGGAGGGGGATGTGGCGATGCTGGCGCGGACGGGCGAGCTGGAGAAGGTGAAGGGGTTCGGGCGGACGACGGCGCGGGTGGTGCGCGAGCTGGTGGAGGCGGGGGTATCGAGCTATCACCAGGAGTTGCGGAGGGGGACGCCGGCGGGGCTGCTGGAGCTGCTGGGCGTGCCGGGCCTCGGGGCGCGGCGGGTCCGGGCGCTGCACGTGGAGCTGGGGATCACGTCGCTGGAGGAGCTGGAGCGGGCGGCGGCGGAGGGTCGGGTCGCGGGGGTGGCGGGGTTCGGGGAGAAGACGCAGCAGAAGATCCTGGAGGGGATCGCATTCTTGCGGAGCGTGGCGGGGCGGCGGCGTCAGCCGGAGGCGTGGGCGGCGGCGGAGCAGGCGGTCGATTATCTCCGGGCGCACCCGGAGGTGGCACGGGTGGAGGTGGCGGGCGAGCTCCGTCGGTGGCTGGAGGTGGCGGACGGCGTGGATCTCGTTGCTTCGGTGGTGGCGGGTGCGGAGCGGGTGATCGGGGCGTTCTTCGAGATGCCGGGCGTGGCGCACGGGGAGAGGGTGGGGGAGGCGGGGGCGCGGGTGCGGCTTTCGGACGGCCTCGAGCTGAGGCTGCGGTGCGTGGCGCCGGAGGCGTTCGTGGCGGCGTGGGTGCACGGGACGGGGTCGGAGGCGCACGTGGCAGCGCTCGTGCGACGGGCGGTGGAGCTGGGGCTTCGGCTGGACGGGTCCGGGCTGTGGCGTGATGGGGAGCGTGTGGCGCTGGGCGACGAGGCCGAGCTGTACGCGGCGCTGGGTCTGGCGTACGTGGTTCCGGAGCTGCGGGAGGGGCTGGGCGAGGTGGAGGCGGCTGCGGTGGGTGGTCTGCCGAGGCTGGTGACGGCGGGGGACCTGCGGGGGGCGTTCCACTGTCACACGACGTACAGCGACGGGCGAGCGAGCGTGCGGGAGCTGGCGGAGGCTGCGCTGGCGCGGGGGTGGCGGTACCTGGGGATCGCGGACCATTCACAGGTTGCGGCGTACGCGGGCGGGCTGACGCCGGAGCGGCTCCGGCGTCAGCACGAGGAGATCGACGCCTGGAACGCGGAGCGCGGGGACGAGCTCTGGCTGTTCAAGGGCGTGGAGGCGGACATTCTGCCGGACGGGCGGCTGGATTACGCCGACCTGGACGAGGATGTGCTGGCGAGTTGCGACTACGTGGTGGGCTCGGTGCACTCGGCGTTCGGGCAGTCGGAAGCGGAGATGACGCGGCGGGTGCTGCGGGCCCTGGAGAACCCGCACCTCACGTTCCTGGGCCATCCCACCGGGCGGCTGCTCCTCTCGCGCAAGGGGTTCGAGCTCGACATGGAGGCGGTGATCGACGCGGCGGCGGAGCGGGGGGTGGGGATCGAGATCAATGCGAACCCGTGGCGGCTGGACATGGACTGGCGGTTGTGGCGGCGTGCGCGGGAGAAGGGGGTGAAGACGGCGATCAACCCGGACGCGCATTCGGTGGCCGAGCTGGACCATGTGCGCTTTGGGGTGGCGGTGGCGCGGAAGGGGTGGCTGACGCCGGAGGACGTGGTGAGCGCGTGGGATCTGGAGCGAGTGAGAGCGTACTTCGAGAGGAGGAAGAGCCGGTGACGAAGGGGAGGCGGGCGGCCCCGGCGACGGAGTCGGCGCGGGGTGTGGCGGTGGCCGACGATCGGGCCCGTGCCCGGGAGATCATTCGGCGGCTGCGGGAGGAGTACCCGGACGCCCGGTGTTCGCTGAACTTCGAGAATCCTTTCCAGCTCCTGGTGGCGACGATCCTGTCGGCGCAGTGCACGGATGAGCGGGTGAACCAGGTGACACCGGCGCTGTTCGCGCGTTACCCGACGCCGGAGGACCTGGCGGGCGCGCGCCAGGAGGAGCTCGAGGAGCTGATCCACTCGACGGGATTCTACCGGAACAAGGCGAAGAGCCTGCTGGGGATGGCGGCGCGGCTGGTGGAGGAGCACGGCGGCCGGGTGCCGGACGAGATGGAGGCGCTGGTGCGGTTGCCGGGTGTGGGGCGGAAGACGGCGAATGTGGTGCTGGGGAACGCGTTCGGGAAGGCGGAGGGGGTGGTGGTGGACACGCACGTGAAGCGGCTGGCGGGGCGGCTGGGGTTGAGCCGGGCGAGCGACCCGGATCGGATCGAGCAGGATCTGATGGAGCTGGTGCCCCGGGAGGATTGGACGGACCTGGCGCACCTTTTCATTTACCATGGACGGGCGGTGTGCAAGGCGCCGCGGCCGCGCTGCGAGGCGTGTCGTCTGGCGGAGCTCTGTCCGAGCGCGGAGACGTAGGCGCGCGGAGTCGGCGGGAACGCGAACGGAAGGAGGAGGCGATGAACGCAGAGGCGAAGACGAAGGTGCTGGAGGCGTTCCCCTACGGGCTGTACGCGATCGGGGTGCGCGAGGGGGGGGAGCGGAACGCGTTCACGGCGAACTGGGTGATGCAGTGCTCGTTCGACCCGCCGCTGGTGGCGGTCGCGGTGGAGAACGATGGCAAGTCGATCGGGATGATGCGGAGCTCGAAGGTGTTCAGCGTGAACGTCTTCGACGCGAGCCAGCGGCGGGAGGCGGGGCGGCTGGCGCGTCCTGCGGCGAAGGCGCCGGACAAGCTGTCGGAGGTCCGGTGCGTCGACGGCGTGACGGGCGCGCCGTTGCTGGAGGACAGCCTGGGGTACGTGGAGTGCAGGATCGTGGCGGAGTGTCCGACGGGCGACCACACGCTGTTCATTGGCGAGGTAGTGGAGGCGGGCGTGTTCCACGAGGGGAAGGCGCTGGAGATCCACGAGGCCGGGTACTCGTACGCGGGTTGAACCGGCGAAAGCGTTGGGAGGTGCGCGATGTCGGGGGGCGGTTCGTCGCTGGCGGGCTCGAAGAGTCCTTTCTTGCGGCACGGTTTGGAGCAGCCGGTGAACTGGCTGCCGTGGGGGTCGGAGGCGTTCGAGCGAGCGCGTCGCGAGAACCGGCCGATCCTGCTGGACATCGGGGCGGTGTGGTGCCACTGGTGCCACGTGATGGACCGGGAGAGCTATGAGGACCCGGAGACGGCGCGCCTGATCAACGAGCTGTACGTGCCGGTCAAAGTGGATCGGGACGAGCGGCCGGACGTGGATGCGCGGTATCAGCGGGCGGTGCAGGTGTTGACGGGGGAGGGCGGGTGGCCGCTCACGGCGTTCCTGACGCCGGACGGCGAGGTGTTCTTCGGGGGCACGTATTTCCCTCCGGAGGACCGGCCTGGCCGTCCGGCGTTCCGGCGGGTGTTACGGGAGGTTGCGCGGCTCTGGGCGGAGGAGCGGGAGCGGGCGCTGGAGGCGGTGCACGAGGTGCGGGCGCGGCTGTCGGCGTACGGGCAGGTTGAGAGCGAGTCGGGGACGGTGACGCCGAACCTGGTGGAACAGGGGGTTGAGGCGTTCGCGCAGAGCTTCGATTTCCGCCATGGCGGGTTCGGTCCGGCGCCGAAGTTCCCGAACGCGGGGGCGCTCGACCTGTTGCTGGACCGGTTTCTGGACACGGGCGCCGAGTGGGCGGGCCGGGTGGTGGCGGAGACGCTGAACGCGATGGGGCGGGGCGGGATCCACGATCAGCTGGGAGGCGGCTTCCATCGGTACGCGACGGATGCGCGGTGGCTGATCCCGCACTTCGAGAAGATGGCGTACGACAACGGCGTGCTGCTGGAGACGTACGCGCGTGCGTACGCGGTCTGGGGCGATCCGTTCTATGCGGAGGTAGCGGAGGGGATCGTCGACTACTATCGCGATGTGGCGGCGGAGCTGGTGGCGGCCGGCGGGTTCCCGGCGTCGCAGGACGCCGACGTGTCCCCGCAGGACGATGGCGGCTACTGGACCTGGACGCTGGCGGAGGTGGAGGCAGCGCTCGGGGGCGACGAGCGGCTGGTGCGCGCGGCGGTGCTGCGTTACGGGCTGGATGATCCTGGGAGCGCGATGCCGAGTGACCGGGCGAGGCACGTGCTCTACCGGGCGCTGGAGGCGGAGGGGGTTGCGGCGAGGCTGGGGATCGAGCGGGCGGAGGCTGAGCGGCTGCTGGAGGAGGTGCGGCGGCGGCTCAAGGCGGCGCGGGACCGCCGGCCGCGCCCGTTCGTCGACGACACGGTCTACACTGGGTGGGCGGCGCTGGTCGCGACGGGGCATCTGGCGGCGGCCCGTTACCTCGGGCGGGAGGACGCGGCGGTGGCGGCGCTCCGGGCGCTGGACCGGATCTGGGACGAGGCGTTCGACGTGGAGTACGGGGTCGCGCACCGGTTGGGGGATGGCGAGGTGGGCGGGTACCTGGAGGACCAGGCATTCGTGGCCCAGGCGCTGCTCGATGCGTTCGAGCTGACGCAGCGGCCGGAGTACCTGGAGCGTGCGCGGCAGGTCGTGGACGTGATGCTTGCGCGCTTCCGCGACCGCGAGGGCGGGGGGCTGCTGGACCGGCCGCGTGGGGAGGCGGAGGTGTCTCGGGTGCTCGGGGAGCCGTACCGGCCGATCCTGGACTCGCCGGCGCCGGCGGGCAACTCGGTCGCGGCGCTGACGCTCCTGCGGCTCGATGCGCTGACCCACGATCCGCGCTACCGCGAGCGCGCCCTGGAGGTGCTGCAGGCGTTCGCGGGGTCGGCGCGACGGATCGCCACGGCGATGGCGACCTACATCCGGGCGGTGGACTGGGCGACTGCGCCGGTGGCGACCGTCGTGGTGGTGGGTGCGCCGGGCGATGGGGAGGCGGAGGCGCTGCTGCGGGCGGCGTTGCGCACCTATCGGCCGCGGACGGTGGTGCGGCGGCTGGATCCGGGGGATCGGGCGGCGGTGGGGGAGCTGCCGGAGGCGCTGCGGGCGATGGTGACCGGGGAAGCGCGGCGGGCGTACGTATGCGTGGGGCAGAGCTGCGCGCCGCCCGTCGATCGTCCGGAAGCGCTGGTCGAGCTGCTTCGCGAGTTCGGGCGGCGCGCGCCGATGCGTTGAAGCGCGGTGCAGGGCGGGCTCCACGTTCCTCTGGCGGCCGGCGGTGCGGGCCGTGGTCTCGTTCGTTGCGACGGATCTGGGGGGCGACGCGGCGCTGCACGGGTTCGGCGCGGAGTCGTGACTCGGGTGTGGCTCGGGCGCGGCGCTGTCCTGGGGCTGCGTCGTTACGGGGCGGGGGACAGCGGAGCAACTGGGAGAGCCCGTAGTGCGGAGGCTTTGCGGCTGATGCTGCCCAGGCGGATGCTGGCGGCGGAGCTGGTCCGGCCGGGCCTGGTCGAGCTCCGGGAGGTCGCGGTGCCGCGCCCGGGCCCGGGGGAGCTGGTGGTGCGGGTCGAGGCGGCGCTGACGTGCGGCACGGACATCAAGACGTTCCGGCGTGGCCACCCGAAGATCCCGCTTCCCACGCCCATGGGGCACGAGCTGTCGGGCGTGGTGGCGGCGGTGGGCGCGGGGGTGACGGGTTTCCGGGAGGGGGACGCGATCGCCTGCGTGCCGACGGCGCCATGCGGGGCCTGCCGTCTCTGTCGGCGGGGGAGGGAGAGCCTGTGCCCGGAGGCGGTGGGGCGGATGGTCTTCGGCGCGTTCGCGGACTACGTGCGGCTCCCGGCGCACCTGGTCGCGAGGAACGTCTTTCTGCGCCCTGGTGGGCTGTCGGCGGAGACGGCGGCGGCCCTGGAGCCGGTGGCCTGCGTGGTCCACGGTGCGGCGCGGGTGGAGCTGGAGCGGGCGGAGCGCGTCATCCTGGTGGGGGACGGGCCGATCGCGTTGCTGTTCCTGCAGCTGGCGCGGCTGCGCGGCGCGGGGCGAGTGCTGGTCGTGGGGAAGCATCGGGTGCGGCTGGCGGCGGCGCGGGCGCTGGGTGCGGACGCGGTGGTGGATGCGGGTGCGACGGGGCTGGTCGAGGGAGCGCGGGAGTGGACGGGGGGCGAGGGCGCGGAGGTCGTGATCGAGTGTGTGGGGCTGCGGGAGACGTGGGAGGCGGCGGCCGAACTCGTGGCGCCTGGCGGGGAGCTGCTGGTCTACGGCGGCTGCGCTGCGGGGACGCGTGTGACGTTCGACGCGTACCGGCTCCACTACGAAGAGGTCGACGTGAAGGGCGCGTTCCATTATGATCGCGTGGACGTGCGGGAGGCGCTGGAGCTGCTGGCGGGGGGTGCGGTTCGGATCGCGCCGTTGCTGACGCATCGCCGGCCGCTCGAGCGGCTGCCGGAGGCGCTGGATCTGGTGCTGAGGCGGGAAGCGATCAAGGTGGTGGTGGAGCCCGGGCGGGCGGGGTGAGGGAGGCGGGGCCGGCTGGTGGCTCCGCGCGGGAGGGGTGGCGCGCGGCGGGGGTTGGGCTGCCCACGGAACTCGTAGCGGGGACGCAGGATGCAGGTACCCGATCGCATGCGTGTGGCTCGCCTCTACGGCTGGGGGGACGTGCGGGTGGAGGAGGCGCCGGTTCCGCGCCCGGGGCCGGGAGAGGCGCTGGTGCGGGTGGTGGTGTGTGGGGTGTGTGGGTCGGATGCGCTGCCGTGGTACGTGGCGCAGAAGGCGCCGGCGGTGCTGGGGCACGAGCCGGCCGGGGTGGTGGTGGCGGTGGGGGAGGGGGTGCAGGCGGTCTCGGTCGGGGATCGCGTCTTCGTGCATCATCATGCGCCGTGCCTGGCGTGTGCGGAGTGCCGTCGGGGTCTCTGGTCGAACTGCGCGACGTGGCGGTCGACGCGGCTGGATCCGGGCGGCTTCGCGGAGTATGTGCGGGTCCCGGCGCCGAACGTGGAGCGCGACACGCTCGTGCTGCCGGAGGGGCTGGAGTGGGAGACGGCGGTGTTCGTCGAGCCGCTGGCGACGGGAATCCGGGCGGTGCGGCGGCAGGGGCGGCTGGAGGCGGGGGATGCCGTGCTGATCGTGGGGTTGGGGGCGATGGGGCTGCTCATGGCGCAGCTCGCGCGGGTGTACGGGGCGGGGGTGGTGCTCGGGAGCGATTTCCGGGCCGATCGGCGTGAGCGGGCGCTCAGGAGCGGGGTGGAGCGGGTTTTCGACCCTGGGGCCGAGGATGTGGCGCTCGGGGTGCGGCGGGCGACCGGGGGACGGGGCGCCGATGTGGTGATCGTCTGCCCGGGGGATGGGAGGGCGGTGGCGGCGGGGCTGGAGGCGTCGGCGCCGGGGGGGCGGGTGGTCTGCTTCACGCCGTTCCCGCCGGGCGAGCCGCTGTGCGTGGACCAGAACCGGTTGTATTTCCGCGAGGTCACGCTGACGCAGAGCTACTCGTGCGGCCCGGACGAGACGCGGGAGGCGCTTCGGTTGCTGGCGGCGGGGTCGATCGAGACGGGGTCGCTCGTGACGCACCGGGCGGGGCTGGAGGGTGTGGCGGAGGCGCTGGAGCGCGCGGCCGGGAAGGGAGAGGGGCTCAAGACGATCATCTATCCCTGAGCGTCGCGGGGCGGTTTCGGGGGCGCCGGTGCGCGGCCAGCCGCCCGGGGCCTCTGGTCGGACGATGGGCGGGAGGCCGGGGCCATGAGCGAGGATCCGGAGGAGGTCTTGGCAGAGGCGAAGCGGGGCGGAAGCGGGTTCGGCGGCGAACCCACCGGGGCGGCGGCGTGGGGGGAGCACGCGTCGTCGTGCGAGGTGCTCGGGCCCGCGCCGGCGCTCGAGAGGAGCCGGGTGATCCGCTTCGACGGGGCGGGCTGGGAGCTCGTCCGGCCGCAGCCGTACCGGCGTGACGGAGCGTCCTTCCGGGGGGTCACCCGGCATCTCCTGGCTGCGCCGCGGGAGGCCGCGTTCGAGGTGCGCTATTTCGAGGTGGAGCCGGGCGGCTACAGCACGTACGAGCGGCACCAGCACGTCCATGTCGTGGTGTGTCTGCGGGGGCGCGGCCGGGTCCGGCTGGGTGAAGAAGTGCACGAGCTCGGGTTCGGCGACGTCGTCTACGTGGCGCCCGGCGACCCGCACCAGTTCCTCAACCCGTACGCGGAGCCGTTCGGCTTTCTGTGCATCGTGGACCAATCACGGGACCGGCCAGTCCCGATCGGAGGGTGACCGTGCCGACGCGAGAGGATGCGCTTCGACTGCTCGAGGAATGGGTCGACAACCCCGGGCTTCGCAACCACATGAAGGCCGTCGAGGCGGCGGTCCGCGCCTATGCCCGGAAGTTCGGAGAAGACGAAGAACTGTGGGGACTTGCGGGTTTGCTCCACGACCTGGACTGGGAGAAGTACCCTGACGAGCATCCGCTGCGGGCGGTGGAGGAGCTGCGGCGGCGGGGTTACCCCGAGGAGGTGGTCCGCGCGATCCTCGCCCATCGGAGCGACTTCACGGGGGTGGAGCCAGAAAGTCAGCTCGAGCGCACGCTCGTCGCGTGCGACGAGGTGTGCGGGCTGATCAACGCGACCGCGCTCGTGCGGCCGAACGGGATCGACGATCTGACGCCGAAGTCGGTCCTGAAGAAGATGAAAGACCCGACGTTCGCGCGGGGCGTGGACCGGGAGGAGGTCCGGCGCGGCGCGGAGCTCCTCGGCGTGGAGCTCCCGGAGCACATTCAGACGGTGATCGACGCGATGCGCGGGATCGCGGGCGAGCTGGGGATCTCTGGCGAACAGCTCCGCCGCGCCACGACCTGACCGCCAGACGCCGACGCCGGCCAGCGGGAACGCCGGCCGGCGTCGGCTGGTTTCTCCGTTGCTACGGCAAATCAGGCCTTCCCCGCGGCCTTGAGCACGCGCTCCACGTACTGATCGACGTTCCCCACGACTCTCACCACAGCGGCAGTTCCCTTCTCGGTGGCCGCGAGGAGCTCTTCGGCGAATTCGAGGAATGCGGCCCGGATGGGCGCGGCGGCTGCCAGCCGGGCATTGGCCCTCCGGGAAGAGGAAGGAGCACGGGTCGAGCGCGCGGCGCCCGTGCGGCGCTGGCGGCCCCGCGGAGCCTCAGCATCGGGAGCCCGGCCCTGAACACGCTTCACCTGCAGCGGATAGCGAGCATTGAACTGGCGCATGGAGAGATTGGCGATCTCCGGGTCGATCGCCTTGGCTTTCTCGAAGAGCTCCTCGTTCGTGATGTCGGGGTTCTTCGCGAGTTCCTCCCGCACCATGTCCATTACTCTCGGGTTCGTTGCAGGCATGCTATGCTCCTTTCCCTCATAGTGGCCGCTCTCTTGTTGGGGATAGGCGATAAGAAATCATCACGGACGTTGTGTGTCAAGAGAAACGAATGCGGAGATTATTTGGATGTCTTGAGGAATTTCGCGTTGACGACGCCGACGAGCGGAGTCTACGCAGTCGTGCACGACGATGTGGTATTTCGATGGTGGCGACGGGATTGGCGAGGTCGGGGAGATCTTCCTGTAGTTACGGAAATACGAGTGAGGCAGAGGCGGCGGGTGTTGGCGGATGAACGGCGGGCGTGCGTGGGCGGTGCAGGCGGCTGGTGGCGCGTCTGCGGCGTGGGCCCCATATTGTCTTGGTATCCTGGAGGGGTCGTTTTCGGAACCGGAGGTTCGATGAAGAAGGATCAGGCGATGGGCGTGCTGCGCTGCGCCCGCGTGCTGGGTGTGCTGGTCGTGCTGGCTGGCTGTGGTGATGCGGCGACGACGGACACGCGGGGGTACACGAAGGCGCCGCTGGAGCGGCCGGGGCTCTTCATCAAGGCGGAGCCGCGGACGGCGATGGATGAACTGGGGGATCCGGTCCTGCAGGCCGGCGGCGCGCAGCAGCCGGAGGCGCAGGCGGCCGCGAACACGCAGAGCGCGGGGCAGTAGCGCCGGCGGCGGGCTCCGGCCGGGAGCCCGCCGCCGGCACCGTGGTTGCGGGTCTGCCGCGGGAGGACACGTTGCGGACGATCATCGAGCCGTTCAAGATCAAGGCGGTCGAGCCGATCCGGGTGACGACGCGGGAGGAGCGAGCCGAGCGGCTGCGTGAGGCGGGTTACAACGTTTTTCTGCTGCATGCCGACGATGTGCTGATCGATCTGCTCACGGACAGCGGCACGTCGGCGATGAGCGCGGAGCAATGGGCGGCCGTGATGCGTGGCGACGAGGCGTACGCCGGGAGCCGGTCGTTCTATCGCTTCGAGGCGGCGGTCCGTGATCTCTTCGGTTTCAAGCACGTGATCCCGACGCACCAGGGGCGGGCGGCGGAGCGGATCCTGTTCAGCACGGTGTGTCGTCCGGGGGACGTCGTGCCCAACAACACGCATTTCGACACGACGCGGGCGAACATCGAGGCGCTGGGCGCGAAGGCCGTGGATCTGCCGAGCCCGCTCTCGCGTTTCACGCAGGAGCCGCACCCGTTCAAGGGAGACATGGACGTGGAGGCGCTGGAGCGGCTGATCGCGGAGGTGGGGAGGGAGCGCATTCCGCTGTGCATGATCACGGTGACGAACAACTCGGGTGGCGGCCAGCCGGTGTCGATGGCGAACATCCGGGCGGTGAGCGAGGTGTGTCGGCGGCACGGGATCCCGTTCTACATCGATGCCTGTCGCTTCGCGGAGAACGCCTACCTGATCAAGCTGCGGGAGCCGGGTTACCAGGACCGCTCGGTGAAGGAGATCGTGCGGGAGATGTTCTCGTACGCGGACGGGTGCACGTTTTCGGCGAAGAAGGACGGGCTGGCGAACATTGGTGGTTTCCTGAGCACGAACGACGATCGGCTGGCGGAGCGGGAGAAGGATCTCCTGATCCTGACGGAGGGTTTCCCGACGTACGGCGGGCTGGCGGGGCGGGACCTGGAGGCGATCGCCGTGGGGCTGGAGGAGGTGGTGGACGAGGAGTATTTGCAGTACCGGCTGGCCTCGATCCGGTACCTCGGGGAGCACGTGGCGAGGGAGGGGGTTCCGATCGTGCAGCCGCCGGGCGGTCATGCGGTCTACATCGACGCGGCCGCGTTCCTGCCGCACGTCCGGCCGCTGGAGCTCCCGGGGCAGTCGCTGGTGGCGGAGCTGTACCTGGAGGGTGGGGTGCGGGGTGTGGAGATCGGGACGGTGATGTTCGGCCGGCGCGACCCGGAGACGGGGGAGGAGGTGCCCGCGGACCGGGAGCTGGTGCGGCTGGCGATTCCGCGGCGGGTGTACACGCAGAGCCACATCGACTACGTGGTCGAGACGGTGCTGGGTGTGTGGGCGCGGCGTGAGTCGATCGGGGGCTTCCGTATCGTCCAGCAAGCGCCCGTGCTGCGGCATTTCACGGCGCGGTTCGAGCCTCTCTACCCCTTCGGCCGGTAGGCGCGGAGGGTCTGTCCTCGGTTTTTCGCCTTCGTTCAGTGCTGTCGTAGATCCATGCGGCGCAGGGACGCCGGACCCTGGAGCGGTCGGGCGGAGAGGGGGGCTGCGCTGGCACCGCCGTGGTCGTGGCAGACGCGGCCGGGCCGGGGTTGCGGCGCGGTCGCGGCGCGGGAACACGTTCAGGCGAGCCGGCGTGGCTACGATGGGCGGGAGCGCGGTGGCGGTCAGCGGTAGACCGGCGGGGCGTCCAGGACCTCGCGGACCTTCTGCGCCAGCTCCTGAGGGGAGAAGGGCTTGCCGATGAAGGCCGCGCCCGCGTTCAGGACGCCGTGGCGGAAGATCTCGTCGTCCGTGTAGCCGGACATGAAGAGGACCTTCATCTCGGGACGGAGCTGGGAGAGCCGTTCAGCCAGCTCGCGCCCGCTCAGCTCGGGCATGACCACGTCGGTCAGCAGGAGGTGGATCGGCCCTTCGTAGCTGTGGAAGATGGCGAGCGCCTCGCTCCACTCGGCGGCCTCCAGCACCCTGTACCCGTTGCGCTGCAGCACCTTGCGTACGAGGGCGCGGACCGCCTCCTCGTCCTCCACCAGGAGCACGACCTCGGAGCCGCCGGGGGCGGCGTGGGGCTCGGGGTGGGGACGGGGTGTCTCGGGTTCTTCGGCCACCGCCTCCACACGCGGCAGGTAGACCTCGAAGGTGGTGCCCTGCCCGGGCTCGCTGTAGACCCAGATGTAGCCCCCGCTC
>DATCLG010000042.1:0-47907 GCA_036564015.1 Longimicrobiales bacterium
GGACGGATCCGGAGCACGGTCGAGTCCACTTCGGGGATGGGCCGGAAGGCGCCACGGCCCACGTCGAAGAGGCGCTCGACATCGGCCACGGCGCGCACGCCCACCGAAAGCGCGCCGTAGGCCCGCTCTCCCGGCGCGGCGAGGATCCGGTCGGCCACCTCCTTCTGCACCATGATCACGACCAGTTGCGGTCGAAAGCGGCGGTCCAGCAGGTGGAAGAGGAGCGGGCTCGTGATGTTGTACGGGATGTTGCCGACCACCTTCAGCGTGGCGGGATCGGCCGTGATCTCCCGGAGGTCCAGCTCCATGATGTCGGCGTGCAGGATCTCGACGCCGGGCGTGCCGGCGAACTCCTCCCGCAACGCCTCGTAGAGGCTGTCGTCCAGCTCGACGGCAACGAGGCGGCGCACCCGCCCCGCCAGATGGCGGGTCAGCGCTCCGGTCCCGGGCCCGATCTCGAGGACCTCGTCCGCGGGCCCCGGATCCAGCGCCTCGACGATCTTGCGCTGGATGTTCGGATCGATCAGGAAGTGCTGTCCGAGCGACTTCTTGGCCCTGTGGGAGGACGCCGCCCCGGCCGCCCCTCCCCTGCGGCTCGACCGGGCCATGTCAGCCCCGGACGAGGACCGCCGTACGGTCGTCCGGCGGGACCGCCAGGCGAGCGCGCTCCGCCACGGCGAAGAGGTGGGAGAGGATCTCCTGGGGAGGCCGGTCCCGCAGCCGAACCACTTCGGAAACGATCGCAGCTTCCCCGCCCCCGCAGCCCTCCGTCGCGAACGCGTCCGAAAGGCCGTCCGTGAAGAGGAAGAGGAGGTCCTGCCCGCGCCGCCAATCCACCACCGACTCCCCGTACTCGCCGAAGGAAACCATCCCGAGCGGGGGACTCGTCGCTCCGAGACGGACCACCGACCCGTCCCCACCCACCACGAACGCGTGCGGATGCCCCGCGTTCGCGTAGACCAGCGTGCCCTGACCCGGATCGAGGATCCCGTAGAAAAGGGTCAGGTACATCTCGGTCGTCTCCAGCTCGTCGAGCAGCGCGTGGTGGACCCGCAGCAGCACCTCGCCCGGGGGAGCCGCCTCCTGCGCGTAGATCGCCGCCGCGCTCATCAGCATCGCCATGATCAGCGCCGCCGAGAAGCCATGGCTGGACACGTCCCCGATCATCACCCCCAGCCGGTCGCTCGAAAGCCGGAAGAGGTGGTAGAAGTCCCCACCCACCGACTCCGCCGGAACGCACCTCGCCGCCACCTCCGCCGGCCCCCCCAGCCGCGAAGCGTCCGGCAGCAGCTTGAGCTGCAGGTCGTGTGCGAGCTCCAGCTCCCGGATCAGCCGCTCCTGCCTCAGGCTCTCCTCGACGAGCCGGTGCGTCTCCAGCGCCGCTCCGATCTGGCTCGCGATCGCCGAGAGCAGCCGCGTATCGCTCGCGCTGAAGCTCGTCCCCGTCGTTCGCCCGACCAGCGTGATCACGCCCACCGTCCGCGCCCCGCCCTCCGGCGGCGTGTAGCTGATCGGAGCCGACAGATACGCCTCCCGCCCCCGCGGCCGCGGCTCCAGGCGAGCACCCCGCCGGGGAAAAGCATCCCCCCGCTCCAGGTTGAGCGCCTGCCGCTCCCGGAACACCCACGCCGTCACCGAGTTGGGATCGTCGATCGGGATCGGACCCGCCAGCCCCGCCTCCCCCACCGCCGCCGCCAGCCGCAACTGCCGGATCGCCGGGTCGTACACCCACAGCGACGCCCGGCGCGCCCCCATCACCTCCGCCACCTCCGCCAGGATCCAGTTCGCTGCCGTCGGTAGGGAAAGAACGGAACCGAGGATCTCGCTGATGAGATAGAGAAGGTTGATCTCTTCGTAGCGCTCGGAGAGCTCCCGCGCCGCGAGCCGCGCCTCCCGCTCGTACCTCAGGACCTGCGTCAGCGCCTCGGCCAGGAAGTCCACCTCCGCCTCACCCACACCCCCCACCACCTCCAGCTCGTACTCCGCGTCGCCCCCCGCCGCCAGCTTCCGCAGATAGCCCGCGCCCTCCAGCAGCTCAGCCCCTCCCCCCTCCCCGCCCGCAGGATAAAGGCAAGCATCCAACCCCGCCCGCCGCACCCGAACCCGGACGCCCGCGTGCGAACGCTCGAACGCCTCCAGCAGCGCGACCGCTCCGGCCGGCAGCGAGCCCGGCTCGGATGGAACGGCAACATTCACGGCGCGGTTTCTCGCTCCTCGGCCACGCGACCGCCGGCCCCAGGACCCCGCAACAGAACCATCGTGATCGAGTTCCCCTGCTCGTTGAACTCCACGTGGTCCATCAGCTTCCTGATCAGGTAGATCCCCCGCCCCCTCGTCCGCCTCCGATTACCCGGCAACGTAGGGTCCGGAATACTCCGAGGATCGAAACCACACCCCTCATCCGTCACCCGCACCACCACCGAACAATCACTGAACCGCGCCTCCACCCGAACCCGCTTCTTCGGGTCTCGCCCGTTCCCATAGAGCATCGCATTCGCCAGAGCCTCCGACAGCCCCACCCGGAAATTCAGCCGCAAGCGCTCCTCATCGAACCCCGCCGCACACGACCGATCCATCAAATACTGCACCGCCCCCTCGATCATCCGCAGATCGCTCGGAAGCTCCAGCACACAATCTGATTGCATGGCGTTCCCGGCCTAGATGATCCCTTACGACCCGGCTCCAGACGCGCAATATCCCACGCGCCTCCGGACGGCGCGCCCCCGCCCCACGCCACACCCGCCCATCCCCTTATTTTAACGCGTCCTGCGGCCGACGGCTAGGCTTAGAACGAAGCAAGCGCGTCTTCGCGACTATTGGAAATCTGGAAAAGTGTATCCAATTTCGTCAATTCGAACAACGTGCGCAGATCCTCGTTCAGATTCGCCAGCCTCAGCTCGCCGCCCTGCTCCCGGATCTTCTTCGACAAACTCACCAGCACCCCGAGACCCGACGAGTCAATGTACCCCGTCCGCGCAAAGTCGATGAGGAATTTCCGCCCGCCCTTCTCCAGCTCCTGGAGCACTTTCTGCTTCAGCTCCTGCCGGTTGCCGACGATCAACTGGCCTTCGACGTCAATGACCGTGATGTCGTTCAGCTTGTTGACCTGGAAGCTCATCGTCCCCCCTGGTGGGAATCTGTCCGTGCCTGCCGCCGACTCGAGCACGACTCCAATCGGGCAAGATCAATGCCCGCTGCCGGCTACGGGCTTCCCCGTCCGGCCGAGCCGGCGGGTTGCATCCAGCCCGACCCGGCGCGCTTGTCTGCTCCGGCTGCCCGCTCCCGGGCGCAGCACGCGCTCACCCCCCGGCCCGCTGCCGGAACTTGGCCTCGAGCCGCGCCTTCACCGAGGGTGCCACGAACCCGCTCACGTCCCCGCCCAGCTCGGCGATCTCGCGCACGAGCGAGGCCGAGAGGAAAGAATAGTGAGCGTCCGGCGCCAGGAAAACCGTCTCCAGCTGAGGCCAGAGCTGCCGGTTCATGAGCGCCATCTGGAACTCGTACTCGAAGTCGGCCACCGCGCGCAACCCGCGAATGATCACCTGGACATCCCGCAACCGGGCGAAGTCCACGAGGAGACCGTCGAAGGAGACCACTTCGACCCGCGGCTCGTCCGCGAAGACCTCCCGGATCATCTCCACCCGCTCCTCGATGGTGAAGAGGCCCGGCTTCTTCTGCGTCGCGCGGTGGGCCACGGCCACGATGATCTCGTCGACGAATCTCAGGCCCCGGCGAATGATGTCCTCGTGGCCGTTCGTGATCGGGTCGAAGGAGCCGGGGTAGATCGCACGAAGTGGCGAGCGGGTCGGATTCATGCGAGTGCCGGGATGGAGGTGACCCCCGTGTCGCCGTAGCGGCGCGTGCGGGCTCCCGGGAGCGAGGGCAGCACCTCGTCGGCGCCATGCTCGACCCAGAGCCAGCGGGCGAAAGGCTTTTCGGCGAAACGCTGGACGAGCGCCGCCGCGAGCCCCTTGCCGTAGGGTGGATCCGCGAGCGCCAGATCGAAGGCGAACGGCTCGAGGCTCTCCACGTACTTCAGGGCATCCGCACGGACGATCCGGACCTGTTCCTCGGCGCCGAGCCTCTGCACGTTCGCCCTGAGAACACGGAGGGCGGCTTCCGAGATCTCGACGAAGGTCACATGAGCGGCGCCCCGCGAGAGGAGTTCGAGGCCCAGGGCGCCCGAGCCCGCGAAGAGGTCCAGCGCCCGCGCGCCTGGAACGAGCGGCATGAGGGCGCTCATCCACGCCTCGCGCACGCGATCGGCCGTCGGGCGGGTGTGCCGTCCCGGCGGCGCCTGGATCCGGTGTCCGCGCCAGCGGCCTGCGATGATCCTCATGATGGCGCGCGCAGGTCGACGAGCCGGGCCTGGAGTTCGACCCGCCCGTTCCATCGGTCCTCGTGGAGCTGGAACGCGACGTCGATCGGGCGCCGGGTCACGTCCAGCTCGCGGAGCCGGTCGGCCATCCGGAAACCGATCGCGCTGAGGCGAGTGCCGTCCTGCACCAGCTCCAGCTTCACGTGCCCGTCGCCCACCACCCGCGGGTAGCCCGCGATCGAGACGGAGCGCGCAACGAAGATCGGGGCGGCGTTCCCGATCCCGAAAGGCCCGAAATGCCGGAGGTAGCGATAGAGCTCGGCGTTCGCTTCCTCCAGGCGCACCTCGAGGTCGATCTCGACCTCAGGGATGAGGTCGTCGGGTTCCAGGGCTGCCCGCGCCCGCGCGTTGAAGGCCTCGCGGAACTCGTCCACGCGCGCGGGCTGGATCTCCAGCCCCGCCGCGTACTTGTGGCCTCCGAAGCGCTCGAGGTACTGCGCGCAGTCCCGGAGCGCCTCGTAGAGGTAGAACCCCGGGATGGACCGTGCGCTGCCGCGGGCGCGCGTGGCGGTGTCTTCGAGCGCGATCAGGACCGTCGGTCGGTGGATCCGCTCGACGATGCGGGAGGCGACGATCCCGATCACGCCCGGGTGCCAGCCCGGGGAGGCGAGGACCACGCCGTAGTCCTGGTCGGGGTCGAACTCCCGCTCGAGGATCGCGAGCGCCTCCCGGTACGCCTGGCGGTCGGCCGACTGCCGCGCCCGGTTTTCGCCCTCCAGGCGCGCCGCGATCGCTTCTGCCTCGGCGTCGCTCTCCGCCAGGAGGAGCCGGACCCCCCAGGCCGCCTCGCTCATGCGGCCGACGGCGTTGATGCGCGGGGCCAGCATGTGGCTCACGTGCCCCGCCGTGATCCCCTGCCCCTGGCTGAACCCCGCGGAGGCGAGCAGCGCGCGCAGGCCCGGGATCCGGCTGTCGGCGAGGACGCGGAGCCCGTAGCGCGCCATGATGCGGTTCTCGCCGACCAGCGGCGCCAGGTCCGCGATCGTGGCCAGCGCCACGAGGTCCAGGTAGTACCAGAGCTCCTGGACGTCCCCGCCGCGCGCGGAGACCAGCGCCTGGCAGACCTTGAACGCCACGCCCGTCCCGGCGAGCGCCTTGTCAGGGTACGGGCAATCCTTGCGGTTCGGGTTCACGACCGCCCAGGCCGGCGGCAGGGTGGGGCCCGGGGTGTGGTGGTCGGTGACGATCACGTCGATCCCCGCCGCGACTGCGGCCTGCACCGCCTCGTGGGCCACGATCCCGCAGTCGCCCGTCAGGATCAACTTCGCGCCCTTCTCCACCGCCGCCCGCACGCCGGCGCGGCCGAGGTCGTAGCCGTCGTTGAGTCTGTGCGGGACGAACGGCTCGACGCGCGCGCCCAGCGAGCGCAAAACCCGCGTATACAGGGCTGCGGCGCAGATCCCGTCCACGTCGTAGTCGCCGTGGACCAGGATCGTCTCGCCGCGAGCGATCGCGCGGTTCAGCCGCTCGACCGCCGCTTCCATCCCTGCGAGCCCGAAGGGGTCGCCGAGCTCCTCGAGCCGCGGCTTCAGGAAACGCTTGGCGGCTGCCTCATCCCCGTACCCCCGCTGGACGAGGAGACGGCAAAGCGGCTCGGGCAGGCGAAGCGCCCGCACGAGTGCAGCCACAGCCGCTGGATCGGCGGCCGCCCCGTTCCGCTGGACCCAGCGGCGAGGCGGCGCGAGAGGTGTCGTCGGCGGATTCATGTCCGCCAATAGTAGCGGCACGCCAGGGGCACCGGCAAGGCGAGGACGGGACGGGCGCGCCCGTTTTCTCCGCCCCGCGGCCGGTCGGCGGGCACGGAAGGCGTGTACAGCCGCTCCCCAGCGCCATGCTGCGCCGCGCCGCCTCCGAAGGACCCGGCGCCGGGCCTCACCCGGGGTAGAGGATCACCCCGCATACCTCACAACGCAGGAGCGCACGCCCGAGGCGAATATCTCGCTGCTGCTGCAGCGGAACCACGCTGAAGCAGTTCCCGCAGGCGCCATCGCTCGTCAGGGGGACCAGCACCTTCCGGGCCCGGCCCGACCTGACCCTCTCGTACAGCCGGGAGGTCGCCGGATCGAGGCGGATGACCTGCTGGCGCCGCCGCTCCCGCAACACCGCGAGCTCCGCCTCGGCCGCCGCCTGGTTGCGCCGCACCTCCTCCTGCCTCGGCTGCACCTCCGCTCGCGCGTGGGAGAGCCGCTGCTCCACTTCGTCGACCTTGAGCTCGGTCCGGGTGATCTGCTCGCGCAGCTCGGCGGCCTCATGTTCATCGGCCTCGATCGCCCGCTGCACCAGGTCGATCTCGGTCTGGAGCGCCGTCAACTCCCGCTCGTTCCGCGCGCGGCTGAACTGCTCCTGGTAGCGCCGGAACCGCTCTCGCTTCTCTTCGGCCGCCTGTTCCAGGCGCCGCACCTTCTGCTTCATCTCCTGCAGCCGGCCTCGCGCTTCCTCTACCTCTCGCTCCAACTCGACGACCGGCGCCGCGAGCCTGTCCAGTTCCGCCGTGAACTCCGCGAGCCGCTCCTCGGACCGCTCGATCTCCCGGTCCAGCTCCTGGAGTTCGATCAGGGCTTGGTACAGCTCGTTCATTTAACCGTCCCGTGCTTGGGTTCCGGGGCGCCCTCGAGCCCCCCGCTTCTGGAACAACCGCTCGACCTGACTCCCCAGCCGCTGGAGTTCAGCCATGAGGCTGTGCTTCTCCACCAGCAGCCTGCGTTGTTCGCTTTCGTCCCCTCGCTCCTGGGCGAGCTGGATCTGCCGGTCCAGCTCGTCCAGGCGACGGAAGATGCGCCCGGCCTGGATGTCGGCGACCGAGTCGCGGAAGATGCCGTCGCCGTCGATCAGCTCTTCGGGATCCGCCAGGAGGTCTTCCAGGCGCTGGCGTGCGGCGGGCCCCACCTCGAGGGCCAGGGGTCCACGGCCGCGCAGCCCGCCCTCGCGGACCAGAGCTTCGAACAATTCGCGGTAGACCGGGTCGCTGAAATCGTCCGGCGTGAGCAGCTCCGCCGCCTGGGGGATGCGGCTCTCGTCCCGGAGCAGCAGGAGCAGGAGCTTGCGCTGGCCCGCCAGGCCGGGGGCCACGACACCGCCGCGTCGCGACGGAGCAGGCGGCGCACTGGTGGGCATTCGCGAGCCGCGCGACGGCGAGGCCGGCCACCACGCTCGACCGCGATCCGGCACGAGCTCGCGCTCGAGCGTTTCACGCCGGACCCCGGTCCGCTCGGCGACCCGGGCGACGTAGATGTCGCGCAGGGCCGGGTCGGCCGCCGCGCGCAACGTGGGGAGCAGCCTGTCCAGCGCCTTCCGCACGCCCTCGATGTCCTCGAAGTAACCCCGCTCTTCGAGGATCTGGAGCTTCCGCTCCAGGACATCGAGTGCCGCGTCCAGGTACGGCCGCAGCCCCTCGACCCCCGCCTTCCGGACCAGCGAGTCCGGGTCCTCACCGGGAGGCAGCGTCACCACGAGCGGGTGGATCCCCGCACGCAGCAGGGCATCCGCCGTGCGGAAGGTCGCCCGCAGCCCGGCCGTATCGCTGTCGTAGAGGAGGAGCGCCTTCCGGGTGTAGCGCGCCAGCAGCTCCGCCTGCTCCGCGGTCATGGCCGTCCCGAGGCCGGCCACCGCGTTCTCCACCCCGCGTGCGGCCAGCGAGACGAAATCCATGTACCCCTCCACCACCAGCGCCACCCCTTCGCGCCGGATCGCCGCACGGGCCCAGTGCAGCCCGTAGAGCGTGCGGCCCTTGTGGTAGATCGGTGTCTCGGGAGAATTCAGGTACTTCGGCACCCCCTCCCCCACCCTGCCGATCACCCGGCCCCCGAAGGCGATCACCCGCCCGCCCGGATCGGTGATCGGGAAGATCAGCCGGTCCCGGAACCGGTCATACGGCTCCCGTGGCCTCCCCTGCCCCCCTGCCCCCCCATCGTCTTCCGCCGATTCGCTCTCCTTCACGAGGCCGGCCGCCACCAGCACCGCATCCTCGATGCCGTGCTTCCGCGCCGCTTCCCGCAGCGCTCGCCATTCCGCCGGCGCATAGCCCAGCCGGAAACGCTCGGCTGCCTCGCGGCTGATCCCTCGCTCTTCCAGATAACGGCGCGCCCGCTCCCCCGCCGGCCCGGCGAGCTGCGCCTGGTAGTAGTCGGCGGCAAAGGCGACCGCCTCGTACAGGGCCCGGTGCGCCTCGTCCTCCTGCCGCGCCGGTCCTACGTCCGGCACCTCGACCCCCACCCGCCGCGCCACGTGCCGCACCGCCTCGTGGAACCCCAGCCCCAGCCGCTTCATCAGGAAGGTGAAGACGTCCCCCGACTCGCCGCACCCGAAGCACTTGTAGAACCCCTTGGCCGGCGCCACGTAGAAGGAGGGCGTCTTCTCCTGGTGGAACGGACAGAGCGCCCGGTACTCCTTCCCCGCCCGCTTGAGCGCGACGTGCTCCCCCACGAACTCGACAATGTCCGCGCGGGCACGCACCTCCTCGACGATGGCTTCGGGGATCATGCCAGCTCCGCGACCGTCACTCCCGCTCCGCCCTCGCCCGGCCCACCCAGCCGGAACGACTTCACATACGGATGCCTCCGCAGGATCTCGCCCACCACCTGGCGGAGCACGCCCGTGCCCTTTCCGTGGATGATCCGCAGACTCGACAGGTCCGCCCGGAACGCCGCATCGAGCGCCGGCTCGAGCTGCGCCGCCACCTCCTCGGCCCGCAGACCGCGCAGATCGACCTCCGGCGACGCGGTCACCTCCGACGCCGTCCACCCGCCGCCGCGACCGGAAGTAGCGCCAGAGGTCGACGCCCTGGCATCCTCCGCCGCCGCCGGCAACGGCTCGAGACCCGACGTCGGAACCTGGAAGCGCAATCCCCCCACCTCGACCGTCGCTCGCCCGTCCCTCAGCTCGACCACGGTCCCGACCGCGCCCGTCGCCACCACCCTGGCCCGGCCGCCCGCGACCAGCTCGAGCCCGCTCGCCCGCCGTCCGCCGGCCGACTTCTCCCGCGGCATCCGCTCCGCCTGCCGCTTCGCCGCCCCTTCGACGCGCCGCCGCGCCTGCCGCGCCGCATCCTCGAACTCCTGGCCACTGGCTCCCGCAGCGACCGCCTCCCGCAACGAGCGGATCGCCGCCTCCACCTCCTCCCGCGCCGCGAGCAGGATGTCCCGCGCCTGCTGCCGGGCCCGCCGCTCCGCCTCCCGCTCCCGCCGCCGCAGCGCCTCCTCGCGCGCCTCGAGCTCCTGCCGCAACGCCAGCGCCTCCCCACGCGCCGCCTCCGCCTCCGCCAGCGCCTCCGCCAGCCGCCGCTCCTTCTCCTCGAGCTCCAGGATCAGCTGGCTCACATCGCGCTCCGCCTGCGGCAGGAACGCCTCCGCCCGCGACAGCACGGATTCCGGCAGCCCCAGCCGCCGCGCAATGGCAAGGCCGTAGCTCCGACCCGGGATCCCCTTCGACAACCGGTACGTCGGCCGCAGCTCGCTCGAATCGAACTGCAGCGACGCGTTCACCACCCCGGGCTCCTCGCCCCCGAGCAGCTTGAGCTGCCCGAGGTGCGTCGTCGCGACCGTCAGCGCGCCCCGACGCGTCAGCTCCACCAGCACCGCCTGCGCCAGCGCTCCCCCCTCCGCCGGATCGGTCCCGCTCCCGATCTCGTCGATCAGGACCAGCGCCTCGTGGTCCGCCTCTTCCAGGATCTCCCGGATGTGCTTCAGGTGGGCCGAAAAGGTCGAGAGGCTCGCCGCGATCGACTGCTCGTCCCCGATGTCCGCGAAAATGTCGCGGAAGACCGGAAGCCGGCTCCCCGGCCCCACCGGCGGAATGATCCCGGCCTGCGCGAGCGCGCTGATCAGCCCGATCGCCTTCAGCAGAACGGTCTTCCCCCCGGTGTTCGGCCCCGAGACCAGCAGGGTGCGCTCCCCTGGGCCCAGCGTCAGGTCGAAGGGAACCACCCCCTCCACCGTCGCCTGGAGGATCGGGTGGTACCCCTCCACCACCACGTACTCCTCCGTCCCCGCCGGGAGCAGGTCCGGCCGCGCCCCGCCGTGTCGCAGCGCGTAGCGCGCACGCGCGTACAGCGAGTCGAGCGACACCAGCGCCTCCAGCGTGGCCTCGAGCGCCTCCCGATGCGGCCGGAACCGGTCCGTCAGCTCGGCCAGGATCCGCTGCACCTCCCGCGCCTCCGCCCGCTCGAGCTCGCGGAGCTGGTTCATGAGCTCGATCGCGACCGGCGGCTCGATGAACAGCGTCCCGCCGCTCGCCGACTCGTCGTGCACGATCCCGCCGACCTCGGCCCGCCCCTCCCTCCGCACCGGGATGACGTACCGGCCCTCCCGCACGCTGACCGAGGCGTCCGGCACCCGGATCCGCTCCGGCAGCGACGCCATGAACTGCTCGAGGCGCGCCACGATGCGGCCGCGCGCGCCCCGGATCTCCCGCCGCAGCCGCGCCAGCTCCTTCGAGGCGTTGTCCCGGACCTCGCCCCCTTCGTCGATCGCCCGCTGGATCGCCTCCTCCTCAGCCGGCAACGGCGTGAGTCGCTCCGCGATCTCGGCCAGGAGAGGATGAGCCGCGGCCGCGCGCTGCAGCGCGGCCCGCACTACCCGCGCCGTCTCCAGCAGCTCCCCGACGTCCCGCAGCACCGCACCGTCCCAGACCACGCCCGGGACCGCAAGCCGACGCAACGGCACCCGCACGTCCGGGATCCCCCGCATGAGGCCCTCGCCGCCCCGCCGCAGGTACGTCGCCATCTCCTCGACCCGCCGCAGCTCCAGCTCGATCCAGCCGCGCGCGTCCGATGGCTCGAGCGCCCGCACCGCCTCCGCACCCAGCGGGCTCGACGCATAACCCGCGACGATCTCCAGCGCCTCCGGGTACTGCAGAACTGCCAGCGCATGCCGGTTCATGACTGCTCTTACCCGCCAACGACAAGGAGGAGCCCGACCGGCTCCTCCCTATCCGAGCTCCTCCCGCGCGATCCGGTTCGCCTCCTTCCCGTCGAAGCGACCCCGGATCTCCGGCATGATCCGCCCCATCACCGCGCCCAGAGTCGTCGCTCCTCCCGCGATCGCCTCCCGCACCAGCCGCCGCACCTCCTCCTCCGTGAGCGGCGCCGGAAGATAGGAGGCCAGCACCTCGGCTTCCTGCTCCTCCTTCTCCGCCAGCTCCACCCGGCCTCCGGCCCGCATCTGCTCCGCCGCCTCGCGGCGCCGCTTGATGCCCCGCTGCAGGACCTCCTGCGTCTCTTCATCCGAGAGCTCGTGGCCGACCTCGATCTCCCGGTTCCGGATGTCCGAAAGGATCGTCGTGAGCAGCACCGTGCGCAGCCGGTCCCGCTCCCGTCGCGCCGCGTTGAGATCCGCCCGGATCCGCTCCTTCAACCCTTCTGCCATCGCCTTCCCCCTTGCTCGCTCACGCCCTTCACCGCAACCGCTCACCCCGGCGGCCACGCCAGGTGCCGGCCGCCGAGTACGTGCAGATGGATGTGATCGACCGATTGCCCCGCGTCCGGCCCGTTGTTCATGACCAGCCGGTACCCGCTCGACGCGATCCCCTCCTGCTGCGCGACCTCCTTCGCGGCGAGGAAGAGTCGTCCCACGAGTTCGGCGTCCGCAGGCTCGAGGTCGTTGACCGCCCGAATGTGCCGCTTGGGGATCACCAGCACGTGCGTCGGCGCCTGCGGGTTGATGTCCCGAAACGCCAGCGTCTGCTCGTCCTGCCGCACCACCCGGGCAGGAACCTCACCCGCCACGATGCGGCAGAAGATGCACTCGCCCTCAGCCACTGGTCCCTCCTTGCTATCGTGCCGCCCCCACGTCCGCTTTACCTTGTGCCCAGAACCTGGACGGGAGGAAGAAGGTATGACCGGAGACCTCGAAGCGCGAGTCGTCGAGTTGCTGGGCCGTGACCCCGAGCCTACGGTTCCGCTCTCGCGCCTCCACCGCCAGCTGCTCGCAGAGCTCGGTCCCGGGTCGATCACCTGCGCGGAACTCCACCAGCGCCTCGCCCAACGCCCCGACCTCTTCCTGATCCTCGAGAGCCGCGAGCCGGCGTGGAGCACCGCGGCCTGGCCCGTCGCGACCCGGCTGGAGTACCAGGAGGCGCTCCGGGATGCGGGCCTCGAGCCCGGCCCGCGCGTGGCGCTCGTCGAGCCGGGCGCCGCCGAGGCCGCGGGCACCCCGCTGACCGGCACCGAGCGGGTCCTCCGGCGCCTCTCGGCTTCGCTCGCCCTGCTCTGGGCCGCAGCCGGCGATGATGCGAGGACCCGGGTCGAAATGGCCGAAGCGACGAAGCTGGCCCTGGCCATGCGTCGGGCGATCGCCCACGCCGAGGCCCGGTGAGCCTACGCCGCACTCCGCTGGAGGAGGCCCGACCACCATTCCCCCTCCCGGTCCTCCGCCACGGGCGTGAACCCCGCGCGCTGGGCGGCAGCCAGGATGCGATCGGCCTCCCCCTCCAGGATTCCGCTCAGGATCAGCCGCCCGGAGGCGGCCAGGACACCGTGGAAAGCCGGCAGGAGCGGCTCCAGCACACTGCTCAGCACGTTCGCCACCACCAGGTCGAAACGCGCCGGGCCGAAACCCGCCAGGAACGGCTCATCGACCCACGCCTCCAGCAGCTCCACCCGCTCCACCACAGCGTTCCGTTCCAGGTTCTCCCGGGCGTTGCCCAGCGCATCACCATCCCCCTCCACCGCCACCACCGACCCGGCGCCGAGCCTCGCCGCGGCGATCGCCAGGATCCCCGACCCCGTCCCCACATCGAGAACCCGGTCGCCCGGGCGGATGGCCTCCTCGAGCAACCGCAGGCTCCCGCGGGTGGTCGCGTGCTCGCCCGTGCCGAACGCCATGCCCGGCTCAATGACCACTACGACGTCGCCCGGCCGGAGCTCCGGCTCCACCCACGGCGGCGTGACCACGAGCCTGCGACCGACCCGCCGCGGCTCGAGTCCCTGCCGCCACTTCTCCGCCCAGTCCTCGTGCTCCCGCCAGCACCACGTGACCTCCAGCTCCTCGTCCGGCACCACCGCCTGCAGCCGCTCCCGCGCCTCCCGCATGAACGCCTCCGGGTCCTCCGGCGGAAGCACGTACGTGGTGAAATACTCCTCCTGCTCTTCGATCGCGGCCCCCCCCAGCGCGAGAAGCCCCTCGGCAAGCGCGCCAGCGCACGCCTCCGAGGGGACTCGAACGGTGACCACCAGCCACCGGTCAGGAGCCATCAGCATGAGCGTTCTCCCATCGCCTGCCCGCACACGACGGGCAACCGCCGCTCACGCACTGAACGCGCCTCGAACCTTGCTCCAGAATCCCCGCTCCTCCTTCTGGCCCGTCTTCGCGGGCGGCGGGCTCTCCACCTTCGCGAGCTGCCGGAACAGCGCCTCCTGCTCGGGGGTCAACTCGGTCGGCGTCCACACCACGACCCGCACGATCTGATCGCCCCTCCCGCCCCCGCGCAGGTGCGGCAGCCCGCGGCCCTTCATCCGGAGCAGCCGCCCCGACTGCGTGCCTGCCGGAATCTTCAGCCGCGCCACCCCGGTCACCGTCGGCACCTCCACCTCCGCCCCCAGCGCGGCCTGACTGAACGTGATCGGGAGCTCGTAGATGAGGTCCGCCCCGTCCCGCACGAAACGCGGATCCTCCTGCACCTCCAGCACGACGATCACGTCGCCCCGCACGCCACCCTTCCCGGCCGCGTTCCCCTGGCCCCGGAGCGTGATGTAATCCCCCGTCGAGACACCGGGCGGAACCTCGACCTCGATCGTTTTCTCCCGAGGCGAAACCCCCGTCCCGTCGCAAGCCGAGCAGAAGCGCTCGATCCGCTCACCCTCCCCGCCACAGTTCGGGCAGGGCGTCAAGCTCACCATCTGTCCGACGAACGTGCGCTGCACCCGCCGCACCTCGCCCGACCCGCCACACACCCCGCACCGCACAGACGGCGCACCCCCTTCCGACCCCGTCCCCCCACACTCGGCGCAGTTCTCCAGCACCTCGATGCGCAGCGCCTTCTTCGCCCCGGTCACCACCTCCGCCAGCGTGAGCGACAGGACGACCTTCAGATCCTGCCCCTTCCGACGCGCCCGCCTCCCGCGACCCGACGCCCGTGCGCCAAACAGATCCTCGAAACCGAACGCGCTCCCGAAATCCCGCATGAAGATCTCGAGCGCGTCCGCAAAGTCGAAGCCCCCGAAGCCCGAGGCAGCAGCACCCGCGCCCTTCACCCCGGCGTGACCGTAAAGGTCGTACGCGCGACGCTTCTCAGGGTCGCGGAGCACCTCGTAGGCCTCCGTGGCCTCCTTGAACTTCTCCTCGGCCTCCTTCGACCCCTGGTTCCGATCGGGATGGTACTGGAGCGCCAGCTTGCGGTACGCCCGCTTGATGGTCTCCGTATCCGCATCCCGCGGAACCCCGAGAATCTCGTAGTAATCGCGCATCCGTCCCCTTTTTCCCGTGCCCGCGCGGCGCGCCGACGACCAAGCAGAGGCGACCTACAAGCCCGCCGCAAACTCGGGGCCTACGACGCCGCCAGCTCCGAAACCAGCGAGCTGGTGTACTCGACCACCGCCGCCACCCGCTCGTAAGGCATGCGCGTCGGCCCCATCACCCCGATCACGCCCGAGAGACTCCCGAACTGGTACTCGGCCGTGATCAGCGCGAACCCGCTCAGCTTCGGGTGCCCGTGCTCCGACCCGATCGTGATCTGCACCGTCGAGTCCCGGTCGCGCGAGCTCAACACCGAGGCCAGCAAATCCCGCTGCTCGGTCAGCTCGATCAGGTTCTTGAGCTGCGACTCCGTCGCGAACTCCGGCTGCTGCGCCAGCACGCTCGCCCGACCGAGGTGCACCTCATCCCCCTGCGTCTCGTGCCACTCCAGGATCTCCTCGGCCGAATCGGTGAACGTGTCCAGCACCTCCGCAACCTTCTCGTCACCCGGCGGCGCGGCGTCCCGCAACCGCTCCGGCAGCGTCCGGCGGATCTCCCGCAGCGTGGCGCCCGAAAGGCGCTCGTTCAGGATCATCGCCACCGAGACCAACGTCTCCGGCGCCACCGAACCCGGCAGATCGATGTACACCGTCCGCACCCCGCCACTCTGCAACCGGAGCACGAGCAGCAGCTTGTCGCGGGACACGGAAACCAGCTCCAAACTCTCGAGGACCGCATCCGCCAGCCGCGGCGCAATCGCCAGGCCCAGCTCACCCGTCAACAGCCCGATCACCTGCACCGCCCGCCGCACCCACGAATCCAGCGCCGTCGCACCCTCCGGCTCCGCCAGCTCCTTCCGCAGCCGGCGCTGCTCCTTCGCCGACAACCGGACCGGCCGCATCAGCGTGTCCACGTAGAAGCGGTATGCCCGGTCGGTCGGTATCCGCCCCGCCGACGCATGCGGGTGGTACAGGTAGCCCTTCTCCTCGAGGTCCGCCATCGTGTTCCGCACCGTCGCGGGCGACACGCTGAACTGGAACCGCTTCGCCACAGTGCGACTCGCCGCCGGCTCCGCCGTTTCCACGTAGGTGCGGATGACCGCCTCGAGAACTTGCTTTTCCCGTTCCGTGAGCAAATCCCCGCTCATGGTCCGTCACTGCACTCCGCCGGTTATTGCAGAAAATTGTGGCGGGAGCGCAACCGGCGTCAAGCGACGGCCTTCGTTTGCTCCCCTCCGGCGGAGTCGAACTCGACTGCCAGACGATCCAGCAGCAGCCACCCCTCCACGGTGAGGCGCAGCGCGCCCTGGCTGACGATAGCCCAGCCCTGCTCGACCCAGCGCTCGACCAGGCGCTGCTGCCCCGGACTCCACCCCCCGACCTCCAGCCCCTCCTCCGTCCGGAGCGCCAGCCAGACCCGCTCCAGGCGCGCCGCATCCCCTTCGACCCGCTCCGCTCCCGCCACCACCGGCTCGCCGGACACCACCGCATCCCGGTACGCCGCCCAGTCCCGTAGGTTCCAGCGCCGCACGGGCGGAAGATAGGAGTGCGCGCCCGGCCCCAGCCCGAGGTACGGCGCCCCCGTCCAGTACGCCCGGTTGTGCCGCGACTCGCAACCCCGACGCCCGAAGTTCGAGACCTCGTAGTGCCGGAACCCCGCGGCAACCAGCCGCTCGGCCGCCAGCCGGTAGTCGGCAGCGTAGCGCTCCTCGTCCGCCAGACGCTCCCGCCCCTCCGCCACCCACCGCCCGAGAGGCGTGCCCGCCTCGGCCGTCAGCCCGTACAGCGAGATGTGTTCCGGCTCCAGCGCCACCGCCCGCTCCAGATCCGCGCCCCAATCCCGACCCAGCCGCTCCGGCAAACCGAAGATCAGGTCGATGTTGAGGTTCCCGATCCCGGCCGCACGGACCGCCTCGACCGCCCGCACCGCCCCCTCGACGCCATGCACCCGGCCCATCCACCGCAGCGCCGGCTCATGGAACGTCTGCACGCCCAGGCTCACCCGGTTCACGCCCGCCTCGCGCCAGTCCCGCGCCAGCGCCTCATCCAGGCTCTCCGGGTTCGCCTCGCACGTCCACTCCACGGCCGAGTCATCCCACCGAGCGTACCGCTCCAGCCGACGGCGCAACTCCGCCATCGCGCCCGGCCCCAGCAAGGACGGCGTCCCGCCCCCGACGTAGATCGTCTTCAGCTCCAGGGGCACGCCCCACCCCTCCGCCTCCACCACCTGCCTCAGCTCCGCCTCGATCGCGTCCAGCCACGCCGCGACCGGCGGCCGCTTCGCCACCGTCACCGCAAAATCACAGTAGCTGCACCGCCGCACGCAGAACGGCACGTGGAGGTACAGATGCTCGGGCCTCATGCTGGATGGTACCCCCAAGACCCCGCCCCGGTCGCTAGCGACCGACCCGGGCGAACCGCTTGCCCGCGTACTGCCGCGCCCAACCCGCCAGCTCCAGCTCCAGGAGACCCGCCAGCGCCCCGGCCGGAGAGAGCCCCGCCGCTCCCGCCAGCTCGTCCACGTGCAACGGCTCGTCCCGCAGCACCCGCCAGAGCGCCAGCCGCTCGCCGTCCAGCCCTTCCGGCGCTTCGGCTTCCCCCCCGGCGGACGCCCCGCCGCCACGCCCCTCCAGCCCCAGCGCCTCCAGGATGTCCGCCACCCCGGTCACCAGCGTCGCGCCGTCCCGGATCAACGCGTTCGTCCCCACGCTGGTCTCCCGGTTGATCGGGCCCGGCACGGCAAAGACCTCCCGCCCGAGCTCCAGCGCGTGATCGGCCGTGATGAGCGACCCGCTCTTCGCCGACGCTTCCACCACCACCACGCCTGCCGAGAGCGCCGCGATCAGACGGTTCCGGCGCGGGAAATGGTACGGCAGCGCCGGGACCCCGGGCGCGAACTCGCTGAGCAGGAGTCCTTCCTGCGCGATTCGCTCCTGCAACGCCGCGTTCTCTCTCGGGTAGGCGACGTCGATCCCGCACCCCAGCACGGCGATCGTCCCGCCCGCCAGCGCGGCCTCGTGGGCGATCCCGTCGATCCCCCGCGCGAGCCCGCTGACCACCACGACCCCTGCCCCCGCCAGCCCACCAGCCAGGAGCTTCGCCGCCTCCGCCCCGTACGCCGTGTGCCGCCGCGCACCCACCACCGCCACCGCCGGACGCTCCAGCAGCTCGAGACGCCCGCGCGCGAAGAGCACGGCGGGCGGGTCGTGCAGCTGCAGGAGCCGCCGCGGGTAGCGCGGGTCTGCCTCGACCAGGACCTCGACGCCCAGCCGCTCGATCGTCCGCTGCGCCCGCGCCACCCGACCCGCCTGCTCCCGCACCGCCCGCGCACCCCCCACCTCCCCCAGCTCCTCCGGCAACGCCGCCAGCGCTGCCTCCGCCGAGCCGTGTCGCCTCAGCAGACCGCGTAGACGCGACCCGGAAAGCCCGGGGAGGACGCAAAGCGTCAGCAGCGCCCTCAGCTCCGCCGCTTCCAGGCGATGATCCGCTCCCGTTGCGCTCATGGGAATCTCGGGTCAGAATTGCGCCGGGTCAGATGTGCGCCCGCGCCGGCTCGCCGGCCACGGCCGGCGCCCCGGCCCCGTCCAGACTACGGCCGTAACGTCTCCGGCTGCGGCTCGGCCTCGTGCGCCGCCTTGACCACGCGGCGAACCTCCGCCCAGAGCCCCTCCAGCAACGCCATCAGACCCTGGTGCGTCACCGCAGAAACCGCGTACTGGCCCCACGCCTCCGGCGCATCGATCCGCGGAGGACTCTCGCCGGGCGGCAGCAGGTCGAGCTTCGTCATGACCACGCAGTGCGGCTTCGCCGCTAGCTCCGGGGAGTACGCCCGCACCTCCCGCCGCAGCACCTCGTACTCCGCCTGCGGGTCGGGCGCGTCCACCGGGATCAGGAACGCCAGCGTGCGCGTCCGCTCGATGTGGCGCAGGAACCGCAGCCCGAGCCCCTTCCCCGCGTGCGCCCCCTCGATGATCCCGGGAATATCCGCCATCACGAACGTGCGATGCTCTGGGAGCTGGACCACCCCCAGATTCGGCTCCAGCGTCGTGAACGGGTAGTCCGCGATCTTCGGCGTCGCGGCAGTGACCGCCGCCAGGAGCGTCGATTTCCCTGCGTTCGGCTTCCCCACCAGGCCGACGTCCGCGATCAGCTTGAGCTCCAGGACGATCCGCCGCTCTTCGCCTTCCTCCCCGGGCTCCCAGTAACGCGGCGCCCGCCGCGTCGGCGTCGCGAACGCCGCGTTCCCCCGCCCCCCGCGCCCGCCCCGCGCTACGATCAGCTCCTGCCCCTCCTCGACCAGCTCGCCGAGCACCTCCCCGGTGTCCGCATCCCGCACGACCGTGCCCAGCGGAACCCGCAGGATCAGGTCCGCCCCGTCCCGCCCCTTCCGGTTCTTCCCCTGCCCGTGCTGCCCTCGCTCCGCCTGGTAATGCTTCTGGTACCGATAGTCCAGCAGCGTCGTGAGATGGCTGTCCCCCCGCAGGATGACGTCGCCCCCTTTGCCGCCGTCCCCACCAGAGGGGCCGCCTCTCGGCACGCCCTTCTCCCGCCGGAACGCCTCCGCTCCCGACCCGCCCGCCCCCGCACGAACCTCAATGACTGCGTAATCAACGAACATCTTCGCTCGCGTCGCCCGGTGGCGCGCCCCATCGCGCCTCCCACCGGCTCCGAACCATCGACCAGACGCTCCAGGCCGCCTCCGCCCGCGCCCGAGGCACGACTTCGGACGCAACCCGAAGTGCCTCTTCCACTTCCGCCGGATCCGCCCCCGCGTTCAATGCGCCCCGCAGATGCGCATACAACTGCCTCGGCGCATCGAGCCCCGCGAGCAGCGCCACCACGCACAGCTCCCGCACCTCCAGCGCCAGCCCCGGACGCCCGAGCACCTTCCCGTAACCCTCGGTCACCATCCACCGTTCCAGGTCCGGGTGCAACCGCGCCACGTTCGCCCGCAAGCGGTCGTACTGGTCCCCATAAATGCGGGCGCACACCCATTCCCCCCGCCGTTCCCACCCCTCCCGCGGCTCCGCCTCCGCCGCGGCCGGCGCCGGCAGCCCCGTCAGCTCCCGCCACTGCGCCAGCGCCGATAGCGCCGCCGGGTAGCCGAGGAAGAGGTAGCTCTGCAACAGCACCTCCTCCACCTCGCCCGGCACCGCTACCCGCGCCGCCCGCGCCATCGCCTCCGACACGCGCTCCGCCGAACCCGACGAGAGCGCCGCCGACAGCGCGACCAGCGCCCGCGTCTCCTCACCCACGCGCCGGCTCCAGCAGGCCCGTGACCCGGATCACCCCCACCCGCTCACCTCGCGTGTTCCGCACCTCCGGGTGCGTGAACTCCTCCAGCTCCGCTAGCTCCTCGGGCGAAAGCAGGCCGAGCCCCCGCAGCACCGCCAGCAGCGCCGGCTCCGCGGCTCGCTTCCCGCCATCCTCCACCTTGAGCGCGATCCCCAGCTCCGCGCCCGGAATCCCCGCCGCGTACACGCCCTCGGCCCCGACCTTCGCGAAGATCCGCCCGTCCGCCACCCGCATGAGCTCCGTGCAGAGTCGCCCCGGCCCCGCGACGCACGCCGGGTGCCGGACCATCGCCTGCACCACCGTCGCCGCCGGGTCCTCCCCCCGCCGCGCCGCCGCCGCCAGCCGCGCGAACGCACCCGCTAGCGCCGAGAGCGGCACCCCGAACGTCACCACCCCACAACCGTCGACCGCCGTCACGATGTCGTCCGCCGGCACCCCGGTCCACCTCGCCACCTCCTCCAGCATCCGCTCCTGGACCGGATGCCCCGCCCGGTAGTAGCCCGCCAACGGCCAGCCGTGCGCGCGCGCCAGCGCCAGCATCCCCGCGTGCTTGCCCGAGCAGTTGTTGTGGATCCGCCCCGGGGACGCCCCCACCTCCTGCAGCAGCCGCGCCGCCAGCTCCGAGATCGGCGGCGTCGCCCCGCACGCCAGCGCCTCCTCATCCGCCCCGATCTTCCGCAGGATCGAGCGCACCCCCTCCACGTGCTGCGCCTCCCCGCTGTGCGACCCACAGCACAGCGCCAGCTCCGCCAGCGTCAGGTCGAACCGCGCCACCACCCCATCCTCCACCAGCGGCAGCGCCTGCAACGGCTTCGCCGCGGACCGGGCAAACGTCACCAGATCCCGGTCCCCCGCGCCCGCCCGGCACCGCCCCCCGGCGTCCACCACCGCCACGCTCACGCGATGCCGCGACTCGACCAGAGAGCCGCGCCACACCTCCACCCAGATCCCGCTCATCGTGCCTCGACGCGCGATGGGTTAACAATCAACACCGTTTCCCCCGAAAATCCATGGCTCGCTGGGTCACGAATCCCCTCGCCCCCGGACACCCAGCCCGATCCCCAACAGGATCAGAGCTCCACCCACCACGGTCTGCACCGGCGGCGCCTCCCCGAGCGCCGGCCACAGCCACGCGATCAGCGTCGCGCCCACCGGCTCCCCCAGCGCCGCCAGGTTCGCCACGTACGCCGGCACGTAACGCAGCGCGTAGTTGATCCCCGTGTGCCCGAGCAGCATCGGCCCGAGCGCCAGCGCCAGGAAGATCAGCCAGTCCCGGAGCGGGTAGCCCGTCATGGCCACCTCCGGCGTCGCCGCCGCCACCACCGCCAGCACCACCGCCGCCGCGCCGTAGACGATCGCCGTGTAGGTCCAGAGATCGAGCCGCTGCCGCAGCCGCCGCCCCAGCACGTAGTAGCCGGAGACGAACACAGCCCCCGCCACCGCGAGCGCGTCGCCGGCGAGCGGCGCCCGCCCCCGCCCCCAGTCGCCCCAGCCGATCACCGCCGCCCCGACGATCGCGACCACGATCCCCAACCAGACCCGCCGGCCCGGCGGCTCACGCAGGACGGCCGCAGAGAGGAACGCCACGAACAGAGGCGCGGTGTTCACCAGAACGACCGAGCTGGCGACGCTCGTCAGCCCGAGCGAGGCGATCCAGCTCCAGAAGTGCGCGGCGAGGAAGACACCCGCGGCCAGGCAAAGGAGCCATTCGGTCAGGGTGAGACGAGGCAGGCCGGCGCCGCGGGACCGGACTGCCAGGATCAACAGGACCGCGACGACCGAAAAGATAAGCCGCCAGGCCGCGATCGCCAGCGCCGGCGCCGTCGCGAACCGCACCAGCGGACCGGCCCAGCTGATGGCGGCGACCGCCACCACCAAAACGAGCCCGGGCGGCAGGAGCGGCCTGGCCCGGGCTGGACGGGAGTGGGGCTCCGGCCCCGCACGTGTCGAGCTCGCCTGGCTCATCACTCCGCAATATACGGCTGCCCCCCAGGCCCCGCCAACCATCGAGCCAGGTACGAGTCGGGGCGTGCGTCCTCCCGGGCCCGCCGGAGATCCTCGATCCGGTCGAGGCCGTACCACCCCGGCAGGACGCGGACCTCCCGCCCCTCCTTCGCCGCCCGGGCCACCAGGGCACGCCACGCCTCGCGGCTGCCCCAGGGCGCATCCTCGAGGAGCGGGGCCGCCTGCGGCCACGCCCGGCCGCGGATCCCGATCAGATAACACCCGCCCGCCCGCACCGGCCCGACCACGAGGTCGGCTTCCTCCAGGTCGTCGAACGCCGCGCCGAGCGCGCCTTCGGGCACCACGGGCGAATCGCTGCCGAGCACGACCGCCCGATCCCGATCGCTCAGGAGCGACCAGCCGAACGCGTCGCGGAGCTTCACGGCCAGACTCCCTGCCACCTGCGGCGCGCACGGCAGGTATGGAAACGCCGCCGCGAAGTACGCCGCCGCCGTGGGCTCCTCCTCGTACCAGAGCTCGATGCGCCCCCGCTCCCTGGCGGCCAACCCGATCAGGTCCCTCAGGCACGCCTCGTACACGGCCGCCGCGTCCTCGGGCGAGAGGGGCGGTGTGAGCCCTGGCTTCAGGCAACTGGCCGCCGGCCGCCGGGCAAAGATCAACACGTGGTCCGAGGGCATGGCCTCCTGGGGGTCGGCGATTCGTGACCACGGCGCCGGGCTCCCCCGGGATCCCGGCCGCAGGCCCTCGCGGGTGCATTTTCCCTGCCGCGCCGCCCGGGCGACCCCGGGATCAGAACAACCTGGGCAGGTTCTCGACCGCCAACTGGAGCCCCAGCACGCCCAGGAGCACGCCGAAGACCTGCTGGAGCAGTCGCGTGGGAAGGCGCTGGTTGATGAGCACGCCCCAGCGCACGGCGAGGATCGACCCGACCAGGATGGGAAGCGCGGCGGCGAAGTGGACGTAGCCCAGGCTGCCTGGCGGCAGGCCCGGCGCCCCCCAGCCGCTGACCACGTACGTCACCGTGCCGGCGATCGCGGCGAACAGGACGATGGCCAGCGAGGTCGCCGCCACCCGTCGGAGATCCAGCCCCACCAGATAGATCAGCGCCGGAATCGCGACCAGCCCCCCGCCGACCCCCAGGAGCGCCGAGAGCAGGCCCACCCCCACCCCCGTCGCCGCCATCGCCAGAGGCGACCCCCGCGGCTCACGCCGCGGCTCGGGGGTCCGGCCCCAGATGAGCTGCACCCCCGATCCGATGAGGAAGAGACCGAACCCTGCCTTCAGCGCCCCCGCCGGAAGCAGGAGGGCGAGACGCGCCCCGGCGATCGCGGCCAGCAGCGCCGCTCCCGCGATCGGCAATGCAACGCGCCACGCCACCAGCCCCGAGCGATGGTAGGCCAGCACCCCGCGCACCGCGGTGGGCACGATGATGAACAGACTCGTCGCGTGCGCCAGCGTCGCGTGCAGCCCCGGCGGGACCGTCACCCCGTTCCAGCCCGGATGTCCGTAAAAGAAATAGAGGAAGGGCACGATCAGCACCCCTCCTCCGATTCCTACCAGCCCTGCCAGCACACCGACCGCGAAACCGACGCCCAGGAGGGCGAGCAGCACCGTCGCCGTCATCGGTCGGTCAGGGCTCCCGCGCTCAGCTCGGCTTCAGCGCTGCGGAGTCGCGCCAACCCCGGCGCTCTTCCCCGCATCCCCAGCGCTGGCCTCATCGTAGCGCGCCGCCAGCGCGAACAGCGTCTTCAGCTCCGGCGCCTCCCGCAGCAGCCGGGCAGCCACCTGGACCTGCGGGTCGTCCGCGTTCCACCGCTTCCGCTTCTCCTGCTGCCCCCACTTCGCGTTCGTGATCTCGAGCGCCACGAGCCGGCCGATCCACCGCTGCGCCCCATCGTAGAGGCTCCGGTCCACGCGGATCCCGTTCTCGCCCAGCGCCCGGTAGAAACCGTCGAGCAGATCCTTCCCCACCGGGAAGCCAGGCTTGAGCTCCGGATGCGCCTTCGCGTAACGGACCGCGAAGTCGAACACCACGTCGTTGAACTTCGAGCCGTACTTCTGCACGCTCTTCACGAACTCCTGCTCCGCCGTCGCGAGCGTGTCGTACGGCACATGCACGTCCGGCCAGATCCCGCCGCCGCCGTACACCACACGGCCCATCGGCGTGCGGAACGTCTCCTTCGGCGTCGTCTTACGCTCCTCGACCGCTCCCTCCTCTTCCTCCACCTCCTCCTCCACCGCGCGGTCTCGATCGATCCCGTACGGCTTCTGGATCGAGCGCCCGAGGGGCGTGTACCACCGCGCCGTCGTGAGCTTCAGGTGGTTCCCGCCCGACAGCGGGAAGAGCGTCTGGACCGAGCCCTTGCCGTACGTCGTCTCTCCGACGATCAGCGCCCGGTCATGGTCCTGCAGCGCGCCCGCCAGGATCTCCGACGCCGACGCGCTCCAGCGGCCCACGAGAACCACGATCGGCATCCCCGGATAATGATCCTCGTCTACCGCCCGGTACTTCTGGTTCTGGCTCGCCACCCGGCTCCGCGTCTCCGAGATCAGCTTCCCCCGGTCCAGGAAGAGGTCGGCGACCGAGATCCCCTGATCGAGCAGCCCGCCCGGGTTGTTGCGCAGATCCAGGATCAGGCCGCGCATCCCCTGCGCCCGGAGCCGGTCGATCGCCTGCCGCAGCTCCTGCGTCGAGCTCTCGCTGAAGACCGTCAGCTCGACGTACCCCACGCGGTCATCCAGCATGTAGGCCGTCGGCACCGAGGCCACGTGGATCTCATCCCGGACGATGCGGAACGAGAGCGGCTCGTCGATCCCGACCCGCGCGATCTTCAGGTTCACCGTCGAGCCCTTCGGCCCCCGCAGGTGCCCCACCGCCTGGTCCGACGTCCACCCCTTGGTCGAGACCCCGTCCACCTCGATGATCCGGTCTCCAGCCTGGATCCCGGCCCGCTCGGCGGGCGTGCCCGGCAGCGGCGCCACCACCGTCACCCATCCACCCCTCACGTCGATCTGGATCCCCAGCCCCCCGTACTCCCCCTGCGTCTGGACCCGGAGCCTCTCGTACTCCTCCGGCGTCATGAAGACGCTGTGCGGGTCGCCCAGCTCCTGGAGCAGCCCGTCGATCGCCATGCGATAGAGCGAGGCGGGATCCTTCTCCTCGACGAAGCGATCCGAAACGTGATGCAGCACCTCTTCGAACAGACGGGCCTGCAAGTACACGTTCCGGTCCCGACTCACCCCCCGCTGCAATAGCCAGCCGCCCGAGGCCAACGCGATGAGCGCGAGGACCAGAGGCGCCACGATCGAGCGCTTAATCTTCATCTGTCCTCCAAGAGCTCAGAGGCCAGCCCTCAGGGCCGGCCCACGTCGCGATCTCCTACCCCTGTACGAGCGCGAATGTTTCAGGAAACCGGGCTCGAAGCCGGCGCAGGATCTCTTCGTGAACCCTCTCCGCCGGGCCGCTTCCATCCACTCGCTCCACCCCCGCTTCCTCCTCCGCCAGCAAGGCGTATGCCCTGGCCACCCTCGCATGGAACGCCGACCCGGCTCGCTCGATCCGGTCCAAACCTCGCCCCGCCCGCACCCGCCGCGCTTCCCCCTCCGCCACGGGCACATCCAGTACCAGGGTCAGGTCCGGGCGCACCCCCCCGGTCGCAAACTCGTTCATCCGGCGAATCTCGTCGAGCGGCAGCCCCCGACCGTAGCCCTGGTACGCCAGCGTCGAGAGGTGAAAGCGATCCGCGATCACGACCTGCCCCGACTCGAGGGCAGGACGGATCACCTCCTCCACCACCACCGCCCGCGCGGCCAGGATCAGCAGCAGCTCGGCCCGCGCCCCTACCTCCCCACCCTCCAGCACCAGCCGACGGATCTCCTCCGCGACCGGCGTGCCCCCCGGCTCACGCACCACCTTGTGCAGGATCCCCCGCTCGCTCAGCCAGCGGTCGAGCAGCGCGACCTGCGTGCTCTTCCCCGCCCCCTCGATCCCCTCCAGGGCCACGAAGATGCCCCGCTCCACCCCGACCAGCCTCCTGCCGGGCACGCCCGCGACCCCGCCCGAACTCCTCTACTCGTAGTACTCCCGACCCAGATGCGTGATCTGCTCTTCCCCCATCAGATGACGCAGCGTGTTCTTCAGCTTCATCTGCTGGATGAACAGATCATGCTCCGGGTACAGCCCGGGCGCGACCATCGGACTCTTGAAGTAGAAGGACAGCCACTCCTGGATCCCCGTCATCCCCGCACGCTGCGCCAGATCCAGGAACAACGCCAGGTCCAGCACGATCGGCGCCGCCAGGATCGAATCCCGACACAGGAAGTCCACCTTGATCTGCATCGGGTAGCCGAGCCAGCCGAAGATGTCGAGGTTGTCCCAGCCCTCCTTGTTGTCACCACGCGGCGGGTAGTAGTTGATCCGCACGATGTGGTGCACCTGCCCGTAGAGCTCCGGGTACAGGTTCGGCTGCAGGATGTGCTCGAGCACCCCCAGCTTCGACTCTTCCTTCGTCTTGAAATTGGCCGGATCGTCCAGCACCGCGCCGTCCCGGTTCCCCAGGATGTTCGTGCTGAACCAGCCGCTCAACCCCAGCATACGAGCCTTCAGACCGGGCGCCAGGATCGTCTTCATGAGCGTTTGCCCGGTCTTGAAGTCCTTCCCGGCGATCGCCACGCCCCGCTCGCGCGCCAGCTGCTGCAGCGCCGGGATGTCCACCGTCAGGTTCGGCGCCCCGTTCGCGAACGGCACCCCCTCCATGATCGCCGCCCAGGCGTAGATCATGGACGGCGCGATCGCGGGGTCGTTCTGCTCCATCGCCCGCTCGAACGCCTCGATCGTCGCGTGCACCTCGCTCGGCTGCAGGTACGCCTCCGTCGAGCCGCACCACACCATCACCAGCCGGCTGCAACCCCGCGTCTCGCGGAACTGCCGGATGTCCTCCCGGAGCTGCTCGCCCAGATCCCGCTTGGTCCGGCCCCGCTTCACGTTCAGCGGCTCGATCCGCCTCACGTACGCCGGATCGAACACCGCCGGCATCGGCTTGATCCCCTTCAGGAAATCAGCCACCTGCTCGATGTGCGCGGGCTCGAGCACGCCCGCCTTCTTCGCGCTCTCGTACGCGTCGTCCGGAATCGGGTCCCAACCCCCGAACTCGAGCTGATCCAGCGACGCGAGCGGCACGAAGTCCTTGATCTTCGGCTGACGGCCCTCCGTCCGCTTCCCGAGGCGAATGTGCCCCAGCTGCGTCAGGGAGCCGATCGGCTGCGCCAGCCCCCGCCGAACTGCTTCCACCCCGGCGATGAACGTCGTCGCCACTGCGCCGAGTCCCGGCAGCAGCACGCCGAGCCGGCCCTCGGCCGGCTGGATATTCCTAGGCTGACTCACGGTTCTCCTCATCGGTTAGAGTACCCGCCCGTACAGGCGTATCATCCAGCGGCACGCCCGCGGCATGGCGGTAAACCCAGACGATGCGTTGGAAGGCGGTGATGTTGGTCAGGATCGCGAGAGTCAAGATCACGATCTGAAGGGCCCGCGCGCCGAAAAAGAGCGAGGCGACGCCGATCAACACCACCCGCTCCGCACGAGGCATGAGGCCCACCTTGCAATCGAGACCGAGCGCCTCCGCCCGCGCACGAGTATAGCTGATCATCAGCGACCCCGCCATAGCCAGCATGATCAGGTAGATCATGCCGACATCGCTCAGCGTGTGACGCTGGTCGTTGTACAGCGACAGCATGCCCAGGTAGACCGTGATCTCGCTGATCCGGTCCAGCGTCGAGTCGTAGAACGCCCCGAACTTGCTGCCCAGCCGGGTCAGCCGCGCGATGCGGCCGTCCAGGATGTCGAAGAGCCCGCCGAGCAGCACGAGGAAACCAGCCAGCCGGAGCTGGTGTGCATGAAACGCCAGCGCCGCGCTGACCGTTACGAGAAATCCGATCGTGGTGAGTAGGTTCGGGTGGACCCGATTTCGGGCCAGGAAGTCTGTGACGGGTTCGAGAACCCGGTAAACCAGCCCACGCAGCGACTCGAGACCTGCCATGCAAGCAAACCTCAGGAGGGGAGGATGATCCGGGACTGTGCGCCCGCCTCCATCCCCTTGGAAATCTCGTCGTTCATGCGCAGCAACACTTTGTCGAAATTGCTCTGTGCGACGATGAACGCCTGATAGACGGGGCTGGTCTGGAGCTCAGCAGTCAGCCGTTCGTACTCCTCCCGGACCGCCTCTGGCGGTGTCTGGCCCTGCTCGAGGGCGCTGGCCACCTCTTCTTCCAGCTCGCCCAATCGGTTCAGCCGCCGATTGACCTCGCGGTCGTTGGCGAGCTGCTCTCTCGCGCGCTGGAGAGCCCGGTACTCGTTCGTCTGCCCCAGCAGGCGACCGAGGTCGCGCGCCTTCTCGAACAAGATGTCAAGCATGATTGTTTTTTTCCGTTCCGTTGGCAAGACCGGCGAGGGTCGCGAGCACGACCCGCTCGCGCCCGGCCAGGTCCCGGACGACCCGCGGTGCTCCGTACCGGCCCGTCGCCTCGATTCGTCGCACGACCGCCCCCGCCTGCCCGAACCCCACCTCGAGGGCGAGCAGCCCGCCCGGCCTGAGGTGGTTCGGCGCCCCGTCCACCAGCTCCATCAGAATACCCAGGCCGCCCTCCGGCGCGAAGAGCGCCGTGGCCGGCTCCCAGTCCCGGACCTCAGGCTGGAGCCCGGGCCGCTCGGCCTCAGACACGTAAGGGGGATTCGAGACGACGACATCGAATCGCTCCCCCGGCGCCAGCGCCTTCCAGAGGCTCCCGCGCCGGAACTCCACCCGGTCGAGCAGCCCGTGCCGGCGGGCGTTCTCCTCCGCGACGGCGATCGCGTCCGCCGAGACGTCCGTCGCGACCACGCGCGTGAAGGGTCCTTCGTACGCCAGGCTCAGCGCGATCGCGCCCGACCCCGTCCCGATGTCCACCGCGCTCAGCTCGCCGCCCTGCGCGGCCCCGGCCTGCCCACCACCCCGATCCTCGCCGCCCCGATCCGCCCGCTGCGCCTCCCTCTCCCGCGCCCATTTCAGGACCTCCTCCACCAGCACCTCCGTCTCCGGCCGCGGGATCAGGACCCGGGGATCGACCTTCAGCTCCAGCTCCCGGAACCGCACCGAGCCCACAATGTACTGCAGCGGCTCGCGCCTGGCTCGCCGCCGCACCACCTCCCGGTACGCCTCCACCTCCGCGGGCGAGAGCGGACGATCGTGCTGCAGATACAGCTCGAGGCGGCTCACCCCCAGCACGTGCGCCAGCAGCAGCTCGGCATCCAGCCGCGCCCCCTCGATCCCCTTGCCCTCCAGATAAGCCGCCGCCCGCCGCGCCAGGACCAGAGGAGTCTCCGCCACGCCTCCCGACTTACGCAACGTTCGCGGACTCCAGACGCTCGGCCTCCCGGGCCAGCTTCAGCGCCGTGATCAGCTCGTCCAGGTCGCCGTCCAGGATCTCCTGGAGCCGGTAGAGCGTCAGCCCGATCCGATGATCCGTCACCCGCCCCTGCGGGAAGTTGTACGTCCGGATCTTCGCCGACCGGTCCCCCGTTCCCACCTGGAGCTTGCGCTCGCGCGCCCGCTCCGCCTCCTGCTCCGCCAGCTTCCGGTCCAGCAGCCGGCTCCGCAGCACCTTCAGCGCCTTCGCCTTGTTCTTGTGCTGCGACTTCTCGTCCTGGCACGTCACGACGATCCCGGTCGGCAGGTGCGTGATCCGCACCGCCGAGTCCGTCGTGTTCACCGACTGCCCGCCCGGCCCCGACGAGCGGAAGACATCGATCCGGAGATCTTCCTCCTTGATCTCGACGTCGATCTCCTCCGCCTCCGGGAGAACCGCGACCGTCGCCGCGGAGGTGTGGATCCGCCCCTGGCTCTCCGTCACCGGCACCCGCTGCACCCGGTGCACGCCCGACTCGTGCCGGAGGTCGCCGTACGCGTCCGGGCCCCGCACCACGAAGATCACTTCCTTGTAACCGCCGAGCTCTCCCTCCGAGACGTTGACCAGCTCGACGGTCCACCCCCGCGAATCCGCGTAGCGCGTGTACATGCGGAAGAGGTCGGCTGCGAAGAGCCCGGCCTCGTCCCCGCCCGTGCCTGCGCGGATCTCGACCACCGCGGCCCGTCCGGCCAGCGGATCCTTCGGCAGGAGCAGCCGCCGCAGCTCCTCGGTGAGCCGGGCCTCCTCGGCCGTCAACTCCTCGATCTCGGCCTCGGCCAGCTCGACCAGATCGCGATCCCCGCCCGCCTCCACCACCTCCCGGGCCTCGGCCAGCCGTGAGCGCACTCGGGCGTAGCGCCGGGCCGCTTCCGCGACCGGCGTCAACTCGGCGTGCTCCCGCGCCGTCTCCCGCAACTTCTCAGGATCGGCCAGCACGTCCGGGTCCGCCAGACGCTCCGTCAGCAACTCGTGCCGCCGGAGAATCTCCTGAACGCGCTCCTCCCACATGACACTCGGCCTCGCACCAAAAAGAGCCGGGAGCAAGCCCGGCTCTCTCTCACGCCTTCGTCTCTTGCTGCTCGCCCCACTTCTGTCGGAACCGCTCCACCCGCCCCGCCGTGTCCACCAGCTTCTGCCGGCCCGTGAAGAAGGGATGACAGGCCGAACAGATCTCCACGTGGATGTCCTTGAGCGTGCTCCGCGTCTCGAACCGGTTGCCGCAGGCGCAGTGCACCGTCGCCTGCTGGTACTCCGGATGGATCCCCTGCTTCATCGCCGTCCACCTTCGTCGGAAAAAGGAACGGCCCTCAAGGGGCCTTAGCCCAAGAAATATACGAAATCCCACCCACGGAAGCAAGCCGCGGGCGCCCGGGCGAGCGCCGACCCCGGCCGTTCCCCGCCCCGCTAGCCCCGCCGCCCCACGCCCTCCGCACGCCGCGCAAGCCGCCCCCCGGCGAAACGCGCCGTCAGCACGAGCAGCAGCGCGCCCACCGTCGCCCCGGTGGCCAGCCAGTCCCCCCAGCGGGCGTACAGCGTCACCGTGTCCGTCGTGTACACGGTGTCGATCCGCACGTCCCGCTCGAAGAGCCGCGTGCGCTGGTACGTCCGGCCGAGCGGGTCCACGAACATCGAGATCCCCGTGTTGGCCGCCCGGGCGATCCCCACGCGCTGCTCGATCGCACGCATCGTGAGATGGGCCGGATGCTGCCACAGCGCCGTCGTGCGCGCATACCACGGCTCGCGGCCGTACCAGGCGTCATTGGTGATGTTGACCAGGTAATCGACGCCCTCGGCTCGGTAGCGCCGGGCCAGCGGCGCGAAGATCGACTCGTAGCAGATCAGGATCCCGAACCGTGCATTCTCGGGCCCCAGCGCCGGCGCGTCCCGGCCTCTGCCGAGCCCGCCGAAGTACTGGACATCGCCGATCAGACGCTCGAGCCACGCGGGGTCGATGAACGGGACGCGCTCGACGAACGGGACGAGGTACTGCTTGTCGTAGCGCGGCCCCAGCCGCCCCCTCGGGCCCACCAGGAACGCCGAGTTGAAATACACCGGCTTGCCATCCGGCTCGATCTCGAGCCCGTAGGCCCCCGCCACGATCGGCGCGCCCATGAGGCGGGCCAGCGAGCGGATCTCCTCCTCGAGGGCCTGGCTCGCGGCGCGTACGTCCGCACGCAACGCCGCCAGGTACGGCTCCTCCGCAATGAGCGCCGGGATCGTCACCTCGGGCCACACCACCAGGTCGACCGTGCCGGGGGGCACGCGCGCCGCCAGCTCCCGGACCGCGGCCAGCGACGAGTCGACCGCCTGGGTGCGGTCCAGCTTCAGGTCCTCCGGGATGTTCGGCTGCACCACCGCGACGCGGGCCGCGGGCCGCAGGACCAGCGTCTCCGCACGCCAGAAGCCGTAGCCGATCGGCAGCAGCACGACCGCCGCGGTCAGGGCGACCGGGCGCGCCAGTGGTCGGCCCGCCCGCGCCCGGAGCACGGCCATGGCAACCAGGCCGTTCGTGGTCGCCAGCCAGAAGGAGAGCCCCCGCGCGCCCACCAGGTCGGCCGCACCGGCCAGCCGGGGAAACGCCGCGAGAGACGTCCCCAGTCCCAGCCACGGGAACGAGAGATCGCTCAGGTGCCCCTGGAGCCACTCGAACGCCGTCCAGAGGAGGCCCGCGGCCACCGCCAGCGGCACGGGCGTCCGCTCCAGCACGTAATGCAGGGCCCCCGCGAAGCCGGCCACGAAGCCGGCCAGGATCAGCACGGTGAGAACGTAGGCCGGGATGGCGAGCGCCGTGTAGTAGACCAGCGCCACCAGCATCCAGTAGAGCAGGAGGCCGAAGTAGACGAGCCCGGCGAAATACCCGGCCCGGATCGCCTCCCACCTCCCCTGCCGCCCCTGTGCTCGCTCGGCGATGAAGAGGAGGAGCGGGACCAGCGCCACGAAGGGCGGGACCAGCAGCCGGAACGGCGGGAAGGAGAGGACCAGTAGCAGCCCGGAAAGGAGCGGCGCGAGCCGCTCTCCGCGGGGCGGCAGCAACTTCACGCCTCGATCTCCCTCCCCTCCTCGGCAGATTGGTAGGCCAGTGCGATGAGCCGCATCAGATCCGCCTGCTCGTACGGAAGCTCGATGGGACGCTCACCCTGCACGACGCCCACGAAGTGCATCAGCTCCTCGCGGTAGGAGGCCGTGTACACATTCTCCTCCCCCGGGGGGAGCTGGGGCGTGACGTCCAGGACCCGGTGCTCCAGCTCCTTGTACACCGCGAGCGGCGAAAGGGAAGCCGTGCCCCTCGTGCCCAGCAGGCGCACGTAATGCCGGTCCCGCTGCGAGACCAGGCTCCAGCTCACCGCGACCGAGAGCGAACAGCCGTTCTCCAGCCCGACCAGCACCGTCGCTGCGTCCTCGACCTCCGTCCCCTCGCCCCGATGCGTGTGCGCCACCACCCGCTTCACCTGGGGATAGCCCAGCAGCCAGAGGCAGAGGTCGAGCACCTGGACGCCCAGGTCCATGAGCGCGCCGCCGCCGGCGGTCCGGCGCTTGTGTCGCCAGGTCGGGCGGACCACCCGGATCTTCCGGTTCAGCCAGGCGCCCTTCATCAGGAAGATATCGCCCAGCTCCCCACCCACCGCAAACGGCTTGAGCGCGGCCGCATCCGGGCGGTACCGGTTGTTCAGCGCGACCATGAGCGCCCGCCCCGCCTGCTCGGCCGCGCGCAGCACCCGCCCGACGCCCTCCGCATCCAGGGCCAGAGGCTTCTCGACCAGAACGTGCTTGCCGGACTCCAGCGCCGCGATCGCCTGCTCCTCGTGCAGGTGGTTGGGCGTGCAGATGATCACCGCATCGATGTCATCCGCGCGAAAGAGCTCATCGTCGCTGCGATACACGGCCGGGATGCCGAACCGGTTGGCGATGGTCGCCGCCTTGGCCCGGTCGGTGTCACACACGGCTCGGAGCTCCACCCCCGGCATCCGGCTCAGGATCGGCAGGTGAACCACCTGTGAGATCGCGCCCGTCCCCAGCACCGCGACACGCACCGCCCGCTCCTCCATGCCGCCGCCTCCTACCTCGCCGTCCCGTTCCCCGCCTGGGGGAACGAGAACGAGCCCCCGAACGCCAGGCCGGGATAGTGAATGTCGCTCAACAGCGTGTAACGCGCCTCGGCGTGCACGCGGAACGGGCCGGAGACCTGGAACTCTACCCCGGCCAGCGCCGTCACCCCGGCGGTCACCGTGTCCAGGAGGTCCTCGATGAAGGTGTCGTTGATGGCCGGCCCGGAGCCGTTCAACAGGTGGAGCCCCGCGCCCAGCCCGAGGTAGGGCATGAGGCCGACCGGCGCGATCCAGACGTAGTGGGCCTCCAGCTCGAGAACGAGGTCGCTCCAGTCGATGGGCCCCAGCTCGTCGCCACTCACCGTCTCACCGCTCTCCTGCAGCGGGGGAAGCCGGTTGAGCCGGCCGGCCAGCCGGTCCAGCTCGCCGGTCCGGAGCGTCGAGCTCCAGAAGCTGACGGACGGCTGGACCCGGACGCCGGGCCCGAGGTACCCCAGGTCGAGCCGGACGCCGTACACGGCCGTCGGCTCCACCTTGCTCGGCCAGATGTAGCCCAGATTGAGACCGATCCCCTGCGGAGCCAGGTTCTCGTAATCGTAGTCCTCCAGCGACTGGGCCGACGCCCACGCGGGCAAAGCCGCTCCCCACACGCACAGCGCGAGTAACCACCGGCGCAACATAGCGCGTTTCCTTTCTGTCTGGACGATCAGTAGAGACGGGAAATCCTGGTGTCCCGGTAGTACGCGCTCAGGATCTCCCGGTAATCCTGCCCGGCACGGGCCCGCCCGATCGCGCCCCACTGGCACATCCCCACCCCGTGTCCCCAGCCTCCTCCGTGCACCACCAGCCGGCGAACCTCGCCGCCGGCCCTCTCCTGCTCGAGCGAGAGCAGGAGGGAGCTGTTCAGGATCCGGCCGGGTTCTGGCCGAAGCACCCACCGAATGGAGTCGGCCCGGACCGTGTACGTCTGGCCGTCGGCCACGATCCGCACTGCTTTGGCCCGGCCCGAGCCCGTCTTACCATCCAGCTCGACCCGCTCGACGCGACGGAGGCTGCCCGCTCTCCCTCCGGCCCGGTTCACCAGCGTGCTGGCCAGGATCCGGGCGAGCTGCTCACCCGTCCAGGTCGTCGTCCAGCGGAACCGGTTGGACGCATCGCAGTAGTGCCGGTCGGTCCCGGGAATCCGGTCGGAGACCGACCGCAGGTACGGCTGAGGGGCACGCCACGGCCACACTTCGGAGATCGCGGCCGTGCGCCCGCCGCACGTCGAATGGAAATACGCCAGGATCGGCCGGCCGGCGTAGGTCAGGATCTCGCCCCGCGTCCCCTCCACCGCCCGGCTCACGACCGGGTCCTCTGCGGCGATCCCGCCGTACACCTGGTCCGCCGTGGTGGCGTAGTAGTCGAAACCCAGCGCCTCCCGCCCACCGAGGTTCGCGATCGCGTAGGTCCGCGCGGCGACCGCCTGGGCCTTGACGGCCTCCAGCTCTTCCGCAGGACGCCGCCCGATCTCCGACGGCACGACGCCGAGCAGGTACTCCTCGAGCTCGACGACGTTCACCGCGGTGACCCGCCCCGGCCGGTTGGAGAGCAGGACCGCGCCGCCACGGTACGGCCGCCCCGCGATCGTCACGGGGCCCGCGCCCCGCGCGCGAACCCGCACGGGCGGCTCCAGTGGCCCGACGCTCCGGCCCGCCTGGTTACGCCCCGTCAGCCGGCCTCGCCCGTCCGCCGTGAAGGTCCAGACATCCTCCGCCCGCGCCGACACCACCACTTCGCCGCGCGCGTCGGTGATCTCGTACGCCGTCCCGGCGCCGACTTCGACTCGCGGCGTGTCCACCGCGATCCCGACCCGCACCGTCGGCTCCGTTCGCGGCAACCCGACGCCCGGCGCCGTGGGCGGCCCCGCCGGCCTGCACGCGGCCAGAGCGAGCGCCAGTGCGGCTGCCACGCGCCGGGCGCGCATCATCCGACGGCCTCCCTCAACGCGCCCCGGAGCTGCTCGACCGTGAAGTCGATGTCGGCATCCTCGTGGGCCGTCGAAACGAACGCCGCCTCGAACGGGGAGGGCGGCAGGTAGACCCCCCGGCGCAGGCAGGCAGCGAAGAACCGCGTGAACAGCGCCGTGTCGACCCGACGCTTCGCGTCCTCGTAGCTCAGCACCGGACCTTCGGCGAAGTGGATCCCCCACAGCCCCCCGACCGCCGCACCCCAGGCCGGCACGCCGAGCTCGCGCGCGCTCTCCACCACCGCATCCACCAGCGCCCGGGCCTTCCGTTCGAGCGCCTCGTACGGCCGCGCCTCGCGCAGGAAACGAAGCTGCGCGATCCCCGCCGCCATGGCCAGCGGGTTCCCGGAGAGCGTGCCCGCCTGGTACACAGGCCCGCTGGGCGCGACCTGCTCCAGCAGGTCACGACGCCCGCCGTACGCCCCGACCGGCAGCCCTCCGCCGACCACCTTCCCCAGCGTCGTGAGGTCCGGATCGATCCCGTAGCGCTCCTGCGCCCCGCCGAGCGCCACCCGGAAGCCCGTCATCACCTCGTCGAAGATCAGCAGCGCACCGTACTCCCGCGTCAGGCGCCGGAGCGCGGGCAGGAACCCTTCCACCGGCGGGATGATCCCCGCATTCCCCACGACCGGCTCTACGATCACACACGCCAGCCGGTCGCCGTACCGCCGGAAGACCTCCTCCACCGCCGCCACGTCGTTGAACGGCGCCGTGAGCGTCAGCTGCGCCAGCGATGCCGGCACACCAGGCGAATCGGGAAGGCCCAGCGTCGCGACCCCGCTCCCCGCACTCACCAGGAAGGAATCGCCGTGCCCGTGGTAGCAGCCGGTGAACTTCAGGATCAGCTCCCGGCCCGTCACCCCGCGCGCCAGCCGAACCGCCGCCATCGTGGCCTCGGTCCCGCTGTTGACGAAGCGCACCATCTCCACCGACGGGACCAGGTCGACCACCAGCTCCGCCAGCTCCACCTCCGCCGGGGTCGGAATGCCGTAGCTCGTGCCCCGACCGAGCGCCTCCTCGACCGCACGCAGCACCGACGGATGCCCGTGCCCGAGGATCAGCGCGCCCCAGCTCATCACGTAGTCGACGTAGGAACGGCCGTCCACGTCCCAGACGCGGCAACCCGCCCCCCGGTCCACGAAGAACGGCTCCCCGCCCACGGCCCGGAACGCCCGGACCGGCGAGTTCACGCCCCCGGGAATCAACTCCTTCGCCCGTTGGAATAACCGGGCGCTCTGCTCACCGCTACGCACTCAGCTCCCTTCTCCCACGAGTTCGCCGACCAGATCGTACTCCTGTGCCTCGAGGATCCGTGCGCGGACGAAGCTACCCGGGCGCACGCCCGCCGCGTTCTTCAGGTACACGACGCCATCGACCTCGAGCGCTTGCCCGGCCGTCCGCCCCACGGCATCCTGGCCATCCTCGGATTCCGCCCGATCGACCAGCACCACCAGCTCACGCCCGACCAGCGCCTCGTTTCGCTCCAGCGAGATCGAGCGCTGCAGGTCGTACACCCGCTCCAGCCGCTCACGCTTGACCGCCTCGGGCACCTGCCCCGGCATTTTCGCCGCCGGCGTGCCCTCCTCCCTCGAATAGGCGAACGCCCCCACCCGGTCGAAGCGGATCTCCTCGAGCAGCTCCAGCAACGCCTCGAAGTCCTCCTCCGTCTCGCCCGGGAAGCCGACGATGACTGTCGTCCGGAGCACGAGATCCGGAATCGCCTCCCTCAGCCAGCGCACCCGCTCCCGGATCGTCGCGCGTCGCTCCGGGCGCCGCATGCGCTCGAGGACACGGTCCGAGCCGTGCTGGATCGGCATGTCGAGGTACGGCAGGATCCGCGGCTCCCGCGCCATCAGCTCGACCAGCTCCGGCGAGATCCCCGACGGGTACATGTAGAAGAGCCGGAACCAGGGAATCGACGTCCCGTCGAGCAACGCACGGAGCAGATCGGGAAGCAGGCCCCGCCGACCTCCGTTCCCCGCAGCCTCAGGGGCCGCGCCGCGAGCCCGCGCCGGCTCCCGGCCGTCGGTCTGCGGCTCGGGGTGCCCGACCATCCCCGGGAACGGCCTGCCCAGGAAGTACGACTCGCCCGCTGCAACCGGCGCGCCGCGCAGGAGGTCTCGCCCGTACCACGTCGTGTCCTGACTCACGATGTTGACCTCCACCACACCACGCGCCTCGAGCTCCTGCGCCTCCCGGACCAGCTCCGCGATCGGCGTGGACCGGTGCCGCCCGCGCATGAGCGGGATCGCGCAGAAAGCGCACGAATGGTCGCAGCCCTCGCTGATTTTGAGGTACGACGTGTGGGGGGTGTCCGTGCTCAGGACCCGGAGCGGCCGCTCCATGGTCGGCACGAACCCGCCCGGCGTGGGCAGGAGCCCGCGCGCCCTGAGCTCAGGCACCAGCCGATCCACCTCGGAGAGGCCGAGGAAGAGGTCCACCTCGGGCAGCTCCGCCTCGAGCTCCGCCTTGTACCTCTGGACCAGGCAGCCCATGGCGACGACCGCCCGTACCCGCCCCTCGTCCTTCAGCTGCACGGCCTCGAGGATCGTGTCGATCGACTGTTCCTTCGCCGCTTCGATGAAGCCGCAGGTGTTGACGAGGACGACATCGGCGTCCGCCGGATCCGTCGACACCCACGCGCCCTCGCCGACCAGCCGGGCGAGGATCCGCTCGCTATCGACGGTGTTCTTGTCGCACCCGAGCGTCACCAGTCCGATGCGGATGCGCTCCGCCCCGGCGACCGCGGATGCCGCAGCCCCGGCCGACACGGCCGAAACCCGGGCCTCCCCCTGCCCGACCACGCCGCCGTCCGCGCGCTGGGGCAAGGCTGTGGCCGGCAGAACCGGCAACCGACGATGGTTCCGAGCTTGGCTCATCCGCGACTCGATTTTGCAAGGGCAACGGGGCCCGGAATATACCCGGGGGCGGGGACCGGATCAATCCGCGGGGCGCTCAGCCCCGGTCGATGATCCGCGCCCCGGGCGGCGGCGTGAACCGGAACAGCTCATCGCCGAGCGAGGGATTCAACACGAGGTTCCGGAGCTCGAAGCGACGCACCGCGCCGTTCTCCTCCGTGATCTCGAACCGGCGGACCAGGTGGTCCCTCTCGTCGACCCACACCTTCAGCTTCCGGTACCCCATCCGCTGCCGCGGCACGAGCGTCAGCACATGGGCGGGCCGCCCGCCCACCGATTCCTTCCCCTCGAGCGTCGCCGTGAAGCGCGTGACGGGGTCGCCCACGAACTGGGCCTGGAGATCCACGCCACCCGCCCCGGCCTCCCCCGCCGGGGCGCGGATGACCTGCTTCGCGTCCACGCTCGGGTAGTAGATCCAGAAATGCCGGCCGTCACCCACGATGACGTCTCCCGCCGGCTCGGTGAAGCGCAGGAGGATACGGTCCGGGCGCCGCTGGTAGAGCGTGCCGCGCCCCGTGCTCCGGGTCCCGAGCAGCGGGTTCTCCAGCTCCTGCACGAAATCAGCCTGGAGCGACCGGATCTTCGCGTAGGCAGCCGATGCCCGCCGGAGGATCGCTGCCGCCTCCGGCTCCTGGCTCGCCTCCTCCTGCCCGGAGGACCCGGCCGCCGACACCGGGGCCGAGGCCGGCGCCGGCACCGGCCCGGCCACCGCCCTCCCCGCCTCCGCCCGCCGCCCCGTCTCCGCCCCCGACGACGCGACCTCCTCCTGCCGCGACGGCCGATCCTCCGGCTCCGCCGCCCCCGGCGCCTCGCCCACAGGCACCGGCTCCACCACCGGCGCCTCCCGCGCCACGGGCTCCGCCTCCGGCGCCCGCCTCAGGAGCTGTCCCCGCATCCCCAGGGCAATGGCCACAGCCGTGCCCGCCAGTGCAACGCCGATCAGAACTCGTCTCATCATCGCCGACACAAAAAAAAGGCCCCGGTATCGGAGGTGGTACACGACCCCGGAACCTTCGTTCCTCCAGCAAGGAGTTTGCCGCTACAGATCGTCCAGCGCGTCGAGACCGACCAGCACCTCCCGGGGCTTCGAGCCGTCCGGCGGGCCGAGCACACCGGCCTGATGCAGCTGATCGATGATCCGCGCCGCCCGGCCGTACCCGATCCGCAGCCGCCGCTGCAAGAGCGACGTCGAGCCCTGCTGGAACTGGATGCAGATCTCCGCCGCCTGCCGGAACAGCGGGTCCCGGTCCTCCGGCGCCTGGCCCAACTCCTCCTCCCCGGCCTCCTCCGCCTCCCGGCTCCGGACCACCTCCAGAATGTCCTCTTCTTCGACCGGCTGAGCCTCCGCCTTGCGCGCCTGGTACCACGCCATCAGCCGCTCGGTGTCCTCCGTGGCCAGGAACGCCCCCTGGATCCGAACCGGGTCCGCCTGACCCGGCGGGAGGAAGAGCATGTCGCCGTTCCCGAGCAGCGCATCCGCGCCGTTCTGGTCCAGGATCGTCCGCGAGTCCACCTTCGAGCTCACCCGGAAGGCGATCCGGCACGGGAAGTTCGCCTTGATCAGCCCGGTGATGACGTTCACGCTCGGCCGCTGCGTCGCCACGATCAGGTGGATCCCGATCGCCCGGGCCTTCTGCGCGAGCTGCGCCAGCGGCTTCTCGATCTCCGCTTGCACGGACAGCATCAGGTCCGCCAGCTCATCCACCACGATCACGATGAACGGCAGCGGGCCATCCTTGTAGATCCAGCGATCGGGGTCGCCCTCCTCGCCCACCGGCTCCACCCGGCGCAGCGTCTGACCGTCGAGGACCCGCCGGTTGAACTCCAGGATCGAGCGCGCGCCGTTCTCCGAGAGGAGCTCGTAGCGACGCTCCATCTCGAGCACGGCCCACTTCAGCACGGTGGCCGCGTCCTTCGGGTCCGTCACCACCGGGTGGCGGAGGTGGGGCAGGTCCCGGTACATGCTGAGCTCGACCATCTTCGGGTCGATCAGCAGAAGGCGGAGCGACCGCGGCGAGTGCCGGTAGATCAGGCTCGTGATGATCGTGTTGATGCAGACCGACTTGCCCGAGCCCGTCGCGCCCGCGATCAGTAGGTGCGGCATGCGGGCGAGGTCCGCGACGTAGGGCTTGCCCGTGAGGTCGCGGCCCAGCGCGAGCGGGAGAATGCTGCGGCTGCGCTGGAACTCCGGCGTCTCCAGCAGGTCCCGGAGCATCACCACTTCCGGCTCCGGGTTCGGCACCTCGACCCCCACCGCGCCCTTGCCCGGAATCGGCGCCACGATCCGCACGCTCGGCGCCTTCAGCGCGAGTGCCAGGTCCGCATCCAGCGCGGCGATCTTGTTCACCTTGACGCCCGCCGCGGGGATCACCTCGAACTGCGTGACCACGGGCCCGGTGGTCCTGCCGCCGATTCGCCCTTCGACCTTGAACGTGCGCAGCGTGCTGATGACGACTTCGCCGAGGCGGTCCAGCTCCTCATCGCTGAGCGACGCGGACCTCGGCGGCTGCTCCGTCAGCAGCGAGAGCGGAGGTCTGTCCTCGGACTCCGGGTCCCCCGGATCCTCAAGCACCGGCTCGGGCGGCGGCGCAGCGCGGCGCGCGCCCCGCCCCGCCCGCGGGACCTCTGCCTTGGCTTCGCGCGCGGGCTCGGCGCGGGGGGCCGGCGCAGGGGCTGGCACGGTCTCCCTCGCGCCCCCGAACGGCACGTCGGGCACGGTCACGGGGAGCGGCGTGCTCGCAGGGGCCTCGGCGTACGCCGCGCGCAGCCGCGCACCCAGGTTCCGCGCCGCCCGCCACGTCCCCTGCACGGCCGCCCTGATCGGGTTCCAGCCGATCGTCCCCACGCACAGCGCCATGAAGAGGAACACCAGGACCACCATCGCGCCGAACGGCCCCAACGCCGCCGCAAGTGGAACGCCCAACGCCGTTCCTGCCCAACCGGCGCCCGGCAGGGGCTCCAGCCACGGGTCCCGATCTTCGAGGCCGATCAGCGCCGCCCCGGTCGGCAGCAAGAGGGCCAGCCCCAGTGCCAGCGCGCCCCACCGGATCGCGTTCTCCTTCTCCAGCCAGCCGAAGCAACCCGCGCCGGCCAGCGCAGGGACCACGACGACGAGGGGCAGGCCCACGCCCAGCGCACGGAAGCCCCACCGCGAGATCAGGGCGCCCATGCCGCCCATGAGGTTGCCCCGGGGGAACGCGCTCTCCACCGCCGACCCGAGCACTGCCGGCGGAATCAGACTCAGCGCCAGCAGAACCGTGACGGCCAGCAGGCCGATGCCGAGCAGCTCCCGCCTCTGCGCTTCCGAAAGCATGTCCCGTACGGCGCCTGCGCCTACAGCGTGATCTGCCGCTCCCGCAGCCGCGGCACCACCGAGTGCCGGTCCACGGTCGCGCAATACGTCACATCGTCACCGAGGCCGATCTCCCGCAGTTGCCGCCCAGCAGCCGAGCGCTGTAGCCAGCCCTCCAGTCTGCGGGATGCCCGCCGCGCCAGCGACATCGCGACCGCCGCCGCATCGTTCGTCCGTGGCGCGCGCTCCAGCCGCTCGCGAAGCCGCCGGGCCAGCATGCCGGCGCACAACGCATCCTCCAGCGCGAAGCGCCGCTCGCGACCCGCGCACACCACCGCGACGTCCTCACCCGCCCCCGCCAGCTCTGCGACCACCGCGTCCAGGTTGGCCAGCGCCGCGATCACGACCTGTTTCGCACCCGCGCACGTCGACAACGCCGGCGTCCCGTTCGTCGTCGCCATCACGAGCACTTTGCCCGCGACCCGGTCTGCCGTGAACTCCAGCGGCGAGTTGCCCAGGTCGAACCCCGGGATCTTCAGGCCGCGCCGCTCTCCGCAAAGCAGCACGTCCTCACGCCCCAACACCTGCGCGAGCTGGACCGCGTCGTCCGCCGTCTGCGTCGGAAAAATCGCGCGCGCCCCGTTCGCCAGGGCCTCCACGATCGTGCTCGTCGCCCGGAGCACGTCGATCACCACTGCGACCCGGCCGCTCAGCTCGCTCGCGGCCAGTTCCCCCGGCGTGAAGTAAACGTCGATCCTCACGACCCCACCGCCGCCCGGCTCGCCATTCGACGCTCGAGGTACTTCGTGTCCACTTGGCCCGCGACGAAATCCGGATCCTGGATCAGCTCCAGCAGGAACGGGATCGTCGTCTGGACACCTTCAATGATGAACGACTCGAGGGCCAGGCGCATCCTGGCCAGCGCCTCCTCGCGCGTGTTCCCGTGCACGATCAGCTTTGCGATCAGCGAGTCGTAATGCGGAGGGACGCGATAGCCGGCGTAGGCATGCGTGTCGACCCGCACGCCCGGCCCGCCCGGCGGATGGAAGATCGTGATCGTCCCGGGGCTCGGCTGGAAGTTGTGCGCCGGATCCTCCGCGTTGATCCGGCATTCGATCGCGTGCCCCCGCAGCTCCAGCGGGCGGTCGTTCGGTACCGACATCGGCTCGCCCGCCGCGATCCGGATCTGCTCCTTCACCAGGTCCACGCCCGTAACCAGCTCCGTCACCGGGTGCTCGACCTGGATCCGCGTGTTCATCTCCATGAAGTAGAAGCGGCCATCTTCGTCCAGCAGGAACTCGATCGTCCCCGCGGAGATGTAGCCGATCGCCTCCGCCCCGCGTACCGCCGCCTCGCCCATCGCCTGCCGCAGCTCCGGCGTCAGCGCCGGCGATGGCGCCTCCTCGATCAGCTTCTGGTGACGGCGCTGGATCGAGCAGTCCCGCTCGCCCAGGTGCACCACCCGGCCGTGCTTGTCCCCCAGTATCTGGAGCTCGATGTGCCGCGGCCGTGCCAGATAGCGTTCCAGATAGACCGACGGATCGCCGAACGCGGCCTGTGCCTCGCGCTGCGCCATCTGGAACTGCGCCGCGAAGCTCGACTCGTCCGGCGCCACCCGCATCCCCTTGCCACCGCCGCCGGCCGCCGCCTTGATCAGCACCGGGAACCCGATCTCGCGCGCGATCGTGAGCGCCTCGTCCACGCTCGACACCGCGCCCTCGCTCCCCGGCACCGTGGGGACCCCCACCGCCGCCATCGTCCGCCGCGCCACCGCCTTGTCCCCCATCTGGCGAATCTGCTCGGCCGTCGGCCCGATGAAGACGATGTCCGAACGTTCGCAGATCTCCGCGAACTCCGCGTTCTCCGCGAGGAACCCGTAACCGGGATGGATCGCCTCCGCCCCCGTCACTTCCGCTGCCGCGATGATGCGGGGGATGTTGAGGTAGCTCTCCCGCGCCGGCGCCGGGCCGATGCAAACGTCCTCGTCCGCGAAGCGCACGTGCAGCGAGTCACGGTCCGCTTCGCTGTATACCGCGACTGTCCGGATGCCCATCTCCCGGCAGGCGCGGATCACCCGGAGCGCGATCTCGCCCCGGTTCGCGATCAGGATCTTTCTGAACATGGGATTGCGTGCAGTCGCGTCGCTCCCGATGCCTTCCGCCCGCTCCTCCCGCCCCGTCGATCGGCGAGCGGAGATGACCACCCTCGCGGCCCGGGGTCCATACGACTGCCGTGTCGGGGAGGAGACGGGCGGAGGTGACTCAGGAACGTGGGCCGATCGGCTCGATCCGGAACAGGACCTGCCCGTACTCGACGGGCTCCGCGTTCTCGACCAGGATCTCCCGGACGATCCCGTCGATCTCGGACTCGAGCTCGTTCATCAGCTTCATCGCTTCCAGGATGCAGAGCGTCTGGCCCTTCGTCACCGTGCTCCCCACTTCCACGTAGGGCGGCGCCTCCGGGGCCGGCGCCGCGTAGAACGTGCCCACCATCGGCGACTTGACCTCGAACAGCTCCCGCGCCGGCGCGGGTGCCGGCTCAGGTGCCGGGGCGGCAGGCGCAGCCGGCGCGGCTTCCGGCAAAGCGGCCGGAGCGGGCCCCGGCGGGGCTACGACGCCGCCGGCCTGCGCTGCGATCACCGGCGCCGCGACCGGCGCGACCGGCGCCGGCATTGCAGGCCCGGCGACGAACGCCGGGCTCTTCGAAATGCGGATGCGCGTCCCGGCGCGCGCGATCTCGAGCGAGTCGATCCCGCTCTCGTCGACCACCGCGATCAGCGCCCGCAAGAAATCGATCTCGATCATCGGGCTGATAGAACCCGGACCTCGTCCTCCCTTCCCGTTCTCCAGCGCGTTGCCCTGCGCGTCGGCTCCATCCGCCGCGACGCTCCGCGCGCGCTCGCCGCTCGTCGTCCCCGACCGCGTCCTGTGCCCCACCGCCCCCGTTGCCTTGCGGCCGGTGCTCGACCGCCGCGTCGCCGACGGCTGCTCTCCGCTCTTCGGCATGCCGTCCCCTCCCTTCTGAATTGCGGGACCACGCGCCGGCGGGCTCGAACGCTCCGCCAGTCCCTCCCGGTGCGCGATCGCGCTGCCCTCACCGGGCGGCGCGGAGATGCGCCACGAGACCCCTCAGTCCCAGCAAGTAGCTCTCTGTTCCGAAACCCGCGACGGTGCCCACCGCTCGCGACGCAAGCAGCGAACGATGCCGGTACGGCTCGCGCGCCTGCGTGTTCGTGATGTGAACCTCCACGAACGGCCGGGCCACGCCGACCAGCGCATCCAGGATCGCCACGCTCGTGTGCGTGTAGGCACCCGCATTGACCACGTACCCCGAAACCCGCTCGGCGCTCGTCTGGATCCAGTCCACCAGCTCTCCTTCGCCGTTCGACTGGAAGATCTCGAGCTCCACGCCGAGCTCGCCCGCCACCGCACGCAACGCCTCGTTCACCTCGCCCAGCGTCGCGCGCCCGTAGATCTCCGGCTCGCGCCGGCCGAGCAGGTTCAGGTTCGGGCCGTGCAGAACGCCGACCCTCAACGCTTCAAGCTCTGCAGCCAAGCCCGGAACATCTCCAGGTCATCATCGTCGTCATCCGCCTCCCGCCGTTCCGCCGCCGCCCCACTCGCCGCCGACACCCCGTGCGGCTGCACCTCCTGCGCCGCCGCGTTTTCCGTAGCGGCCTCACCCTCCTCCGCCTCCGCTTGCGCCCGGGGTTTCCAGTTGAGCAGCCGTGCCAGGTACTCGCCGACCGTTGGCTCGCCCGGCACGCCCTCTACCTCCGCCTGGCCCTGCTCCGGCCACGCGTACGGGCTCACACCCGCGACGGGCGCGCCCTCGCCGCCCGTCCACATCGCCTCCACCTCCTCCACCCGCGCTCCTCCCATCGCGACGGGCGCGCTCCAGGCGGCTTCGACCACCTCCCAACCCGACCCGCTCTCCGTCCCGGCCCCGCTGGCGAGCCGCGCCTCCGCCTCCCGGAGCCGCGCCTCCAGCCGCGCATCGCCCGGACGCGTCGCCACGAGCTGCCGGTAAAGCGCCACCGCGCGGTCCACGAGACCCTGCGACAGGTAGAGCTCGGCGAGCGTCTCCGTCACGACCTCGTCGCCCGGCGCTTCTCTCGCTCGCTCGACGCGCTTAGCCGCCGGCTCGCTCGCGAGGGCCGCCGCGGCCAGACCGGCGCCCTCGTCAACCCCGCCTGCCTCCCAGCTTGCCGCGCCCACGCCCGTGTCGTCGCCGGCCGGGTAGCCGCCCCGCCCGGCCACCATCCCTGCCGGCGGGCTCGGTGCGGCGTCGCCGGCCCCGGCCACGGGGGGCGCCCCCGCGCCGGCCGCGCCGACCTCTGCCACGTGCGCCGCGGCACCGGCAGCGCCGGCCTCGACCACCGGGGTCGCATGCCTGATCTCGCCTGCCTCGACCGCGGGGATGGCTACCCCGGCAGCTTCGGGCTCTGCCACGGGGCGCCACGCAACGGCAGCGTCGGCCTCCGCTACCGGGGTCACCACCCCGGCATCGCCGGGCTCGATCACAGGAGTCGCCGCCGCATCGCTCGCCTCTGCCACGAGCGCCGCGGCACTGGCATCCCCGATCCCCGCCATTGGACCCGACGCGTCGCTGGCGCCCTCCGGCTCCGCCGACGCGGCGACTCCGACCGTTTCCGCCCACGGCTCGGCCGGGCTCTGCTCCGCTGCCACCGGCTCGACGCCGGCGTCGGTCGGCTCGGCCACCGCCCCTGCCAGTTCAGGCGTCCGGACCTCGGCCGGCTCCGCTGCCAGCGGCCCGGCTGCGACCGGCTCCGTAGCGAACGGCTGCGTCCCGGCCGGCTCCGTTGCAAACGGTTGGGTCTCGACAGGCTCCGCAGCAAAGGCCTGCGTCTCGACCACGTCCATGGCATGCGGCCTGGCCTCGACCGCCTCGGCCGCCGCCGGCCAGGCCTCCACCCCCTCTCGCGGACCCGCCTGCACGTCATCCGCGTGCTCCGCAGCCGCGGCTGCGTCCGCCTCGGCGCCTCCCGTGCTGCCGGCATCGGGCTCCGTCGCCCCGGCGCCTACCGCTGCCGGCTCCTGCTGGACCTCTTCCTCCGTCAGCGGAGTCCAGGCCTCCAGCGGGATCGTCGCCGACTCGGGGTCCAGGTAATCGTCCTCGAAGATGAGCGTGTGGCTGCCCGGCGGTAGATCGGTCAGCGCGCCGACCTCGATGTCGAGCTCCTCGAAGACCTCGTCGGCCGACCCGGCGTCCGCGGCGGACGCGGCCCCGGCCCCGGCGTCTGCCCGGGCCTCCGGAAGCCCTGCGTCCGCGGCATCCGCGCCTGCGTCCTGCGCGGCCGCGAACGCCTCCGGCTCCGGGGCGGCCTCCGTCGGCGCCACGCCGCTCACCGCGCCCGGAGTCACGGACGGCCCCGCATGGTGGGGCCCTACAGCCGTCGCTGTTGCCGCCGCCCCGGACTCCAGGGCACCGGGCCCCGGCTCGGCCGCCGGGAGCGCCTCATCCGCGACCGGCGGCGGCGCCGGCGCCTCGGCCAGATCGGCTCCACCCTCAGCGGCCGCCACAGCCCACGGTGCGGGTTCGGCGACCCCGGCAGGACCGTCTCCTCCCGCCGCCTCGACCTCCTCCACCGTCCGGGGCTCCTCCACGGCCTCGGCCGCTACCGCTGGAGCTGCCTCCAGCCCTCCCGTCGCCGCGAACCACGCCGCAGGCATGGCGTGGTGAGCCGCCTCCCCCTCCTCGCGGGCGGCGCCCTCTGCCGCGGTGCTCGCGGCATCGACCGCCGCGGCGCGGGCCGCGACGCTTTCCTCAGCGCGCGCTGCCGGTTCCGGCCCGGCGAAGCTTGCCGTCGTCGCTTCCGCCTCGGCCTGCGGCGCCGCCGTCCCTTCCGCCGCGGCCTGCACCGCCGCGGCAGCTTGCTCCGCCCCGACGACCGCCGAGCCCACGACGATGCCGTGCTCCGGAGCAACGGCGTCCTCGGCCGACCGGACGGCGTCCTCGGCCGACCGGATGGCGTCGGCAAGCTCCCGAATGATCGCCTCCAGCTCGGCGCTCGACGGGTCCCTGGCGTAGAGCTGTTCGTAGTAGTCGAGCGCCTCCCGCAGCCGCCCCGCCCGTCGCGCCAGGTCCCCGAGCGCACGCAGCGCGACCAGGTTCTCCGGGTCCAGGCGCAACACGCGCTGGAACGCCGCCTCCG
>DATCLG010000043.1:0-9662 GCA_036564015.1 Longimicrobiales bacterium
CGGCTGAACGACACCGACCTGCTCCCCTCGGTCGGGCTGACTTGGGACCTGTCATCGACGCAGAAGGTGCGGCTGGTGGCGTCCCGGACGCTCTCGCGCCCCGAGTACCGGGAGCTCTCCAGCACCACCTACTTCGAGTACCTCGGCGGCCAGACGGTGTTCGGCAACCCGGACCTCGAGCGGGCGCTGATCCACAACGCGGACTTCCGGTGGGAGTGGTATCCGAGCCCGGGCGAGGTGGTCTCGGTGGCGCTCTTCGGGAAGTGGTTCGACCGGCCGATCGAGCGCATCCTGGTCGAGTCGACCGGTCGCCCGGCGGTCAGCTTCGTCAACACCGAAGGCGCGACGAACTACGGCGTCGAGCTCGAGGTCCGGAAACGCCTCGGGACCCTGTCCCCCGCGCTCGCCCCGTTCACCGCATTCGCCAACGCCACGCTGGTCCGGAGCCGGATCCGGGTGGGGAACCGCGAGCTCACCGGCGTGACGAACGACGAGCGCCCGATGATGGGCCAGGCACCCTATGTCCTCAACGTGGGGCTCACCTGGACCGGCGACGATCCCCGGACGAGCGCGACGATCCTCTACGACGTGGTCGGGAAGCGGATCACCGAGGTGGGGACCGGTGGGCTGCCGGACACCTACGAGCTGCCGCGCCCGATGCTCGACCTGTCCCTCCAGTACCCGGTCTCCGACCGGGTCGTGCTCCGGCTGGACGGCAAGAACCTGCTCGACCGGCCCGTCGAGCTGCGACAGGGCACGGTCGCGCGGCACCGCTACACCACCGGACGGACGCTCGCGGTGGGAGGCTCCGTGCGCCTGTGAAAGCTGTTCCGGAGCGGTCCCACGACTGGAACGAACCCGTGACACCGCCGTGACCGTCGGCTCGCATCTTCGCGGTGAGACCGGGGGCCGCGTTCCTGCCGGCGCCCTGGTCCCACGGGAATCCTCCAGAACAGGAAAGGAGCGAATGCATGACGGCGACATCGATTCCGACCATCCGGGCGGCCGTCCTGGGCCTGGCCCTGGCCGGCGTCCTGGCCTGCAGCGATGATGAGCCGGCCGGGCCGCAGGAGGGGAACGACCCGGCAGACGCGATCGTTCTCACCGGGAACATCACGACCGACCGCACCCTCTCTCCCGATTCGGCGGAGGTCTACGTCCTGAGCGGGTACGTCAAGGTGACGAACGGGGCCACGCTCACGATCGAGCCAGGCACGATCATCGTCGGGGACACGCTCGTTCCCGGCAGTTCGCTCTGGATCCTGCGCGGCGCACGGATCATCGCCGAGGGCACGGCCGACCGGCCGATCGTCTTCACATCCCAGCGCGCGCCGGGGCACCGCCGGCCGGGCGACTGGGGCGGGATCATCATCATCGGCAACGGGATCATCAACCGCACCGGCAGCACGATTCTCACCGAGGGCCCGGCGGGCGGCGTCGCCGAGAACTACGCGGGCGGCACCGACAACAACGACTCGAGCGGCAGCCTGCGCTACGTCCGGATCGAGTTTGCGGGGTACGACGTGAGCGGTGGCGCCGGCCAGGAGCTCAACGCCCTCTCGATGTACGCGGTCGGGCGGGGCACCCGGATCGAGTACGTCCAGGCGCTCGCCGGCCTCGACGACTCCTTCGAGTGGTGGGGCGGCGCGGTGGACACGCGGTACCTGGTCTCCGTCGAGGCGGGCGACGACCACTTCGACTGGACCGAAGGGTACCAGGGCCGGAACCAGTTCCTGATCGCCTTCCAGAACACCCGGCTCGACCCGCGGCCCGGGACGGGCACCTACTCGGGCGACCCCAACAGCTTCGAGGGGGACGGCTGCGACCCGAGCGTCTCCGGATGCGTGGTCGGCACCGACACGGCGAGCACGCCGCTCTCGAACCCCGTGTTCGCCAACTTCACCGTGATCCACGGGGGAAACGGGGCGAGCTTCCCGGCCGGCACGAACGGGCTGGTTCTGCGTCGCGGCACGGCGGGCGCGTTCTACAACGGGATCGTCGCCCGTCACAAGGGCACGGGCCTGAACATCCGCGACGCCTTTACCGACCGGAACCGCCAGGCCGGGCGGCTGGACATCCGCAGCCTCGCCTTCGTCGAGAACGGGGCCAACTTCGACCCGGAGAACGGCAGCAACTTCGGCAAGAAGTCGAACTTCCCGGACCACGGCCTGATCGAGATCGACGGCCCGGCATCGTCGCTCTTCGTCAGCCTGAACCCGGCCAACCCGGACTTCACCCCGACGGCCGGCTCGCCGGTCACGACCGGCGGCTCGCCGGTCCCGGCTGAGCGCGTGCAGGGGTACTTCGGCGGCACGTGGCAGAACACCACGTACCTGGGCGCGGCCAGCCCGAACGGCCCCCGGTGGTGGCAGGGCTGGACCAGCTTCGCGACCGACTGAGGCGAAGCTCACACGCGTCCAGGCCCGGGCAGGTGTGGCCCCCGGCACGCGAAACCATCGGCACGGCGCAGCGTGGAAGCTCCGATGCCGCAGCGTCCGCAGGGCGCCACGCCTCCCGAAGCAATCCCGTTTCGTCTGAACCTGGTATGATGCGACGGAGGGCCGGCCTGTCCGCCGGCCACCAGGGAGATCGCAGGAGATGAGGCTAGAGATCGTCTGGTTCGGCCTGCTCGCCCTCGCCTCGTGCGGCCTGGCCGCGTGCGATCGCGCCGGCGCCAGCGAGTCCGCCGTCGAGTGGGCGCGAGGCGTCCCGGCGCGCCCGCCGGTGCACGTGGACAGCGCGCTCCCGCGTGAAGAGCACCTGCGCCGTTTCACCGCAGGGCTCGCCGACCGGCCCACCCGCCTCTCGGGTGGGCGCTCCAGCGTCGAGGCGCTCGTCCGGGACTACCTGTCCGCCGCCGCCCGCGGCGACACCGCCGCCCTCCGCGCGATGCACCTCTCGCGCGCGGAGTTCGCGTTCCTTTACTACGACACCGACCCGCGCTCCCGGCCGCCCTACGAGCTGCCCCCGGGGCTGCTCTGGTTCCAGCTCGAGATGACGAGCCTCCAGGGGCTCAGGCGCCTGAGCACGTTCCTGCGCGCGGGCGGGATCGAGGTCCTGGGCGTCGAGTGCCCCCACCCGCCCGAGGTGCAGGGGCCCAACCGGCTCTACCGCAACTGCATCGTGGCGTACCGACGCAACGGGCGCGAAGCCCGGCACGCCGGCCTCGTGGGGCCGATCATCGAGCGTGACGGCCACTTCAAGTTCCTGACGTTCGCCAACCGGCTCTGAGTGCCGGCAGGCGTACTATTGATCGCAGGCGTTCTTCCGCCGCATTATAGGCCAGAGCGCCGCCGACCTCGAGACCGATCCGCCCGGCCGACCCGATCTGGCCGGGAACCGTACTCCTTCATCACGGAAGACCAGCCATGTCCAGGATCCGTTTCGGCTCCGCAATCGGCCGCCGGGAGTTCCTGCGGCACGCGGGACTCGCGACGGCGGCCGCCCTCGTCTCACCCGAAACCCTGCTCGCCGACCCGTACGCGCCCCTGCCGCGCATCCTGCGCCCCGCCGCGCCCGTGAGGGTGCGGGGCCGGGTCATCTCGCGGGGACGCGGCGTCCGCAACGTGAGCGTGACGGACGGGCTCTCCGTGGTCAGGACGGACGCCGACGGACGCTACGAGCTGGTGACGACCACCCGACAGCGCTTCGTCTACCTGTCGGTCCCGTCGGGCTACCGCATCCCGGTCAACGAGACGGGGACGGCTCGCTTCTACCAGCCGATCCAGCCGGACCGCCGCGGCGAGATGAACGCCATCTTCCAGCTCGAGCCGCTCGAGACCTCGGACGAGAACCACGCCTTCTTCCTGCTGGCCGATCCGCAGACGCAGAACGCCTACGAGATGGAGCTCCTGCACAGCCAGACCGTGCCGGATCTCCAGGGCGTGATCAAGCAGTTCGGGGACACGCCGCTCTTCGGGGTCTCGTGCGGCGACATCATGTTCGACGACCTGTCGCTCTTCCCCGACTACGAGCGCGCCGTCTCGCGGATCGGCATCCCCTTCTTCCAGGTCGTCGGCAACCACGACCTGGTGCGGGGGCCGAGCGACGGCCCCTCGACCGCGACCTTCGAGCGCCACTTCGGGCCGTCGTACTACTCCTTCAACCGTGGGCGGGTGCACTACGTCGTGCTGGACGACGTCTTCTGGTACGGGCCGACGTACCTGGGCTACATCACGGACGAACAGCTCGCGTGGCTCGAGGCGGATCTCCAGTACGTCGAGCGGGGCTCGCCCGTCGTCGTCTTCGTGCACATCCCGCTGCTGTGCACGCAGCATCGGCGGCACGGCGAGCGCTCGCCGCGGCCGGCGATCTCGGTGGGGAACCGCGAGGCGCTCTACCGGCTGCTGGAGCCGTTCCAGGCGCACGTGCTCTCCGGCCACACGCACGAAACCGAGCACGTCTTCGAGGGAGGCGTCCAGGAGCACGTGCACGGCACGGTCTGCGGGGCGTGGTGGAGTGGGCCGATCTGCCACGACGGGACGCCGAACGGCTACGGGATCTACGAGGTCCGGGGCGAGGAGCTGCGGTGGCAGTACAAGGGGACGGGGCTGGATGTGAAGGAGCAGCTCCGGGTCTACCCGCGGGGCGCGGATCCGAAGGCGCCCGACGAGATCGTGGCCAACGTCTGGAACTGGGATCCCGAGTGGAAGGTGATCCTGTACGAAGACGGCCAGCCGCGGGGCGCGATGGAGCGGCGGCTCGGCCTGGACCCGTTGTCGGTCGAGCTGCATTCCGGGTCGGGGAAGCCGGAGCGTCGCCCGTGGGTCGAACCGATGCCGAACGAGCACCTCTTCTACGCGCGGGTTTCGCCCACCGCGCGGGAGGTGCGGGTCGAGGCGACGGACCGCTGGGGTCGGACCTACACGGCGGTGCTCACCGAGGCGGCCCGGGCCCGGACGCCGGCGTGAGCGGCAGTCCTGCCTTCTGGGGGCGGTCCCGGCTTCCGGGTTTGCTGAAGGGGATCCAACGCGAGCCGTCGGCCCGGATCCACTACGGGCGGGGTTGGTGTCGGGGTACTGGCTCCGACCGGCGGACGGCCGAAAGCCACCGATCCGGGCCACAGCCCGAGCAGGGTTTGCAGTCCGACGGGGAACGCTGGATATCCCTTGACGCCGAGGCGCGTTCCGTGCAATCTATGGTTAGCGATCATCGCCAAGTGGGTGAAGACCACTTGGTCCCCCCGGGGTTGCGACCCCGGGGGTTTCGCTTTCCTGGCCCATTCCATGCCCAACCGCGTCGTCTTTCTCGTCGACGGTTTCAATCTGTACCATTCCCTCCGCAGCGCGGAGCGCTTGCTCCGCAAACCGACTCGGTGGCTCGATCTGCGCGCATTGTGCGACTCATACCTTTACATTCTCGGAGGCGGGGCAACGCTGGACGCCGTGTACTATTTCTCGGCGTATGCCCACCACCGGGAGGCCGTGAGCCCGGGGGCCGTTCGCCGCCACCAGGCTTACGTCGCTGCGATCGCTTCCACCGGCGTGATCCCGCAACTGGGGCAGTTCAAGTGTAAGGATCTTCGGTGTCCGAGCTGCGGCAGTGGCGTCCGGCGGTACGAGGAAAAGGAGACGGATGTGGCGGTGGCGGCAAAGCTGCTCGAGCTGGTGGTGACCGGCGCGTGCGACACGGCAATGATCGTCTCTGGAGACACGGATCTCATCCCTGCGATCCGCACCGCCAGGAGGCTTCGGCCAGACAAGAAGCTGTGCGTCGCGTTCCCACATGGACGGGCGAATGACGCTTTCCGGGGCGAGGCCCACATGTGTTTCAAGATCAGAGCGACGCAGTACGCGAGGTTTCAGCTTCCGGATCCGGTCGTCTTGCCGGATGGCCAAACGATCACGAAGCCGGCGTCATGGTGAACGACTTTCGGTCAGATCAGTCGAGGGTGCAGGGCGAGGAAGGGATGCTTTCTTGCGGTCCATCGGCGCTGGAGTCGCGTGGAGCTCGCGTGTCGCGCGCCCCGGCGGGGTGCCCGGCGGCGGCGTTCGTGATCGAATCGTTACAGCCGCTTGATCGGCCGTTGACGCGAAGCGCTTATTCCTCGACCGGGTCCTGGTGAGCCAGGACGGAGCATCGCAGAGTGTTCGAGGGTAAGGAACGGGTATGGCGATAGCGGCAGGGAAGGCGACGCCGTCCCGGATCCTGGTCGTGGAGGACGAGGCCGACATCGCGGCGCTCGTGGCCTATCACCTGACCCGGGAGGGGTATCGTGTCCGGACGGCGGCCAGCGGCGCGGAAGCGCTGGAGGCGATCGCGCACGAGCGGCCGGATCTCGTCGTGCTGGACGTGATGCTGCCGGAGTTCTCGGGTTACGAGGTACTGAGCGAGCTCCGGCGTCGGGAGGAGCTCGCCGAGATCCCGGTGGTCGTCCTCACGGCGCGGCGAGACGAGGCGGACCGGATCCGCGGACTCGAGCTGGGCGCCGACGATTACGTGACGAAGCCGTTCAGCCCGCGGGAGCTGGTGTTGCGGGTGGGTGCGGTGCTGCGGCGGGTGCGTTCGCCGGCGATCGCGGGATCGGCGCGCATACTGCGGGGTGGCCCGATCACGGTGGACCTCGACGCGCTGCGGGTGACGGTGGACGGCGAGGAGGTGGAGCTGACGCCCACGGAGTATCGTCTGCTGGTCACGCTCCTCGAGCGTCGCGGCCGGGTCCAGAGCCGCGAGCAGTTGTTGGAGGCGGCGTGGGACATCCATGTCCGGATCGAGACCCGGACAGTCGACATGCACGTCCAGCGGCTCCGTGCGAAGCTGGGCAAGGCCGGGGCCTGGATCGAGACGGTGCGCGGCTTCGGGTATCGGTTCCGCGGCAGGGACGCTGGGGATTGAGCCCGATGCGGGTGCGGCTGCGCGTCGTCTTCCTTGCGGCGTGTCTGGGCTCCGCCGCGCTGGCGATCGCGGCGATGCACTTCGGCCTGGCAGCGTCGGCCAGCGCGGCCGCGGACGGGTTGCGGCGCACGCTGGCATTGTCGGCCGCGGTCGCGTTCCTGGGCGCGACGATCCTGGCCCTGGCGTTGGCCGGGTGGTTCGCCCGCGTGCTGCATCGTCTCCGGTCCGAGTTCCTCCGGGCGCCCGAGCGCCCCCCGTCCCCGCACACCCCCGAGCCGTGGGTGGCCGAGCTCCACGCGCTGGCGACCGCGATGCGGCGGCTCCTGGAGGATCTGGAGCGCCGGCTCGCGAGTCTGGCGCGTGAGCGCGACGAGATCGCCACGCTCATGAGGGCCGTGGGCGAGGGGATCGTGCAGCTCGCGCCGGGGGGGCGGATCGTGCGGTTGAATCCCGCCGCCCGGAGGCTGCTCGGGCTCCCCGCCGCGCCGGAAGGCCAGAACGTCGCCACGCTGATCCGCCACGGCGAGCTGCGGCGGCTGCTCGAGCGCGCGGCCAGCGGCGAGCCCGTCGAGGCCTCCGAGATCACGCTGGATGACCGGATCCTCTTCGTCACCGCGCGACCCCTCGAGACGGGCACGGGCACGCCGCCCGGCGCGCTCGCGGTGCTCGTCGACCTGACCGCCCTGCGGCGCCTCGAGGGCGTGCGCCGCGACTTCGTGGCGAACGCCAGCCATGAGCTGAAGACGCCCCTCACCTCGATCCGGGGCTACGCCGAGACGCTGCTCAGCGACGACCTGCCGCCGGAGCTGCAACGGCAGTTCCTCGAGACGATCCACAAGAACGCCTGCCGCCTCCAGCAGATCGTCGACGACCTGCTGGACCTCTCGCGCCTGGAGTCCGGCGGCTGGCGCCCGGAGCTCCAGCCGCTCCAGGTGGCCAGGATCGCGGAGGAGGCGTGGGGCCCCTTCCGCGAGCGGGCGGCAGAGAAAGGGGTTGCCTTCCTCGTGGAGCCCGGCGATGCGGTCCCCGCCCGCGCCGACCCCGCGGGTCTCCGGCAGATCTTCTCCAACCTCTTCGACAACGCGCTCCGGCACACGCCCGCGGGCGGCCGGATCGCGGTGCACGTCGGCGTGTCGTGCGATGCGGGGGCGGTGCCCGGGGCGCGGGCGGGCAGGCTCGGGGAGCCGCTCGCGGTGGGCCACGGCGCCGCGCTCGGGCACGCTTCCCATCCTGCCGCCCCGGACCCGGCGGGACGCTGGGTCGTCGTCGAGGTCCGGGACACGGGAAGCGGCATCCCGCGGGACGCGCTCCCCCGCATCTTCGAGCGGTTCTACCGCGTCGACCCCGCCCGCTCGCGCGCCGAAGGCGGGACCGGGCTGGGGCTCTCGATCGTGAAGCACCTGGTCGAGAGCATGGGGGGCGACGTCGCCGCCGAGAGCGAGCTGGGCAAAGGCACGACCATCCGCTTCCGATTGCCCGCCGCGGACGCCCCCGTCGCGCTGCACGGCGTCTGAGCCTCTGCTCCTTTCCTGGAATCTGGCGCGCAAGGCGTTGTCGTGTCACGCCTTTCGAGCCGCGCCGAGCCTTTTGGGTCACGAGGATTCCCTGGCTTCGTTACACGATTGTTACATGGCCGTTACCGGTTCCTGGCACGCGGCCGCTACCCTGACCCGGGTTCGTGGGAGCGGCGGATCGTGCGGGGTGACCGGGCGGCTGCGGGCGCGGGGGGAGGGATGCGCTGTCTGCTTCCCGCGCCGCGCGCACGAACCGGCCGGCTGCCGTGTCGCGCCGGGGCGGGGGTTCGCCCCGGGGCCATGGAGCCGGGGAGCTGGAGCGAGACGACGATGGCGGGGCGGCCGTCCCGGGTCTCGCGGATGGGGCGGCCCCCCGAGGAGGCAAGTCATGCACGGAGGATCGGCAGGGAGACGGCTGACGCTGGCCGTGGTGCTCGCGGCGGGCGGCCTCGTGGGCTGCGGTCCACGGGTGGAGGGGAGCCTGGAGGTGGACGGCTCGAGCACCGTGTTCCCGATCACCGAGGCGGTGGCCGAGGAGTTCGTGGCCGAGACGACGGGTCGGTTCCGGGTGACGGTGGGCCTTTCCGGGACGGGCGGCGGGTTCCAGCGGTTCTGCGCGGGCGAGACGGCGGTCAGCAACGCTTCGCGGCCGATCAAGGAGAGCGAGCTGGAGGCGTGCCGGCGCAACGGCGTCGAGCCGCTCGAGCTGCCCGTGGCCTACGACGGGCTCGCGGTGGTCGTCAACCCCGCCAACACGTTCGTCGAGTGCCTGACGGTGGAGGAGCTGAAGCGGATCTGGGAGCCCGGCAGCCGGGTCTCGCGGTGGTCGGACGTGCGGGCGGGGTTCCCGGACGCGCCGATCCGGCTCTTCGGCCCGGGGACCTCGTCGGGCACCTTCGACTACTTCACGGAGGTGATCGTCGGGGAAGAGGACGCCAGCCGTCCGGACTACACCGCGAGCGAGGACGACAACGTGCTGATCCAGGGGGTGGCGGGGGAGCCCAACGCGCTGGGCTATTTCGGCTACGCGTACTACGCCGAGAATCAGGACGCGCTGAAGCTGGTCGCGGTGGACGGGGGCGAGGGGTGCGTGCGGCCGACGCCGGAGACGATCCGGGACGGGACGTACCGGCCGCTGTCGCGCCCGCTGCTGATTTACGTGAACCGGAGGGCGCTCGCCGAGCCGGCCGTGGTGGAGTTCGTCCGGTTCTACATGGAGAACGCCGCGGAGCTCGTGCCGGAGACCGGCTACGTCCCGCTGACCCCCGAGCAGTACCAGGAGAACCTGAGGAAGGTGGAGCAGGCGATCGGTGC